>NZ_JABWRE020000001.1:1862403-2171970 GCF_014268815.2 Pseudomonas urmiensis
TGCCCCAGGTGGGGATGTTGGCGTGGCGGGGTTGCGGGTGTTGGTGGGTGCGGCAGATGCGTTGGCGCTGGCGGCAGCGGCGGGCGAGTTGACGGCGGAGCAGGCCAGGCAGGAGTTGCAGGCGACCATTGTGGCGATGGTGGGGCGTCAGTGAGCGTAGTTATGACCCTGGACCGCTGCAGGCTCCATCGCAGGCTTTTGTAGGAGCGGGCTTGCCTGCGATGGAGCGCGCAGCGGTCCCAGGATCGATCACGCCACCGGAATCAACGGATCCGCCGCCGCCAACGCCGCAACCTTGTCTGCCGCTGGCGGATAGATCCACACCGAGTTGATCTGCTGCTTGAGTTGTTTGGCCTTGAATCGGTCCTCAGGCGGCGCCACCTGGCGATCCCAGCCCTCGGTATACACCGCGCCCCAGGCGCCCAGGTCCAGACAGGTCACGTACTTGGGCTGGCTGTAGGTCATCGGCGCCTCGCCGATCAATTCGGCGGCGGCATTGTTGCCGGCATAACGCCCCAGCGGAATCGCGTGCTGGCAGGACATCACCGCATAGTTGCCGACCTCGTCGCACGCCGCATAGGCCACATCACCGGCGGCATAGACCGCGCCATTGCCCTTGACCTTGAGGTTGCCGTCGACATGCAGGCGGCCCTGGCGGTCGCGTTCGCCACGGATCTGCTCGGTGAGCGGGTTGGCCTTGAAGCCCACGGTCCAGATCACGGTCTTGGCCGGGATGCGCTGGCCATTGTCCAGCAGCACCCCATCGCCATCGACTGAGGCCACGGTGGCGCCGCAGATCCATTCGATGCCCAGCTCGGTTGAAGCCGCCTCGATGGCCGGGCTGATCCCCGCGCCCAGCGCTGCGCCAATTTTCGCGCCGCGATCGACCACGACAATGCGCGGGGTCACCTGCTCACCGAAAATGGCGCGCAGCCGGGTCGGCAATTCGGTCGCGGTCTCGATGCCGGTAAAGCCGCCGCCGGCGACTACCACGGTATTGCGCGCTGGGCTGTCAGGCTGGGAGGCGAGCGACTTGAGGTGCTCTTCCAGGCGTGTCGCCGAGTCGATCTTGTCGACGTCGAAGGCGTGTTGATCGAAACCCTCCAGCGCAGGGCGGTTAAGCAGGCTGCCACAGGCCATGATCAGCCGGTCATAGCCAATGCTCAGCTCAGCCCCGGAAGGATCACGATAAGCCACCGACTGGCGGCCCTCATCGATGCGGTAGGCGGTGCCTTTGATAAAGCGCACGTTGACCGCGTCGAACAGCGCTTGCAGGGGGGCGGCCATGGTGTGCACGTCGGGCTCATAAAACCGCGGGCGCACGTGCAACTCGGCTTTGGGCGCAAGTACGCTGATCTGCACATCGTCGCGGCCCTGCAGGTCAAGCAGGCGCGCGGCACCCAAGGCGCTCCATAGGCCGGCGAAGCCTGCGCCAATGACAAGAATCTGTTTCATCGTTGTGCTCCAGGTGATTATTGGAATTATCAGTTCGGGCACGGCACGTGAACGGCGCGCATAAAGCTCGCTCGAAACGCAGAGGGGGCGCCTTTCCAGTTGGCTGGCCGATGGAAATGATAGGCCCTCCTGGCAAGTGCGTGCCGTGCTCCGACAAACGCAGCAGCCCACGCAGGTGTTGAGTTTGTTGCGCTGGATGCTAGGCGCGCAGGGCGTTTGGCCCTAGGCCAAAGAACCCTGGATTTCGGCCAGGGGCACGCTGCGGGCGAAACGTGCGCGGTAGTCGCGCGGGGTCACTGCCAAGTGGCGCTGGAACGCCAGGCGCAAGCGTTCTTCGCTGCCGAACCCGCACTGACGGGCGATTTGCTCGATCTGCAGGTCAGTGTTTTCCAGCAGGCGCCGGGCCGCTTCCAGACGAAACACTTCAATGGCCTTGGCCGGAGTGCGTCCGGTTTTTTGTTTGTACACCCGCGTGAAGTTACGCAGGCTCATGCACGCTTGCCCAGCCAGGCGCTCGACACTCAGCTGTGGATCGTGCAAATGCTCATTGAGCCACAGGTGCAGTTCATCGAAGGCGGCGCTGTGCTCGCCCTGGGCCTTGAGCAACTCGCTGAACTGCGCCTGGCCACCAGGGCGCTTGAGGAAAACCACCAGCTCGCGGGCCACCTGCATCGCCACCTCACGGCCGCAATCAGCCTCGACCAGGGCCAACGCCAAGTCGATGCCAGCGCTGACCCCGGCCGAGGTCCAGACCTGCTCTTGCTGCACGAAGATCGCCTCGGCATCCACCTCGATGGCAGGAAAGCGCTGGCGCAGGGCATCGCACATGGCCCAATGGGTGGCGGCCCGGCGTCCGTCGAGTAGACCGGCGGCCGCCAGCAGGAAGGTGCCGCTGCACACCGAGGCGGTGCGCCGTGCCTTGGCGGCGACCTGACGCAAGCAACTGACCAGTTCGACGTGCTCAGGCAGGGTGCGCACGATCTCCGGCGCACCGGGCACTACCAGGGTGTCGATCTGTTCGAGCAGTAGTGGCTCAAGGGGCTCGGTGTGCACCCGCAGACCTTCGGCGCTTGCAATCAATCCACCCGGCACGCTGGCCGTACACACCCGATAACCGGCCAGGCCACGTTCTGCGCAGGCCTTGTTGGCGGCCCAGAACACCGTTTGCGCGCCGGTCAGGTCGAGCAGGCCCATGTGCGCATAGGCCAGGAACAGCACCAGGCGAGGTTGGCTGACGGACGTGGCGACAGTGTCGGGAACGTTGGCTGCGTGGGTCATGCTCAGGTGTCCGGAGCGGCTATCAGGTTGAGTGCCTATGTTACTCCAGGCTCGGGCTGCCGGGCCTTGCGCTTATCGCGTGTTGCACCAGCGCTAACAACAAGCGCTTCGCGTAGCGCGGTGAGTGTGCAACGTGTCCAGTCACCGGGGTAGCGGTCAGATCGACAAGCGCACCAGGCGGTTATCCAGTGGTTGCTCCTGATTGCGGCGTTTGTTGACCACCAGCTCGCCAATGGCGATCAGCCGGGTGCGGGTAACGTTGCGCGATAAGCCGAGCAACTGCGCGGTGTGCACCTGGTTGTAATGGCAGAAGCGATAGGCCGAGCGCAGCAGGGCGTTCTCGACTTTCTCGTAAAGCTCGCCTGGCTGCTCTTCATAGAGCCGACTGAAGGCCAGTTGCAACAGATCTTCGACCGCATCGCCGCTGGATGCACGCGCGGTGCTCTCGTCCTGACGTTCCAGGCGCAGGTTCGACAGACGCAGGTCTTGCGCCTGGATCTCGCCATTGCCGCAGGTCAGCAGGCTGTGGTGAATGACGTTTTCCAGCTCGCGAATGTTGCCCGGCCAGCTGTATTCGACCAGCTTGGCCTGGGCGCGTGGGCTGAGCTCCACTTGGCCATAGCTCAGGCGTTCGCTGTAGCTGCGGATGAAGTGCCGCGCCAATGGCAGGATGTCGCCCGGCCGCTCGCGCAGCGGATGCAGCGACAAGGTCACCACGTTCAGGCGGTAATACAGGTCTTCGCGAAAGTGCCCGGCGTTGATGGCCTTTTCCAGTTGTACGTTGGTCGCTGCCAGCACTCGCACGTTGATCGGGATACTTTTGCGCGAGCCCAGGCGCACGACTTCTCGCTCCTGTAGCACGCGCAGCAACTTGACCTGGATCGGCAGCGGCAGGTCGCCGATCTCATCGAGAAACAGCGTGCCGCCGTTGGCTTCCTCGAACCAGCCAGCCTTCGCTGCCAAGGCGCCGGTGAAGGCGCCCTTGTCGTGGCCGAATAGCTCCGCTTCCACCAGCGACTCGGAGAACGCGCCGCAGTTGACCGCGACGAACGGCCCGTTGCGTCGGCCACTGAGGTTGTGGATGTGGCGCGCGACCAGCTCCTTGCCCGTGCCGGTCTCGCCGATGATCAGGACGCTGGCCTCACTGGGGGCGACCTGTTGCAAGTGGGCGAGCAGCGCCTGCGACCTGGGGTCTTCGAAGACCTGTGCGGTCGCCCTGATCGAGGTAGCCAATGACGGTGACGGGGGGAGGGTCAGCAATTGCATGAGCGTGCCTTATGAATAGAAAGACGGGACGGGACGCTTGCCGTTGAGGGCCCACTCGCCGAGCTCATGGATGCGATAGTCCACAGGGTCGTGCAAGGTTTGCGTCCTCAGGTTGCGCCAATGGCGGTCGAAGCGCAGCGAGGCATGGGTCGCGCGGGCTCCGGTGACTTCGAACAGGCGGTTGCAGATATCCAGGCCATGGCGGGTGGCGGCGACCTTGGCGGTGCCAATGGCCACGGCCAGGTCACCGCGCTCCTCGGCAGTCAGGGCATGCTCCTTGGCCCAGGCGCGGTCGAGCTGTTCGGCGGCGCGCTCGATCAACAGGCGCACGGTTTCCAGACCGACCCAGAACTCGCCGTAATGGCGCAGGATGTACGGGTCTTCGCTGCTGCTGGTGGCCTCGGAGCGGAACCACGGCCGGCTCTCCTTGAGGCTGTACTGGCGTGCTTCGGCAAAGGCGCCCTCGGCGATGCCGAGGAACAGGTTGGCAAAATGCAACTGGGCGATCAGTGGCCGCAAGGCCGCGAATGGTGTGCTCAGCGGGCCGGGGTCGAGCAGCAGTTCGTCATGCTCGACGCGCACACGCTCGAACGTGGCGCTGCCGCTGTCGGTCTGGCGCTGGCCGATATTGTTCCAGTCATTGTGCAGGGTGATGCCGGTGCGCCCGCTGGGGATCGCGGCAATCAGCAGCTTGCCGCCCGCACGCTCGTCCACCGCCGAGGCGATGAGCATTTCCGAGTCGCTGGCCCCTGAGCAAAAGCTCTTCTGCCCGGAAAACTCACACCAGCCGTCGAAGTGCTTGACCTGGGTGCGGGTATCCAACGGGTTCAGTGCGTTGCCCCAGAACCAGTGCTTGCGCGCGGTCTGTTCGAACCACGGTTGCCACTGATCAGGGCGGGAGAACAGCCGCACGGTGGCCAGCATCAGGTGATGAAAGCCAAACACGTGGGCGATCGAGCTGTCGACGCGGGCAAACTCGCGTACCACTGCAAAGGTGTCGCGCCAGTTGGCCCCTTGGCCGCCGTAGGCGCTCGGGATGGCCAGCGACAACAGGCCGCTGCTGCGCAGGGCATCGCGCTCGGCTTTGGGCGTGCCGCCGCGCTCGTCACGCTCGACGGCGGTCTGGGCAAACTGCCCGGCCAGTTCTTGGGCGATGGCCAGGGCAGGGCGTTGGGCAGGTTTCACGGGTGCATTCATGGCCGCTCCTCAGGCGCTTTTGCGCAGCGCATGGTGAGCCGCGAACAACGGCACGGCGCGCTCGGCGGCCAGTCGGATGCGCGCAGCCAAAGCTTCGCTGGTCACCCGGTAGTCGGCCAGCTCGTTCTGGCTGGCGTATACGCCGATGGGCAAGGTCAGCGCTTGCAGGAAGCTGAACAGTGGCCGCAGCTGATGATCGAGGACCAGCGCATGGCGTTCGCTGCCGCCGGTGGCTGCCAGCAGTACTGGCGTGTCGACCAGCGCATCCTGGCCGATCAAGTCGAACAGGTGCTTGAAGTGGCCAGGGAAGCTGCCGCGATAGACCGGCGTGGTCACCACCAGCAGGTCGGCCTTTTCCACCAGGCGCAGTTGTTGCTCGACGCTCTCGGGCAGCTCGCTGCGCCACAACGCCGCGCCCAGTGGGCGGGCGATATCGCCCAGTTCGATTAGCTGCGCCTTGATGTGCAGGTGCTGGCTCAGTTCAGCGAGGATGGCCTCGGTCAGGGCCAAGGTGCGCGAGGGGCGGCCGGTGCCACCGGACAAAGCGACGACGTTCAACGGGGTGCTCATGGCAAGTCTCCAGGTCAGGTTGAGCGGGACTTTGCTTGAGCAATCGTCGTGCCTATTTTAAATGTCCATATAGATCAACAGGTTGCATCGTTTCGTTGTGCAGCCGGTGTTGCCTTGTGGGCCTGGATGTTGATCAACTGTTGCGCTGCGAACAGTTGGCCTGGTGTTGGCGGCTGTGCAGTGCAGAGAGTTATAGAGGATTTGCGTCAGGATAAAAAAGAATAAGAATTCATATTCTTATTCGTTTATGAGATTTAACAGTGAGGGATTTTGCGCTGAGATGTACCGGCCTCTTCGCGGGGCAAGCCCGCTCCCACGCCAGGTTGTTCAGCTATGCGGCGAGGTATGATCGCCACCGGCATACTGCGCCTTCAGATGCCCCTGCTCATCGAGCAGATAGGCATCCATCACCTCGCGCACCACAGGCCCGGCAACCCGGCCCCCGGCTTCACCGTTCTCGATCATCACCGCCACCACGATCGAGGGATGATCAGCCGGGGCAAAACCTACGAACAGCGCGTTATCGCGATGGCGCTCCAGGGTCTTGTTGCGGTTGTAGCGTTCACCCTGGCGGATTGCGACAACCTGTGCAGTACCGCTCTTGCCGGCAATCCGGTACTGCGCGCCGGCGGCGGACGCCCGGGCAATACCGCGTGGGTCGTGCATGACCATCTGCATGCCTTGGCTGACCTGATCCCAGGCGCGCTTGTCGCGCAGGACGATATCAGGCATCGGATGCGGATCGACCGGCTGCTCACCGGCGACGGTCATTGCCAGGTGCGGCCGGTGCCACACACCCTTGCTGGCGAGCAGGCTGGTGGCCTGGGCCAGCTGCAACGGGGTGACCTGCATGTAGCCCTGGCCGATGCCGAGGATCAGCGTTTCGCCCGGGAACCAGGCCTGACGGCGGGTGGCACGTTTCCACTGGGCTGAAGGCATCAAGCCTGCGGCTTCTTCGAACATGTCCAGCGAGACCTTCTGGCCCAGGCCAAATTCGGCCATGTAGTCATGCAGGCGATCGATGCCCAGCTTGTGCGCCAGGTCGTAGAAGTAGGTGTCGTTGGAGCGCATGATCGCGCTGTACATGTCCACCCAGCCATCGCCGCTGCGGTTCCAGTTGCGGTATTTGTGCGCATAGTTGGGCAGCTCGTAGTAGCCGGGGTCGAACACCCGGCTGGCCGGGGTGATGACGCCGCTGTCCAGGCCTGCGATGGCCTCCTCTGGCTTGACCGTCGAGCCTGGCGCATACAGCCCGCGCAGCACCCGGTTGAACAGCGGTCGGTCGATCGAGTCGCGCAGGGCGGCGTACTGCTTGAAGCTGATGCCTTTGACGAACAGGTTGGGATCAAAGCTTGGCTTGCTGACCATCGCCAGCACATCGCCGCTGGCAGGGTCGAGCGCTACCACTGACCCGCGTCGGTCGCCCAGGGCCTTTTCAGCGGCCTGCTGCAAGTGCGCGTCGAGGGTCAGGATGATGTCCTTGCCGGGGGTCGGGTCCTGGTGACGCAGTACGCGCATGACCCGGCCCTGGGCGTTGGTCTCGACTTCCTCGTAGCCGACCTGGCCGTGCAGTTCGCGCTCGTAGAAACGCTCAATACCGGTCTTGCCGATCGACTGGGTGCCGCGATACTCGGTGGCGTCGAGGCTCTTGGCCTCCTTCTCGTTGATCCGCCCGACATAACCGACCGAGTGGGCAAAGTGCTCATTTAGCGGGTACTCGCGGATGAACTGCGCTTGGACCTCCAGCCCCGGCAAGCGGAACTGATTGACGGCGATCAGCGCGATCTGCTCCTCGGACAACCCGACCATCAACGTCACCGGCTCGAACGGCTTGCGGCCACGGCGCAGGTCCTTGTCGAATTGCACACGATCTTCCTCGCCCAGCCCGAGTATCTGCGCCAGGGCGTCGAGCACCCTGGCCGAATCACCGGCGCGTTCGCGGGTCATGGTCAGATTGAAGCTGGGTTTGTTGTCGGCCAGCACCACGCCATTGCGGTCGTAGATCAGCCCGCGTTCGGGGGCGATAGGCAGCACGTGCACGCGGTTGTTTTCCGATACCGCGCTCTGCTGGTCGTGTTGCAGGACTTGCAGCACATACAACCGCCCGACCAGCACTGCCACCAGGCCCAGGGTTAGCCCGGCACAGACCAGCAACCGGCGGTTGACCAGGTGTTTTTCTTTCTCGTGGTCTTTGAGGGGGATGGGTTGGGGCATGCGCGCTCTTGAGCTTGAGTACCGCCACCAAAAGGGCAGGTACGTTGACCGGGGCGGCGATGCTACGCAACCGATACGCCAGGCTCAAGGCGCGCGCCGCCTGGCGGGGCGCAGGTTTGGCCTGTCCGGCCCGCTATCAGTAGCTTTACCGGCCAGATGAAGATTCGTTCATGTAAGGCAGCGAGCGATACCCCGGCATAGGCTGGCTGACCCATGCCGAGGCGAGGGCATGTTCAGCGACTGAAGTCGATCACCATGCGGCCTTTGATCTTGCCTTCTTGCATCTCGTCGAAAATCTGATTGATGTCTTCGACCGGGCGCAGGGTCACCTTGGGCACGACCTTGCCTTGCGCGGCGAATTCGAACGCCTCGAGCAAGTCTTGCCGGGTGCCAACCAACGAGCCGACCACTTCGATGCCATCGAGCACCAGCCGTGGAATGTCCAGGCTCATGGCTTCTGGCGGCAAGCCTACCGCGACCAGGCGGCCACCGGCACGCAGGGCATCGACCGCCGAGTTGAACGCCGCTTTGGCCACCGCCGTGACCACCGCAGCGTGGGCGCCGCCGGTCTTCTCCTGGATGATTTTTGCGGCATCCTCGCTCCGTGAGTTGATCACCAGATCCGCGCCCATCTCGCTGGCAAAGCGCAGTTGCTCATCGTTGACATCGATGGCAATGACTTTGGCGTTGAACACGTTCTTGGCGTACTGCAGGGCCAGGTTACCCAGCCCGCCGAGGCCGTAGATGGCGATCCATTGACCGGGGCGGATGTTGGAGATCTTCACCGCCTTGTAGGTGGTGACACCTGCGCAAGTGATGCTGCTGGCGGCGGCAGAGTCGAGCCCATCCGGGACTTTGACCGAGTAATCGGCGACCACGATGCACGACTCGGCCATCCCCCCGTCGACGGTATAGCCGGAGTTCTTCACCTCGCGGCACAGCGTCTCGTTACCGCTATTGCAGTACTCGCAGTGGCCGCAGCCTTGGAAGAACCAGGCCACGCTGGCGCGGTCGCCTGGCTTGAGCGAGGTTACGCCGGGGCCGACTTGCTGAACGATACCGATGCCTTCATGGCCGAGGATCACCCCGGTCTTGTCACCGAAATCGCCGTTCTTGACGTGCAGGTCGGTGTGGCAAACGCCGCAGCACTGCATTTTCAGCAGCGCTTCACCGTGTTTGAGCGGGCGCAGGGTTTTGTCCACGACCTCGACGCGACGCCCTTGGGCAACAACAGCAGCTTTCATACATGCCTCCGTGTAATGCTGAGTGAGCTTGAGTTATTGCAGGGTCAGCATAGCCAATACCCGTGAAGCGTCGGCTGCGCGCATGACCCTGCTCGGGTTTACATCCACCCCAGCCAGGACCAGTAGGTGCTGGCGAACACCAGCAGCAGCGCATAGCCGATCGCCGTGACCCACAGGCCGACCCGGGCAAACTGGCGCGGGGTGAACGTGTCGGTGCCCAGGCAGACCATGTTCTGCGGGGCGTTGATCGGCAAGATGAAGCCAAAGCTGACCACAAAGCCGAGCAACATGGTCATGCCGATGCGGCTGAACTCGCCCGGCAGGGTTTGCAGCACGGCGATCAAGATCGGCAGCAGCGCCGAGGTCAGCGCGGTGGCGCTGGCGAACCCCAGGTGGATGACGATCAAAAACGCGCCGAGCACCGCCAGCACGCCCAGCGAGCCGAGCTGATCCAGACCTGTGTGCTGCACCACTTGCGCGCCCAGCCACTGCCCGGCCTGGGTGGTGAGCAAGGTGGTACCCAGGCTGATGCCGACGCCGAACACGATCACCGTGCCCCACGGGATGCGCGCTTGCACATCCTTCCAGGTCATCACGCCAAAGCGTGGCAGCAACAGCACCACCAGGCCGGCGTAGGTGGTGGTCGTGGTATCGAACGGGTGCAGGCGGCCTTCAGTGGCCCAGGCCAACAGCAATAGCAGCGAGACCACACCCAGGCGCTTTTGCGCGGCGCTCATCGGCCCCAGCTGGGCCAGGCTCTGGCTGACCCCGGCCATGCCGCCGGGCACGCTGTCGCTTTCCGGCGGCAGCAGCTTCAACACCAGCACGATCAGCACCACCGACATGATCAGCGCCCAAGGCGCGCCGGCGATCAGCCAGTCGAGCCACGACACCCGCGCGCCCAGCATCTTGTCCATGAAGCCGATAGTCAGCAGGTTCTGCGCCGCTGCGGTCTGGATACCGACGTTCCAGATACTGGTGCCCTGGGCGACGATGATCATGATTCCGGCAGCGATGTTGGAGCGCGCCGGCACCCCGAATGCGGCGATCACCCCCATCATGATCGGCACCACGCAGGCACTGCGCGCCGTTGCGCTGGGCACCACCAGGCTGAGCAGGACGATGACGATCATCGCCCCGAGCAATACCCGTCGGGTGCTGGCACCGACCTTGGTCAGGGTGACCAGGGCGATGCGTTTGTCCAGCCCGGTATGGGTCATCGCCGCGGCGATGAACAATGCGCCGACCACCAGCGCCAACGCCGGGTTGGCAAAGCCCGACAACGCCATCGACACGCCCGCTGAAGAGCCGTAGCTCAGCGAAGGGTCGGCCAGGGTCGGCGCGGTGCCCAGCAGCACGGCCATCAGCGAGGTGATCATGATCGCGCTGGCTTCGTAGGAAACCGCCTCGGTGATCCACACGATCACGGCAAATACCAGGATCGCCAGCATGCGCTGGCCTGCTACAGGCAAGGTGTCGGGGAACGGCAGGAACAAGACCCCGGCCAACGCCAGGCAGGCGATGATCAGCCCGGGTGGAAAGCGCACAGCAGCAGGCGAGGGCTGCTGTGAGGCATGGTCCGTCATGGTTCGCTCACTGGCTGCAATAAAGGTGCTAGCCAGCATAGCGCGGGTTGCGCGCGGTAAAGCTGCTTCAGGTCATGGGTTGGCTGAGTGGTCAGCGCGACGCGCAAGCCAGCGCCCGAGGAGCCGCTGCGACCTGTCCCGCGAATGGAGCCGCAGCAGCCTAGGGAGGTGTCGCTGCTAGCAGGGCTGGGCCGCCAGACTGTTACTGACCTTGCGCCCCAGCACCAGCACCGTGACAAACCCGCAGCCGACCAGCGCCGTGGCCAAACTCAACAGCACCGAGCTGCCCAGCTGGTCGACGATCTGTCCGCCGAAGAACGAGCCCAGCGCGATAATCACCTGGAACATGGCTACGAACAGCGGCATGCCGCGTTCGACGTCCTTGGGCGCTACGACGAACATCCAAATGCTTGCACAGGCCGGGAACGCGCCGAAGGCGAAGCCCCACAAAGCGATCAGCATCGCAGCGCCAGTCATGCCGGTAGCGAAATACGGGAACAGCGCGGTGCTCACGCCGATCAGCAACGCGACCAGCAACAAGGTGTGGCGCACGCTGCGGTTGGCGGCAAAACCGGCGAAGATATTGCCCAACACCCCGGCCACGCCATACAGCAACAGTAGCGAGCCAATGGTCGGCCCATCGAAGCCGGCACTTTGTTTGAAGAACGGCGCGACATAGGTGTATGCGGCAAAGTGCGCCAGGCCAATCAGCAGCACGGCGATCAAGCCAACCCGCGCTTGTGAGTTGATGAACAATGCTGGCAGGTCACTGATGCGAATCGCCTTGTCGGGGTTGAGCCGCGGCAGCAGGAAGATCTGCGCCAACAGCACCGGTATACCGACCAACGCGGTGACCAGGAAGGTCATGCGCCAGCCCATCAAGCCACTGAGCCAGGTGCCCACCGGCACACCCAGCACGGTGGCCAAGGTCACCCCGACCATGATGATCGAAGTGGCCTGGGCTACGCCGACCCCCTTGGGCGCCAAACGGCCGCTAAGGGCAATTGCCGTTGCCCAGAAACCGCCGATGCTGATGCCCAGTAGTACCCGGCCAAACAGCAGCAGGCTGAAGTCGCTGGCATAGGCCACGACCGCGTTGGCGATGATCATGATCAACGTCAGGCCGATCAGCAGGTAGCGCCGATCCAACGCGCCAATGCCTACCGACAGCAAGGGCGCGGCGAGGGCGGCCATGATGCCGGGCAGGGTAACCATCAGGCCGGCTTGGCCGGCGCTGATGCCCAGGTCGCTGGCGACATCGTTGAGCACCCCCACCGGGAGAAACTCGCTGGTGACCAGGGCAAAGGCGCCCACCGCGACCGAGAGAATCGCCAGCCATTGCTGGCTGACGCTCTGTTGATTATGTTCGAGAAGGCCTTCAGAGGCCTGGTTGACGCTTGGCATTGTGTAGAGTTCCAAGGTGCAAGGTCGCCTGCAGCAGGCGAGAAAACGCAGAAAATTGACGGCGATTATAGGAGCCGGGCTTGTCAGCCGATTAGGCAGGCGGCTCGATAGTAATAATCAGCGCAATCGATGAACCGCCCCGCGCAGAGCGCCCGCAGGCGTGTGTTCAGGAGTCGCTTGTACGCGCAACGCGAGGGGCGATTGGCCGTCACGACGTCAACCGGGCAGCTTCATGTGCAGCAACGGGAACGGCCGCCCTTCACCATCGAGGGGGGAGCGACCAGTCTGAACGAAGCCGTAATGCAGATAAAAACCCACTGCCTGCGGATTTTGCTCGTTGACATCGACGCTCAGTGTTTTGCGCGACTCGCGCACAAAATCGAGCAGGGCACGGCCAGTGCCTTGACCGTGCAGATGCGGATCGATGAAGAGCATTTCCACGTGGTCTTGGTTGAGCCCAATGAAGCCCTGTGGCGAATCTTCGCTATCAACCGCAACCCACAGTTCGACTGCCGGTAAGTAGATATCGCGTAGCTGTGGGAGCAGGGCGTCTATGTCGGACGCTTGCAAAAAAGGGTGGGTTGCGCGAACGGCGCGCAGCCAAATGCTAAGCAGCAGCGGATGGTCCGCAGCATTAGCCTGACGAATGATCATGCAATCATCCTCATTCACTGGATGTCGGAAGCGTGGTGCGCCAGTGCCTGGCGACCGTGGGGGACTCGGCATCGTGTATGCCCGCTTCGCGAATTAACGCCTGGGCGGTGCACTGAAGAGGTGGCCGAAAAAGAAGGGGGTGGTGAATTTACTAAGTGCTTGTTGGGGCGTCAAGGTGCTGCGGCGATGCGCTGGCCCAGTTCAATGCCAGCGCACCGCTCCTGGCGCCGACTATCGAGCACGGGAGCGGGCACTGACAGATCGCGGGAAGGGCTTAAACCTCAGAACGCTACTGGACCTGATGCAATTGAATCAAACTTTTCCACGCTGTCGGGCTCTGCTGAATAACACACCCCATTGAAGGACAACCGCCATGAAGCACACTGATCCCAATCTGGCTGATCGTGAATTGGCAGACAAAGTGCCTCGGCCGATATCTTCAGACCAGGCGCAAAAGGGCGAGCCTTCGCCCGATCCGGTGCTGGAACAGCCAGATCCAGATACCGAAGCGGTAGACAAGGTGATCACGCCGACTTCGATCAAGCAGCAACAGCAGCAGACACTTGAAATCGAGCGGCGCCTGGCTGAAGCAGAGAAGAAAAACCGGCCTTGAGAAGGGGATGTAGGCAAGTGCGGCTCACACGCCCCGCAGCCTACAGTGCATGTACTGACTCTGAGGGTCTGTCCAAATGAAGGTCTTCTGCGCATCATTCACAGCACACGACGAGTCACGACTGCGTGCGCTGGCTGCCTGGTATCAAATGCTCGAAGACTTGCAGCTGCGCATGGAGTGTCCGAACGACTACCACGACCAACTGCTCAGGCACGCGGACGAAATGGATCGATGCGGGCTGGTGAGTTGGCAAGAGTGGCGCGACTTGCGCATCGAGGCCGATCAACACTACCTGCTTGCCATCGCCGGAGCGGATTATTGGCCAAACGCAGGACGGCATGGCTGACAGGCAGCACGCTTAGCGCAAACCCACTGCTGCAGCGCTTGTAGACCGCGAACTGCCGAGATTGCGTGGGTGAAGCGCAGGTTGTGCGTGCGCCTATGCATCAGTCGCACGCACAACCTTAAAGCCGTCGCTCAAGCTGCGCGTTGCTCGTTCTTGAGCAATTTTTTCTGCGCCAGCATCGCCTGGCCCATGCTCTCCAATGCATCTTTGCCCAGTAGCTTTTTCGCGGTTGGGAAAAGCTCGCTCTCTTCTTCCTCGATGTGGTGCTCCAGCAGCTCCTTCATGACCTTCACCCGGCCAGCAAACTCGACGGTGTCGGTGGCGGTGTGGAGCAGGTCGGGGAGTACCAGTGAATCGACGGTGCGGTGTTCTTCCTTGGCCTCGTAATACAACTTCTCTTCTTCTCTGCCGCCGGCTTGCTTGATGGCCGGATAAAGAATCTGCTCTTCAAGCGCGGTATGGATCTGCAGCTCCTGCTCGATGCGTTGGAGCAGTTCGCCGCGCTTCTTGACCGCGCGCTCGGTAGTGGTAGATAGCTCCTCCAGGAGCTTTTTCACGAGCTTGTGATCTTGCGTCAGCAATTCGATAGCGTTCATTCGAAGACCTCATCGCAGGCGGGATAATAGGCATTACCTTCGATGGAGTCCGCACTGAGCGACAGCGTTCAATAGCATTGACGGTTGGCGTTGTGTCACGCACATGTCGGCGGCAAACGAGCTCATCGTTGTCCATTGCCACGCCCTCACGCGCGCTCGCCGCGCAGCCAGCGTTGGTGATAGTGGGCCAATTGGGTCAGACCAAACACCGCCCCCTGGTGCATCACCTCGGCACGCTCACCGAAAAAACGCCGGCTGCGGGTGAACACTGCGAACGGCTCACCGGCAAATGCCCAAGCGAAACACAGCGTTCCCGGCGCTATGCCGGCTTCAGGCTCCGGGCCGGCTACCCCTGTGGTGGCGATAGCGACATTGGCAGTGCTGTCTTTCAAGGCACCGATCGCCATCTCCCAGGCAACGGCTTCGCTGGTCAGTCCGTAGCGCTCGATGGTTTGTGGGCTGACCCCCAGCAGGCGTTGCTTGGCGCTGGGCGAATACACCACATAGCCGCTCTCGAGCACTTCGCCGGTCCCGGGAATCTCGGCCAGCAGGGCCACCATGAAGCCGGCCGTACAGGATTCGGCCGTGGTCAATAGCAGCGCGTTATGCCTGAGGTAGTCGAGTGCGGCCACGACGGTGTCTTTAGGCATCTGAGGTACTCGCCGGTTGTTTAGCGGTGGACGGTAGCCGCCCTGATTTGGTTCACGCCAATCGACGGCAACCGCGTATCGGCAACCGCGTATCTACCCAGTGTATTGCTCGCCAGTAAACCCCGCGCAAGCCCTTAGCGCTGGGGCTAAGGGTTACCGATCACTCTGACTGAACTCCATGAACCAGCGCTGCGTCCCCCGAATGAAGGCACTTCATCCGGCAGCCGCCGGCTGATCATTTGCGAGGGACATGACCATGGAACGCGATCAAGGCTCGGCTGCACCGCCGAGCAGCACCCAGGATCACCTGCACGCCATTACCGATGAAGCAGGGGCCCTGCTCAATGAGGCGAAGACTCAAGGCAATGAGCAGTTCGAGCACTACCGCGACACCGCCGCTGACCAGCTCGACTCACTCAAGCAAGGTGCACGCTCGGCAGCGTCGGCGTTGCAAGGCGGTGATAGCCTGGGGCTCTCCCAGTACTTGGGTCAGGCCGCCGAGTGCATTGGCAGTTTCGCCGAACAAATCCGTCATGAGAGCGCCGAAGACCTGCTGCACCGAGGGTCTCGGTTGGCGCGGGATAATCCGGCGCTGTTTCTCGCCGGCAGCGTGGCGATCGGCTTTGCCTTGTCGCGGTTTCTCCGGGCCAGCGCCAACCCTGCCACAACCAACGCTGCGCCGACTCCCGCCTATGGTGCCAGCGAGCCCTATCAAAGCACGGCTGCGCACCCGGACCACGCCAGCGATGTGTCTACCCACAAACCCTATACCCCAGTCGATCCAGTCGGGATGGGCGCCGGTACGCCAGTGAGCGGCGGACCATTGGAGCGTGATCCGCTCAAAGGAGGTGAATGATGAACAAGGACCCTCTACAGGCGACCCCAGGGTTGCACACCCCCGCTGACGATCCGGTCGGCGTAGGCGGCTTGCTGCGCCAGCTGATGCGCGAAGTCCCCGAGCTGTTCAGCAAGGAACTGGCCCTGGCCAAGGCGGAGTTGCAGCACAACCTCAGTACCTTGAAGGCTGGTACTGCGGCGGTCGCTGCAGGTGCGATGGTGTTATTGGCAGGGCTGATCATCCTGCTGCTGGCCGCAGTGTATGCCCTGGCCATGGTGGTAGCGCCTTGGCTGGCGGCGCTTATCGTCGGCGCCGTGACCGTGATTATCGGCTTCATCATGCTGCAATCGGGCAAGAAACAGTTCGAGCCTTCGCAGCTGACACCTGATCGCACGCTGCATGCCATGCAGCAGGACAAGGATGCGTTGAAGAGGAAAATGCCATGAATAGCTCATTCGAACAGGACACGCAAAAAGACCCTGACGTGCTCGAGCAGGAAATCAATGCCAAGCGCGAACACATCAGCGATCTGGTCGATGCCTTGGAGCAGCGTCTGAGCCCCGGGCAACTGATGGATCAGGTGCTTGCCTACAGCAAGGGCAATGGCGGGGAATTTTTCCATAACCTGGGCACCACGCTGAAGAACAACCCGGTGCCAACCGCCCTTACGGTCCTAGGGCTGGCTTGGCTAGGCCTTAATCAGAATCGCCCGTTCAACCCCGGCCCTGCACAGAACGGACCGGGATTGGGCGAGAAGCTCGGCGAGGCGGTCGACAGTGTAAAAGGCGCCTTGGCCCACGCAGGCGAGGCCTTGCACGATGCCAGCCACAGCATGCGTAGCAAGGCCCATGATCTGCGTGATCGGGTCGGCGAACTGGGCCAAGACGCGCGCGACTCGATGCAGGATTCGGCAGACAGTCTGCGCGGTAGCGCACATCAGCTCGGCGACCAGGCCACGGCCTTGAAGGGGCAATTCGATCATCTGCTCAAGGAACAGCCGTTGGTCCTGGCCGCGCTAGGGATCGCGCTGGGGGCAGCTTTGGGAGCGGCGTTACCCGGCACGCGAAAAGAGGATCAGTTATTTGGCGCCAGCAGTGACCGCTTGACCGAGACCTTGAAGGCCAAGGGTGCTCAAGCCAAGGAGGCTGTCCAGGAGACCGTCAGAGAAGCCACTGCCAAGGACGTACCCAATGCAACGCCCAGAACAGGGGATAGCGACCTTTCCTCAGGCTTGGGCTTCCCGTCATGAGGTTTCACATCTAGCTGCCGCAGACAAACTGTGCGCAACGGCTCGGGGCGCTGCAGCCGCCCCGGTTGCGCTGACCAGAGGAGTATCCCCTGGTTGTTTTGGCACGCGAGCCAACGCACCTGCTCAGGTAGGCAGCGCCGCCCGCAACGCAGCGGTCACGACGATGGCGAACAGCACCACCGGCAGGATCGAATACCGTGAAGCGGCGTAGCCGGTGAGGGCCAGGGCAATCAGGTCCGCTGGGTGGCCAGAGACGAACTTGGGCGCGATTACGGCGATCAGCACGCAGCCGGGTGCGGCGTTGATCACCTGGCTCAGTTGCGGCCCCAAGGTGCGCTTGCGCAACAGCACAAAGCCCAGTGCGCGGGTCAGGTAGGTCACCACGGCCATGCCCAGGATGGTCACCAAGGTGGTCATGTCGATCATGGCTTGGCCCACAAGTAGGCGCTGAGCAAACCCGCCAGGGTGCCCGCGAGCACATACCAGCCGCCGGGAATCATCAGGTAGAACAGCCCCGCAGTGATCAGGCTGAACAACCAGGGCAGGGCGGCGTGTACGCCTTTCCACATGCCCTTGAGCAGCACCAGGAAGATCGCCGCGAAGGCCATGTCCAAGCCATAGCTGTGCAGGTCACCCAGCAGCGGCCCGAGCAGTACGCCGAGGGTGCTGAAACTGACCCAGGTGGTCCACAGGCACAGCGACACGCCCATGAAGTAAGGCAGGCTGAAGCCGCCGCGCTGGCGGGCGTCGGCCAAGCCCATTGCCCAGCTCTCGTCGCACATGAAGAACAGCGCGCCGAGCGCGTTCTTCAGGGGCAGGTGACGCAGGTGTGGCGCCAAGGTCGCGCCCATCAGCAGGTGGCGGCTGTTGACCAGCAGAGTCATGGCGACAATCACCAGCAGCGCTGGCGGCGACGTCCACAGCTCGATGGCGGCGAACTCCGAGCCACCGCCGAAATTGAGCCCGGTCATCAGCGTCACTTCGCCGGCCTTGAGCTGATGCTGCGAAGCTTGCGCGCCGAGCACCAGCGCCAGCGGTATGAAACCCAGCAGGACGGGCAGGGCAGCCAGCGCACCACGGCGCAGTTCGCTGTGCGGCGTGCTTGTGGGGGGATCGTTCAGTAGGGATTCAAGGGTATTCATGGTCACCTCAAGGGAGGGGAATTATTCCAATGAATCGCTGAAATCGGGTTGCGTAGTAGCGCTGTGGGCGTGAGTATTTGGCAGCTGCTACCACTAAATCGTATTCATGGGTTTTATATGCCAATCAAGCTCGACGCCATCGATCGACGCATCCTGCGCGCGCTGCAACGCGACGGCAGGTTGCAAAACCAGGAACTGGCCAAACAAGTCGGCCTCTCCGCTTCGCCATGCCTGCGGCGGGTGCGTTTGCTGGAAGAAGCGGGCGTTATCGAGCGCTATGTGGCATTGGTGGACCCGGCCAAGGTAGCGCTGGGCCTGACCTTGTTCGTCCGCGTCTGGCTCAAGCGCCAGGATCAGGAGACGACTGATGAGTTCGTCGAAGCCGTGCGGCAACTGCCGGAAGTGGTCGAGTGCCATGTAATGGCCGGTGACTGCGATCTGCTGCTGCGGGTAGTGGCAGCGGATCTGGAGGCCTATCGCAGGTTCCAGATCGCCCACCTGACCAGCTTGAGCGTGGTGCAGAACGTCAAGACCGAGGTGCCCATGGAGAAGATCAAGCTGACCACCGAGTTGCCGGTGTGAAGGAAGCTGCCCTGCGATAAACGAGTGTTGTGTGTTCTGATTTAGGCAACAACAAATGCATTTCAGAATATTGGAGTGGGTTCACCTGCTGGCCATACTGGCTGCGTACCGCTCGCAGCGGTGCGGCTCCCGGTTTTACTGGGGATCGCTGCGGACAGTCGGATAAAAACAAAGTGCTCGTCAGCAACCAACCTCCATGCCTGCCATGGATTTGCGATCTGCCCTGGGTACCGAAAGGTGCTCCCTGACAACAACACAACTATTGGGCCGCCGTCGCCGGGGGCTCAGCAGGCAAGGGGACTCACATGCAACACACCGACACACTCGCCATGCGCGAAAACAGCGCGACTTCCGCCACGGTCAAGCTGTACATCTGGGCCGCGATCATCTTGATCGCGGCTGAACTGATCGGCGCTATCAGTATTCCCCTGGGGCCCGGCAAAGTGGTGTTGTTGCCGATGGTCTGGGCGCTGCTGATCGGCGCCGGTATCGGCATCATGAGCCGACGCATGCCAGGCACCATCGGCGTCGACACCGGTGCGCAAGTGCGCGCTGCCTCCATCTTGCAGCCTGCACTGCTGGTGTTCATCGCCAAACTCGGCCTGGTCGTCGGCGGTTCGCTGCCGGTGGTATTCGCCTCGGGCTGGGCGCTGGTGTTTCAGGAATTTGGCCACTTCGTCGGCACGGTGATTCTCGGGTTGCCGGTCGCGTTGCTGCTGGGGATCAAGCGTGAAGCAGTGGGCGCGACCTTCTCGGTCGGCCGCGAGCCAAGCTTGGCTATCATCGGCGAGCGCTACGGCATGGACTCCCCAGAGGGCCGTGGCGTGCTGGCCGAGTACCTCACCGGTACCCTGTTCGGCGCGCTGTTCATCGCTATCGTTGCCGGCTTCATCACCAGCCTGGGGATCTTCCACCCCAATTCGCTGGCCATGGGTTCGGGCATCGGTTCGGGCAGCATGATGGCTGCCGCGGCAGGTGCCATCGCCGCCCAGCAAACGCCGGAAGTGGCCAAGGAAGTCATGGCCCTGGCCGCCGCTGCCAACCTGATCACCACCACCTTGGGCACCTACTTCACCCTGTTCATCTCGCTGCCGCTGGCGGTGTGGGGCTACCGTGTGCTGGAGCCGCTGATCGGCCGCACCACCAAGGCCTCGGTGATCGACCAGGGTCCAAGCAGCAGCGACGTGTCGCTGGAAAGCCACGAGCTGGGCTGGGTCGGTCGCGTCAGCGCCTGGTTTGCCGCAGGTGCCCTGGCGCTGATCGCCAACTACGTCGGCTACCAGGTGTTGTCGCCAGAAGCTTTCGCCGGCATGGCGATCATGATCGGTGCCGTGTTTGCCGGTGAAATGCTGTGCAGCCTGCTGGGCCGGAAAATCCCCGCGGTGTGCACGGTCTCGGTGGTTGCCATGTTCCTGACTTCGCCGCTGTGCCCATGGGCCGCTGAAGTGACCCGCCTGACCAACTCGATCAACATGCTGGCGGTGATCACGCCGATGCTGACGTTCGCCGGTCTGTCGATTGCCAAGGACCTGCCAGCGTTCCGCCGCCTGGGCTGGCGCATTGTGCTGGTATCGTTCCTGGCCAACTTCGGCACCTTCATTGGCGCGGTGCTGATTGCTGAGTTCTTCCACTGACAGCGCGTTAACCGCTAGCCCACGTGCGCGGGCTACCTTAACGGCCGACTTTTGTCGGCCGTTTTGCTATCTGCCATTTGCCAATTGCTGGCGATGCTCGATACCAAGGTCTGCGGCCAGAAGTGTTGCGTGTTAATGGTTAGAAGGTTGCCACGCTTTCCCTGCTGAAGTCGCGCAGTGGGTGGCGGCGCCTGGGCTGGTGTTATCTGTTGAAAGTGTGAGGGTGGATGTTCTGGCCTCTTCGCGGGCAAGCCCGCTCCCACAGGGATAGCGCCGTTTTCAGGGGCGCAGCGGTACCTGTGTGAGATCTATGATTATGGGCAAGCCAATCATTGAATCCTGCCTGCACTGAAGCGTTCTGCACACGATGCTCAGCGCTAGGTTTTGTGGTGTCTTAACCGGCCTCTTCGCGGGCAAGCCCGCTCCCACAGGCACCCCGTTGACCTCGAAGCCAGCGCGCTACCTGTGGGAGCGGGCTTGCCCGCGAAGAGGCCGGGTCAAGCAACACTAAATAGACAATCAAAAGTTGGCTTTAGCTTGCGCCAGATCTCGGTGATTTGCTGGCTGTTGATCTGAGTACGTGCAGGTCCAGCCGACGCTGCGAAAAGCACAGGCATCTACGCAGCAATTTCGGTTGCTTCAAGGAGGGATAGTGAAGATGTCATCAGGGCATGCGCCGCATGCCCTGATGCAGAAGGCTCAGCGAGCCGGCAGGTTCTGTTCGACCAAAGCGGTCCACACGGCAACGCCTGGCTCGATGACCTGGTCGTTGAAATCGTAGTACGGGTTATGCAGGGCCGCCGATGGCTGCTCGCCGTCCACGCCCATCCAGATATAGGCACCCGGGCACGCTTGGAGCATGAAGGCGAAGTCTTCCGAGGCCATCGACGGTTGGCAGCCGAACTGCACCTTGTCTTCACCCAGCGCCAACTGCGCGGCCTGGCTGATGATCTGCGCCTGCTGCACGTGGTTTTCAGTCACCGGGTAGCCGACATTGTAGGTCAGCGCGCCGTGGACGCCGAAGGCGCTCGGCATCTGTGCGACGAACTCGCCAATCAGCTGCTGTACCTTCTCGCGTACCGGCGTTTGCAGGCAGCGCACGGTGCCGCGCAGGGTGGCGGTCTCGGGGATGACGTTGATCGCTTCGCCGGCATTGACCTGGGTCACGCTGATCACCGCGCTGTCCAGTGGCGACAGGCGCCGCGAGGTGATGGTCTGCAAGCCCAGGATCAGCTCTGCGGCGGCGACGATCGGGTCAAAGCCGCGGTCGGGCATGGCGGCGTGGGAGCCTTTGCCGGTCAGGGTGATCTCGAAGGTATCCAGCGAAGCCATCATCGGCCCGGGATTGACCAGCACCTTGCCGGCCGGGACGCCTGGCCAGTTGTGCAGGCCGTAGATCGACTGCATCGGGAACCGCTCGAACAAGCCGTCCTCGATCATCTTCTGCGCGCCACCGAGGTTTTCTTCGGCCGGCTGGAACACGAAATACACGGTGCCGCTGAAGTTGCGCGTTTCGCTCAGGTGGCGTGCCGTGGCCAGCAGGATCGCCGTGTGCCCATCGTGGCCACAGGCATGCATACAACCTTTGTGGTTGGAGCTGTGGCTGCACTGGCCCAGCTCCTGGATCGGCAGCGCGTCCATATCGGCGCGGATGCCGATACTGGGGCCTTCGCCGTTGCGCAGGGTACCGACCACGCCGGTACCGCCCAGGCCGCGATGCACCTCGATGCCGAAGCTGGTCAGCAGCTCGGCGACCTTGTCGCTGGTCTGCACTTCCTGAAAGCCCAGCTCCGGCGCCGAGTGGAACTGACGCCGCCAGCTGGTGGCGTCTTTGATCAAGTTGGCTGAAATGCTCATGTTAGTTACTCCAGGCTCGCGCCGTAGCCAAAGCTTGCGGCGGGAACCGCAGCGGTTTCCACCCAGACGCTTTTCACTTCGCTGTACTCGCGCAGCGCGTCCAGGCCCGAAGAGCGGCCATAACCGCTTTCACCGTAGCCGCCAAAGGGCGAGCTGACATGGATGGTCTTGTAGCCGTTGATCCAGAAGGTACCGGCGCGCACCTGTTTGGCCACGCGGTGGGCACGGCCTACGTCGCGGGTCCAGACGCCACCGGCCAAGCCGAAGCGGCTGTCGTTGGCGATGCGAATGGCATCGGCTTCGTCTTCGAACGGGATGGCAACCACCACCGGGCCGAAGATTTCTTCCTGGGCGCAGTACAGCGCGTTGTTGCCCGCCAGTACGGTCGGGTTGATGTAGTAGCCAGGCTTGGCCGGGATCGGCTCGGCGCCTGCGCCAACCAGGCGGGCGCCATCTTCCAAGGCACGTTCGACCATGTTTTTCACATGGTTGTACTGCTTGGCGTTGTTGATCGGGCCGATCTGGGTGTGTGGGTCGCTCGGGTCGCCAACAGTGAACTGCTGGGCCGCCTTGGCCAGGGCCTGGGTGAACTTGTCGAAGATCGACGCTTGTACCAGCAGGCGCGACCCAGATACGCAGCTTTGCCCGGCACCGGAGAAAATCGCCGCCTGGGCGCCGCGCAGGGCGACCTCAAGGTCAGCGTCGGCGAAGACGATATTGGCCGACTTGCCGCCCAACTCCAGTACCGCAGGGATGCAGCGCTGCGCCGCCGCGACGGCGATGTGGCGGCCAGTAGCAGGCGAGCCGACGAACACCACCTTGCGAATATCGGCCTTGGCGATCAATTGCTGGCCGATGCTGTGGCCGTAGCCGGCCACCACGTTGACCAGGCCCTTGGGCACGCCAGCACGTTCGATCAGCACTGCGACCACCAGCGAGGACAGCGGGGTCAGTTCCGATGGCTTGAGGATGACTGCGTTACCGGCGGCAATCGCCGGGGCGATCTGCCAGCCGCAGGTGAAGATCGGTGCGTTCCACGGGGTGATCTGCAGCACGGTGCCCAGTGGTTCGTAGGTCACGTAGTTGAGGTGCGAGGTTGGCACCGGGATCACTTCGCCATGCAGCTTGTCGGCCCAGCCGGCGTAGTATTCGAACATCTCGGCGACTTTGGCCACTTCGACCTTGGCGTCGCGTATCGGCTTGTTGGCGGTCAGCGATTCGATCAGTGCCAGGTTGTCGGCGTGTTGGCGAATCAGTGCGCCGATCTGGTACATGGCGCGCCCGCGCGCCTGGCCGGTCATGCCCCACCATTGTTGCTGGGCGGCCTTGGCGGCGCTGTCTGCCTGCGCTACCAAGGCCTCGTCAGCGTCAGGGAAGCTCAGCATGAGGCTATCGTCGTGGGCGTTGCGCACCTCTACCGCTTGGCCATGACCTTCGATGAACTCACCGCCCACGTAGCTGGCGATCACTTGCCGATCGCCCCAGAACGGGCGCATCAGTTGGCTGATTGTTTCAGTGCTCATCGGTTATTCCCCACGGCCAAACAAAGCGTTGTCGGTGCGCTGCACGATGCAGCAGAAATCGTCGGAATCAGGCAGGGTCTGGCTGCTCTGTTGCCACAGTTGCGCGACCAGGCGCGACAGTGGCAGGTCAAGGTCCAGGCTGGCGGTCAGGTCGCTGGCCAAGCCGACGTCCTTGCGCATCAGGCCCATGGTGAAGCCTGAGTCATAGGCCTTGTTCAGTACCCAGGTCGGGAACATCACCTGGCTGGCGCCGCTACGGCCGGAGCCGGCGTTCAGGCCTTGCAGCAGTTTCTCGGGATCGACGCCGGCCTTGGCCGCCATGCTGACGGCTTCGGCGGTGCTGATCAGGTGCGCGGCGGCGAGCATGTTGTTGGCGATCTTGGCAACGTTGCCGGCGCCGACACTGCCGATATGCACGCGGGTGCCGCTCATGGCTTCAAGCACCGGCGTGGCCTTGGCGAGGTCGCCAGGTTCGGCCCCGATCACCATCGACATGGTGCCAGTGGCAGCGCCTTTGGGGCCGCCGGAGACCGGTGCGTCGATAAAACCGATGCGCTGCTCGCGCAGGGCCGCGGCCACCTTGCGGCTGGTCTCGGGGGTAGAAGTGGTGGTGTCGATCACCACCAGGCCGGCACGGCCCAGCTCGAGGATGCCGTCATAACCCAGGCACACGGCTTCGACGTGTTCCGCTTTAGGCAGCGACAGGATCAGCACATCGACCGCCGGGATCAGCTCGGCGCATACGCCGACCGATTTCACCCCGAGGTTTTCCGCCTGGGCCAGGGCTGCGCCCGACAGGTCGAAACCACTCACGTCAAAGCCTTTCCCCGCCAGGGTCGCGGCCATGCCACGGCCCATGTTGCCAAGCCCGATCACACCTACTTTCAAAGTCATGGAGATACTCATCCTCGAATATGTGCCCGCATTGGGTGAAGCAACCCCGTCGGGCCGGTGTGCAAGCGCTGCCGACGTCGCCCTGGGCTGATGGGTCGAGTATGGACAGCCCTCTGTGATCGCAGCAATAATCACTGAAATGAAATTCTGTTGCCTTTAGCGCAACACACAGGAGCCTTATGAGCGTCGTCCAGGATCGCCGCATTCTTTACTTCTTCGAGGCCGTCAAGCTGGGCAGCGTGCGCGCCGCCGCCGATTACCTGGACGTGGCGCCGTCGGCGGTCAGCCGGCAGATCGCCCAGCTCGAACAGGAACTCGGTAGCCCGCTGCTGGAACGGCATCGGCGTGGGGTCAAGCCCACGGAGGCGGGCGATCGGGTGCTGCATTACTACCGTCAGCGCCTGTCGCAGCAGGAAGTGTTGCTCGATTCGCTGCAGGCGCTGCGCGGCTTGCAGAGCGGTTCTGTGGTGCTGGCGGCGGGCGAGGGCTTCATCGATGGCTTGGCGGCGCCGCTTAGCCGGTTTTCCGAGCTATATCCGCGCATCGACCTGCAGGTGAACGTGTGCGGCACCAATGAAGTGATTCGCCAGGTGGTCGAGGACGAAGCGCATCTGGGCCTGGTGTTCAACCCGCCAGGCGATCCGAAGATTCGCTCCCATGCCCACACCCAGCAACCGGTGTGCGTGGCCGTCAGCCCCGATCACCCGCTGGCCAAGGAAACCGCGCCGCTACCGCTCAAGGGCCTGGACAACTATCGTTTGGCGCTGCCAGAGGTGTCCTACGGCATTCGCCAGATCGTCACCCTGGCCGAGCATCGCCTGGGCATCACCCTCAAGCCAACGCTGACCTGCGGCACCTTCGCCATGCTCAAGCGCTTTTCGATGTACGGCGGGGTGACCTTGATGCCAACTTTCGTCATGGAAGAAGAGATTCGCAGCGGCCATCTGGTCGCCCTGGCGCTGCAAAGCGAAGTGTTCAGCTCCCCGGAAACCCACTTGATCAGCCGCCTGGGCCGGCAGTTGAGCGTCGGCGCCAGTCGTTTATTGAGCATGCTTTTGCAGGACATGACCGCGTTCAAGGCGCAGCCTTGAACGCATCACTCTGCCAGGTAGTCGCGTGGCGGAGGGGGCAGCTCGGCTAGCAGCTGTTTCAAGCCATCGCTCCATTGCTGGCGAATTTGCCGGTAGTAAGGGTCGTCGCTGGTAATGCGCAAGCGCTCCATGGCCTGCAAGCGGTCTTTGCGATACACCAGCAGATCCAGTGGCATGCCCACCGAGAGGTTGCTGCGGATAGTGGAGTCAAACGAGATCAGGCCGCAGCGAAGCGCCTCATCCAGCGGGGTGCAATAGCTGAGGTTACGATCGAGAATCGGCCTGCCGTACTTGCTCTCGCCCAGTTGCAGGAACGGCGTGTCTGGCGTGGCCTGGAAAAAATTGCCCTGCGCGTAGACGTTGTAGATGCCCATCGGCGCGCCTGCGATCTGCCCGCCGACGATGAACGAGCTGCTCAGCTCGATCTCCTCGGTCAGTACGCTGCGATCGCGCAGCACAACTTCACGCAGGGTTTCGGCGACCAGTACCGTGGCGTCATAGAGCGTGGCGACATTCAGCAGGTGACTGCCAGTGGCGCGGGTCCGTTGTTCGAGCAGGTTGATCACCGATTGCGAGGTGGCCAGATTGCCAGCGGTTTGTAGCACGATCAGCCGATCGCCCGGCACGCTGAACACGAACAGTTTGCCAAAGGTGGAGATCTGGTCGATGCCTGCATTGGTGCGTGAGTCGCTGATGAAAACCAGCCCGTCCGCCAAGTGCATAGCGACGCAGTACGTCATGCTGTTTCCCTTGTTATCTGGATTGGATGATCCCGCCGCGCTCGATGCGACGGGATCTGTTTGTGCAGCGACAGAGGGTTATTGGCGCTGCACCTGGACGTTGGCCATCATCGATTCGACCCCGCCACCACGGCGTACGCCCCTGATCGGGCAGGCATCGAGATAGTCCAGGCCAATCGCCAGCTTCAGGTGCCGTTCCGGTCGGGTCAGCCGGTTGGTGATGTCGAAGCTGTACCAGGCCTGGTCAACCCAGGCTTCGGCCCAGGCGTGGCTGGCCAGGTGGTCTTGGTCCTCGGTGCACAGATAACCGGAGACATAGCGTGCCGGGATACCCAGGCTGCGTGCGCAGGCCAGAAACGCATGGGTATGGTCCTGGCAGACCCCGGCAGCGCCAGCAAAGGCCTCGATGGCCGTGGTGCCCACCGAAGTCGCCCCCGGGCTATACGGCATGTGCTCGGCCAAGGCCTGCATCAGCGCGGTCAGTGCGGCCCGGTCGCGCTGCTCGCCGCAGTGCTGCACCGCGAAGGCTTTGAGGGCATCGCAGGCTTGGGTCAGGTGGCTGCTGCGCAGGAACGGCAAGGGCGACTGACTGCCAGCCTCCCATTCGCAATCCGGGTCGATCTCCACCCGGCCACTGGCCGTGAGGGCGAGGTGGCCATGGGGTTTGTCCAGGGTCAGCACATGCAGGATATTGCCATAGGGGTCGATCTGGCTGTTGACCTTGCAGGGCAGGTCCAGCTGCCATTCGAGAATGCGCTGGCGCTCACTGCTGCGCGGGGTCAGGCGCAGAAACTGGATGCTGTTGCGCACGTCGCTGGCGTAGCTGTAGGTGGTGTCGTGGCGAATGGACAGTTTCATACGACCTCCAGATAGGAGTTATGCACGCTTTGGCCGAGCCGGTTGATGCGCTCGATGAAATCGCTCAGCCACAGGTGCAGGCCGGCTTCGAGGATTTCATCGATTGCGGTGTAGCGCAGGCGGGCATTGAGTTCGGCGGCCATGCGCTGGGCGGCGCGCCCGGTGCTGCCGGGCAACCCTGCGAGGATCAGGTCGAGCTCTTCGATACAGGCGTGCAGCGAACGTGGCACGTCCACCCGCAGCAACAGCAGTTCGGACACCGGACGGGCGCTGGGTGGGGCGCGGTAGATTTCATTGAAGGCTTCATACGAGGTCAGCGCGCGCAACAAGGCGCTCCATTGGTAGTAGCCGCGGGCGGAGTCGTCGCTGACTTCCTCGGAGGCTTCCCCGAACATCTCGTAGCGCGCATCGAGCAGGCGCAGGGTGTTGTCCGCCCGTTCGAGGAAGGTGCCCAGGCGGATGAAGCTGTAGGCGTCGTTGCGCATGATGGTGCCGGAGGTCGCGCCACGGAACAGGTGCGAGCGTTCCTTGACCCAATCGCAGAAATGGCTGATGCCGTAGCGCCCCAGGCCATTGCTGGCAATATTGCGCATCTCGATCCAGGTAGCGTTGATGTTTTCCCACATGTCGGCGGTGATCCGGCCACGCACGGCATGGGCGTTGGTTCGGGCGGCCTGCAGGCAGCAGTAGATGCTGCTGGGGTTGGTCGCATCGAGCGCGAAGAAGTGCAGCATGCGCTCGGTGTCGAGCTCGGTATGCCGCCGGATGTAGTCGTCCAGGGTGCCGGAGGCTAGCAGCGACATGGCCAGCTCGGCGTGGCCATCGCTACGCCCGGCCTGGGGCATCAGCGACAGCGAATAGCTGACCTCGAGCATGCGCGCAAGGTTCTCGGCGCGTTCCAGGTAACGGGACATCCAGTACAGATCGGAAGCGGTTCTTGAGAGCATCGGTCAGTCCTCCACCACCCAGGTGTCCTTGGTGCCGCCGCCCTGCGACGAGTTGACCACCAGCGAGCCTTCTTGCAAGGCGACCCGGGTCAGGCCGCCCGGCACCAGGCGGGTTTCGCTGCCCGACAGGACGAACGGGCGCAGGTCGATGTGGCGTGGCGCGATGCCGTTTTCGACGAAGGTCGGGCAGGTCGACAAGCACAGCGTGGGCTGGGCGATGTAGGCGTGCGGGCGGGCCTTGATGCGGGCCCGAAAATCCTCGATCTGCGCAGCGCTCGCCGCCGGCCCGACCAACATGCCATAGCCACCGGAGCCCTGCGTCTCCTTGACCACCAACTGCGGCAAGTGCGCCAGCACGTGTGACAGGTCCTGCGGCTTGCGGCATTGCCAGGTGGGCACGTTGCGCAGAATCGGCTCCTCGCTGAGGTAGAAGCGGATCATCTCGTCGACATAGGGATAGATCGACTTGTCGTCGGCGACCCCGGTGCCGGCGGCATTGGCCAGGATCACGTTGCCTGCCCGGTAAACGGCAATCAGCCCGGGCACGCCGAGCATCGAGTCGGGGTTGAACGACAAGGGGTCGA
This sequence comes from Pseudomonas urmiensis, assembly GCF_014268815.2. NCBI lineage: Bacteria > Pseudomonadati > Pseudomonadota > Gammaproteobacteria > Pseudomonadales > Pseudomonadaceae > Pseudomonas > Pseudomonas urmiensis. Next base: position 1,891,416 of record NZ_JABWRE020000001.1, read on the forward strand.
GGTACTCATCGTCCAGTCGCCGATAGATCACGTCCACTTGCTGGGGCCCGGCTGTGGTGCGCATGTAGACATGGTCGTCGCGCACGAACAGGTCGGCGCCTTCGACCAGTTCGATGCCCATCTCGCGGGCCAGGAACGCATGCTCGAAGTAGGCGCTGTTGAAGCGCCCCGGGGTGAGCACTACTGCGGTAGGGTTGTCCAGCGGGCTGGCGCTCTTGAGTGTGTCGAGCAGCAGGTTGGGGTAGTGGTCGATGGGCGCGATGCGCTGGGCGGCGAACAGCTCGGGGAACAGGCGCATCATCATCTTGCGGTCTTCGAGCATGTAGCTGACCCCGCTGGGGGTGCGCAGGTTGTCCTCCAGCACGTAGTAGGTGCCATCGCTGTCGCGAACCAGGTCGACCCCGGTGATATGCGCATAGAGGCCGCGATGCAGATGCAGGCCCTGCATGGCGACCTGGTAGCCCTCGTTGGCCAGCACCTGCTCAGGCGGGATGATGCCGGCCTTGAGGATGCGCTGGTCGTGGTAGATGTCCTGCAGGAACAGGTTCAGCGCCTGTACCCGCTGGATGCAGCCGCGCTCGACGGTGCGCCACTCGCTGGCGCGGATGCTGCGGGGGATGATGTCGAACGGGATCAGGCGTTCGGTGTCTTGCTTGTCGCCGTACAGCGTGAAAGTGATACCGGCACGATGAAACAGCAAGTCGGCCTCGCGCCGACGTTGCTCCAGCAGCTCCAGTGGGGTGTTCGCCAGCCAGCGGGCGAAGGCTTGATAATGTGGGCGGCAACTTCCGTTAGCCTCATACATTTCATTGAAAAACGCTCGGGACATACCCACTCCTTGCCACGTCTAGTCGGCATTCTTATCGTCGGCGGCGCTATTGCAGGGCGCTGCAAGTCAGCACTGCAATGACGATGCCGAAACGCTTGGGGCAGGGGTGATAAGTGCAGAACGTGCAACAAACAGCCGATGTGCGCTGTTTGCTATCAAAAAAGCGGACCTATTGAGTGGATTACTGGCCAATGGCCGGGCGTCGCCGGCTTTGCCACGCCTTGGGCATTATTGAAAATGCATCAAAACAGAGCGCGGCGGACGTTGCCTGTGAAGATGACCCTAAGTGGTGCCTGGCCTGAACCAAGATCAGGTCGAACGCCCTTGCTCAGCCCGCACCGCCGCCATGAACGTCTGCATCGCTGACGACTGCACGCGATTGCGCCGGGTAATCAACCCATAAGGCGGCAGGCGCGGCTCAAGCTGGATCGGCAGCACCGCCAGCAAGTGCCGCCCTGGGTAGTCGTCGACCACCGAGCGCGGGGTGATGCCGATCATGTCGGTCTGCTGCAGCAACGACAGCAAGGTCATGATCGAGGTGGTCTCGACGATGCTGCTGGGCAAGTCGATCCGGGCGTTGTGGAACGCCTGGTTGACGATGGTGCGCATCGGGCTTGGATGCTGTTGCAGCACCCAGGTCATTTCCTGCAGCTCGGTCCAGGCGATCTTTTTCACCTTGGCCAGCGGGTGCTGGGCGCCGGTGATCACGCACAGCTCCTCTTCGCCGAGGCTGTCGAACTGCAAATCGTCGGTACGCGCATTGCTCGGGATGCGCCCCAGCACCACATCCAGCTGATCCTGTTGCAGGGCCTGTACCAGGACATCGCTGGTGTCCACCTGCAGGCTCATCGACAGCCGTGGGTGGCTCTGCTTGAGGGTAGCGATGGTACGCGTCAGCAAGCCTGAGGCCAGTGCAGGAATGGCGCCGATGGTGACCCGGCCGAGGTTGCCCGATTCCAGCGCGACCATTTCTTCGCGCATGCCCGACAGCTCGGCGAAGATCATCCGCGCATAGTAGATCAGCGTCTCGCCGAACGGCGTTGCGCGCATACCGCGGGCCAGGCGTTCGAACAGCTCGACGCCGAGCAGGTCCTCGGCTTCGTGGAGCATCTTGGTGGCGGCCGGTTGGGTCATGCCGATCTCTTCGGCGGCGCGGCGCAGCGAGCCGAGTTCGTCCAGGGCCAGCATCAGGCGCAGTTGCCGCAGGCGCAGCCGGCTGTGGATGATGTTGGCGTCGGGGATGCGGGACATGGTCTGGCTCGTGGGCATAGGGGAGGCCAAGATTGACAAGAAATGGAGGAGGGCGCCACCGCCGCGGGGCAGGTGCGCCCTCAAGGCGGTGGCGACTGCAAGGTTATGCCGGGCGCCGGGCCAGCTTGCGCCCGAGCACGCTACGCAGACCGGCGATGGCCTTGGCCAACAGCGGCCAGAACAGCATTACCAGGGCCGCGCTGCTCAGGCTGGCCACCAGTGGGTTGGACCAGAAGATCGCCAACTGCCCGTCGGAGAACAGCATCGACTGGCGGAAGGCGTCCTCGGCCTTGTCGCCCAATACTGCCGCCAGCACCAGCGGGGCGATCGGATAGCCGAGCTTCTTGAACAGATAGCCCAGCGCACCGAAGATCAGCATCAGGCCGACATCGGTCATCGAGTTGTGCACCGAATAGGCACCGATAGCGCAGACCATGATGATGATCGGCGCGATGATCGAAAACGGGATGCGCAGGATCGAGGCGAACAATGGCACCGTGGCCAGCACCACGATCAGGCTGACGACGTTGCCCAGGTACATGCTGGCGATCAGCCCCCAGACGAAGTCGTGCTGTTCGACGAACAGCGTCGGCCCTGGATGCAGCCCCCAGATCATCAGGCCACCGAGCATCACCGCGGCGGTTGCCGAGCCGGGGATGCCCAGCGTCAACATCGGTAGCAGGGCGCTGGTGCCGGCGCTGTGGTCGGCGGTTTCCGGGGCGATCACCCCTTCCACCTCGCCACTGCCAAAGCGCTCGCGGTTTTTCGAGAAGCGCCGCGCCAGGCTGTAGCTCATGAACGAGGCGGCGGTCGGCCCGCCTGGGGTGACGCCCATCCAGCAACCGACCAGCGCACTGCGCAGCCAGGTCAGCCAGTAGCGCGGCAGCTTGGCCCAGGTGCGCAGGATCACCATCGGCGTGATGCGCGCCCGCTCACCACGAAACACCAGCCCTTCCTCCACCGTGCAGAGGATTTCGCCGATGCCGAACAGGCCGATCACCGCCACCTCGAAGCTGAGCCCCGAGAGCAGCCAGGGTTGCTCGAAGGTCAGGCGCAGTTCGCCGGACACGGTGTCCATGCCGACGGCGGCCATGCCGAAGCCGATCATCATCGCTACCAGGGTCTTGAGCGGTGGGTTCTTGCTCAGGCCGATGAAAGTGCAGAACGCCAGCAGATAGACGGCAAAGAACTCCGGTGAGCTGAACTGCAAGGCGAAGCGGGCGATATGGGTCGACAGGAAGGTCAGCAGCAACACCCCGACCAGCGCGCCGAGCAGCGCCGAGGTGAACGCGGCGGTCAGCGCTTCGCCGGCCTGGCCGTTGCGCGCCATCGGGTAGCCGTCGAAGGTGGTCGCCACCGACGACGGTTCGCCGGGTATGTTGAACAGGATCGAGGTGATCGAGCCGCCGAACAACGCCCCCCAGTACATGCACGACAGCAGGATGATCGCCGACACCGGCTCCATGGTGAAGGTCAGCGGCAGCAGCAGCGCCACGCCATTCGGTGCGCCCAGCCCAGGCAGCACGCCGACCAGAATCCCCAGCAGCACGCCGACCACCATCAGGCCTAGGTGATGTGCGCTGAGGATCAGGCTCATGCCTTGCATCAACGAGTCGATTTCACTCATGGCCGCAGCCCTCCCAGCACATTGGCCACGTCACCCAGCAGGCCAGCTGGCAGCGGCACCTTGAACCACAACGCGAAGATCAGGTAGCTGGCCAGTGCGGCGCCGCAGGACACCAGCACCATGGTCAGCCAGCGATGGCCCTGACCTGCGCGCCGTGCGCGCCACATGAACCAGGCGATGAACAGGATCGAGGCCAGGTAGATACCGGTGAACGGTATGGCGGCGACAAAGCCCACGATCGGCAGGAACACCGCCAGCACCTGGCGAAACGCCTGGCGGCCGACGAAGGATTCAGCAACCGCTGGGCGGCGCAGCAATGCCAGCAGCAGATTGCCGAGGCTGGCGCAGCTCAGCAGCAGGCCGATGTAGAAGGGGAAGTAGCCGGCCTCGGGGCCGGCATCGCCCCAGCCGATGCCGATCGCCAGGCTGCCGTGCATGAGGATGGCGCCCAATGCGCCGGTGAACAGGGCAAGGCCGGTTTCCACCCAGCGGGTGGCAACCAGCGGTGTGTCTGAGGGGCTGGACATGGTGCTCTCCCTTGCAAGGTTCACTGGCGCAGCCAGCCGGCATCCTGGAACAGCGGGATGACCCGCTCACGGTCCTGTTCGATGTAGCTGACCAACGCCTGCCCCTCAAGGAAGGTCGGGGCCAGGGCCGAACGCTCGATATAGGCCTTGAACTCCGGGGTCTGGCTGACCTTGCGCAGCAGTTCGACATAGAAACTGCGTTGCGCCTCGCTGATCGCTCCCGGCAGGAACACCGTGCGCGGGAAGCGGTACTGATCGATGCCCAGGCCCTGCTCATGGCAGGTGGGGATGTCGGCCCAGGACTGCTCGGCGGTGACCTTTTCCTGGTAGATCATGCGTTCGTGGCTGAACACGCACAGCGGCCTGACCTGGCCGCCACGCCATTGGCTGAGGCTTTCGGCGGGGTTGTTGAGGTTGGCCGCGATGTGCTTGCCGGCCAACTGGATCGAAGCCTCGCTGCCGCTCTTGAACGGGATGTAGGTGAGCTTGCTGCCGACCTGCTTGCCGATCAGCAGGGCCAGGGTCTGGTCGACATCTTTCGACTGGCTGCCACCAAAGCGCAGCTTGCCGCCATCAGCCAACGCGCCTTTGAACGCTGCGGCATCGGCCCAGGGTGCATCCTGATAGGTCCAGAGAATGAAGTCGTCCTCGGCCACCGCTGCCACTGGCGTGAGGTCGGTCCACTGGTAGCCGAGCTTGGCCACCAGCGGCAACAGGTACACATTGTTGGTGCCGATCACCAGTTTGTGCGCATCGCCCTGGGCCAGCTTCATGTCGAGAAAGGCTTCGGCGCCGTTGCCGCCACCTTTGTTGAGCACCACGGTATTGACGTCCAGCAGCTGATGCTGGCTGATCGCCGACTGGATCAGCCGGGCCAGTTGATCGGTGCCGCCGCCCGGGCCGCCGGCGACCACGATCTCCACGTTCTTCTGGGGTTTCCAGGCCTCGGCGAGGGCGGGCAGGGCGGGGGCGCTGAGCAGGGCGCAGGTGGCCAGGAACGACGACAGGTGACGCGCGTAGGCGTATCGCATGGGTGACCTCTTGTTGTCTTTGTTATGGGTAGCCGCAGTGTGCGAAGGGAACCGATAAGCGTCTATTCAAAGTTAGGCATACATCGATAGCCCTGGGTTATAGCTGAGCGATAACCTCAGGCAATGGCTGTATGAGCAGCTTTGATTAGACGGTTATCGTTGCGCCGGCCATAGTCGCTGTGCCGGCAACGACCGGATCACAACAATAACAACCAGAGGTAGCTCCTATGGCTCAGGCACAAACGGCTGTGCTGCAAGCTGCGCGTTCAGCCGATAAAGCAGTCGCGCTGAAGGCCAGCAACGTGCGCTGGCGCATCTTCGCCATCATCTTTGCACTGACGGTGATCAACTTGATCGACCGTGTATCGCTGTCGATCGCCATGCCCACCATTGCCGCCGAATTCGAACTTTCGCCGAGCATGCAAGGGCTGATTCTGAGCAGTTTCTTCTGGGCCTATGCGTTGTTGCAGATCCCTGGCGGCTGGTTGATCGACCGCTTTGGTCCGCGCCGGGTGATCGGCTGGTCAACGGGTTTATGGGGGGCTTTCCAGACCCTCGCGGCATTCGCCACGGGCGGGTTGTCACTGATGTTCGCGCGGGTGGCGCTGGGCGCTGCGGAGGCGCCGTTGTTTCCCTCCGGCGGCAAACTCAATTCGCTCTGGCTCGGCCCCAGCGAGCGCAGCCGCGGCGCCGTGCTGATGGACTGCGGCGGCCCGCTGGGGGCTGCGCTTGGCGGGCTGATCATTGCCTACCTGATTGCTGTGCTCGGCTCCTGGCGCATCGCCTTTTTCGTCGCCGGCATCGCCACCCTGGCCATGGCCTGGCTGGCTTGGCACTACTTGCGCGACAACCCCGCCGAACATGCCTCGGTCAATGCCGCCGAGCTTGAGCAAATCAATGGTGGGCGCGCCGTACCAGCCGCTGAAGCGGCGCAGCAACAGGCTAAAGGCCTGGGCATCGCGCCACGTTCGCTGACCGGCATCCTGCTCGGGCGCGCCAGTTGGGCCATGGTGTTCTTCGGCCTGTTGACCTGGGGGCCGAGCTATCTGGCCCATGCCCGCGGTTTTGATATCAAAGGCATCGGCGCTGCCACCTTCATCATCTTCCTGTGCGGTGCGCTGGGTTCGCTGGTCGGCGGCTTCCTGTGCGACATGCTGATCCGCAAGGGCGTGCGCCGAGGCCTGGCGGCCAAGGGGCTACTGACCTTTTCCGGCCTGGTGGCGCTGTGCGCGTTACTCCTGCTGCCTGGCCTGAGCAATGCCTATGCCGCTGTAGCGCTGCTGTCGCTGACGGCGTTCTTCCTCATGTGGGGCAGCCTCTACTGGAGCTTCCCAGCGTTGCTCGCCGCGCCCTCGCGGGTAGGCCTGATCGGCGGCGTGATGAACCTCGCCGGCAGCCTGGGCGGCATCGTCGTGCCGATTCTGGTTGGCGTTCTGCTGCAGCACCTGGGCGGTTACCCGGCGGTGCTCGGCTTCTTTGCCCTGTGTTCGGCGCTGTTCATCGTCGGCACGTTGTTGATCGCTCTGGACAAGACCGAGGTTAACCATGGCTGAGTTGTACGACGGGCCAATCGTCGATGCCCACCATCATTTCTGGGACCCCGTGAACAACCCGCATCCGTGGTTGGCGGCGAGTGCCAATATCCCGTTTCGCTACGGCGACTACAGCGCGCTCAAGCGCCGTTACTTCCCGCAGGATTATTTTGCCGATGCGGGCGAGCACCAGGTGGTCGAGACGGTGTACGTGGAAACGGAGTGGGACCCAAACGACCCCATCGGCGAGTCCCGCTTCATCCATGCTCTGGCTGCCCGCTACGGCACGCCCAATGCGGTGGTTGCCCAGGCCTGGCTGGATGCCGACGATGCCCCGCAGGTGCTGGCAGCCCAAGCGGGCTTTGCGCGGGTACGCAGCGTTCGGCACAAACCGGGTGGGCCCACCCAGCCCGACCAGGTCGGCCGTTCGCACAGCTTGATGAGCGATGAGCAGTGGCGCCGTGGCTACGCCGAGCTGGGTCGCCATGGTCTGCACTTCGACCTGCAGACGCCGTGGTGGAACCTCGACGAGGCGGCGCGCCTGGCGCGGGATTTCCCCAATACCTTGCTGATTCTCAATCATGCCGGGCTGCCGTCCGATCGCAGCGCCCAGGGCCTGGCCGACTGGCAGGCGGCCATGGCGCGCTTCGCCCGTTGCGACAACGTCGCGGTGAAGATCTCCGGCATTGGCCAGGCCGGCAAGCCGTGGCGCGTCGAGGACAACGCCTGGATCGTGCGCCAGGTCATCGCCCTGTTCGGCAGCGAACGGGCGATGTTCGCCAGCAACTTCCCGGTCGATGGCCTGTGCGGCAGCTTCGATGATATCTACCGCGGCTTCAAGCGCATCGTTGCCGACTTGCCGCCTACCACCCAGGAACAACTTTTTCTGCGCAATGCACGGCGGATCTACCGCACTGTGCCCGACACCCTGCGCCATGCCCAGCTATCGCCCGACATGAGGACTCCCGTATGAGCAAGCAAACCCTTCCACGCCTGGCCATGGTGCTCGGCGACCCGGCCGGTATCGGCCCCGAGCTGATCGCCCGGCTGCTGGCCGAAGCGCAGGTACGCAGCCAGGCGCATGTGGTGTTGATCGCCGATGAGGACGAAGTGCGCCGCGGTATGCAGATCGCCGGTTGCGAGTTCCCCTATCGGCGGGTCGACTCGTTGCAGACCCTGGACTTCGCCGATGACACGCCGTTGCTCTACCCGTATCGCGGCCAGGCCCAGGGCGCCTTTGCGCGCAGCGAAGCCAGTGTGATTGGCGGGCGCTACAGCCTGGATACCTTGGCCGTGGCGCTCGAGCTAACCCAGTCAGGCAAGACCGACGCGATACTGTTCGGGCCACTGAACAAGACCTCGCTGCACCTGGCAGGCATGGGCCACAGTGACGAGCTGCACTGGTTTGCCGAGCACCTGGACTTCACCGGGCCGTTCTGCGAGTTCAACGTGCTCGATGCGTTGTGGACCTCGCGGGTTACCTCGCACGTGGCCCTGGCCGAGGTGCCGGGCCTGCTCAGCCAGCAGCGAGTGCTCGAAGCGATTGGCTTGATCGACACCGCGCTCAAACGCAGCGGTCTCGTCCGCCCGCGTATCGGGGTGTGCGGCCTGAACCCGCACAATGGCGACAACGGCAGCTTTGGCCGTGAAGAGTTGGACATTATCGGCCCGGCTGTGCAGCGGGCGCGTGAGCAGGGCATCGATGCCGATGGCCCGTATCCTGGCGACACCATCTTCCTCAAGGTGCAGGGCGATGCCAAGGCGTTCGATGCGGTGGTGACCATGTATCACGACCAAGGCCAGATCGCCATCAAGCTGATGGGCTTCTCGCGCGGCGTCACCGTACAGGGCGGCCTGCCGATCGCCATCACCACCCCAGCCCACGGTACTGCCTTCGACATCGCAGGGCAGGGCAAGGCCAATGTCGGTGCCACCCGCCAGGCCTTCGAAATTGCCTGTCGCATGGGCCGCAACGCCCGCTGAGTGCCCGGCGGCTTTGCCTGACACAACTCAATCCCCACGGTTTGTACGGGGCCCTGTGGGAGCGGGCTTGCCCGCGAAGGCCGCACCACCCCCTCCCAGCTAATCATCCGGCGGCCCCGTGGAGGGCCGCCTCTAACAACGCTCCTAACTTCTCCAGCCAGTTGGCTGCACAGCCTGCTACCCGCACGTCCAGGTGATAACCCCAACGCGACCAACCAAGCGAAAGGTATTACCTCAGGCTATCGATGGATACGCATAAGTGATTATCCAGGCCGGCAAGGCCCCTCTAAAGTCGCCCCCAACACCAACAATAAAAACCTGCCTGGCCGCTGCACCCAGCGCTCCAGGCAAACGCGGAGATTCCTCCATGAACGACCCTGCCAGCTCTCTGGCCTCGGCCATTTCCACCAGTCGTGCGCGGCTGCTGCCTTTTTTGATCCTGATGTACGTACTGGCCTTCATCGACCGTGCCAACGTCGGTTATGCCCGCGCCTACCTGCAAGCCGACACCGGCTTGAGTGACGCCGCGTTCGCCTTCGGTGCAAGCATCTTCTTCATCGGCTATGCCTGTTTCGAAGTGCCCAGCAACCTGATGCTGCACCGTCTCGGCGCCCGCGTCTGGCTGTGCCGGATCATGGTCACCTGGGGCCTGGTCAGCGCGGCGATGATGTTCGCCGACAACGCCACCACCTTCTATGTGCTGCGCTTCCTGCTGGGCGTTGCCGAGGCGGGCTTCTTCCCCGGGATTATCCTGTACCTCACCTACTGGTTCCCGGCCCGCAGCCGTGCTCAGGCCCTGGGCTTGTTCTACTTCGGTCTGCCTTTGGCGCTGGTGCTGGGCGGGCCGCTGTCGGGCTGGCTGCTGGAGTTCAAGGGGGTGTTCGGCATGGCCAACTGGCAGTGGCTGTTCGTCGTCGAGGGGCTGCTGGCGTCGCTGGTCGGGATTGCGGCCTATTTCTACCTGGTTGATCGTCCAGCCCAGGCCCGCTGGTTGAATGACGCGCAAAAACAGGCGCTGGAGCAGCAGCTGGCCGAAGAAGATGCGCAGAAACAGGGCCACGGACCACATGGATTTTTCGGTGCGTTGCGCAATCGCCAGGTACTGAAGTTCTGCCTGGTGTATTTCACCGTGCAGATGAGCGTGTACGGCGTGGTGTTCTACCTGCCGACCCGCATCGCCAGCTTCCTCGACGGCCAGGTCAGCCTGAATGTCGGCCTCTACACCGCCATCCCTTGGGCGTGCGCCTTGGTGGTGACCCGCCTGGTCACCCGTTACGCCGACCGTAGCGGACTGCATCGGCAGCTGGCGGTGGTCATGCTGGCCATGGCTGCGGCGGGTATTGCCGCCTCGGCGCTGGCTGGCAGCCTGGCACTGGTGATTGTCGCCTTCTGTTTCGCCGCCGCCGGCTTCGTTGCCGTGCAACCGCTGTTCTGGACCCTGCCCACCGGCTACCTCAGCGGCGCCGCCGCCGCCAGTGGCATTGCCTTGATCAACTCGTTGGGCAATCTCGGCGGTTTCGTTGCGCCGAACCTCAAGACCCTGACCGAAACCCTGTTCGCCGACCCCCGCGCTGGCATGTTCGCCTTGGCCGTGGTCGGCGTGCTGGGGGCCTGCCTGCTGTCTCGACTGAAAGCTTCCCGACCCACCCCAGCCCCGCTCGAAGTTGCCCGGGCCGGCTGATCATCCCTTGTAGTGAGAGGACCTTCACCCATGAAAATCAAATCTGTCCGTACCCGTGTCTTTGAATGGAAGGGCAAGGTCGTGCCGCCCCAGGCGCACTTTTGCACCAACGCCAGCGACATCCTCTTCGAGCGTGGCGATGCCATGGGCTCGTTCCGCTTCCATGGTTGGCTGGTGGTAGAAATCGAAACCGACACCGGCATCGTCGGCATCGGTAACTGCGCCCTGGCGCCGCGAGTCGCCAAGGAAATCATCGACCTGTACCTGGCACCGATCTGCATCGGCGAAGACCCCTTCGACAGCGAGTACATCTGGCAGAAGATGTACCGCCGCACCCATGCCTGGGGACGCAAGGGCATCGGCATGGCCGCCATTTCGGCGATCGACCTGGCGATCTGGGACATCATGGGCAAGGCCGTCAATAAACCGGTGTTCAAGCTGCTCGGCGGGCGCACCAAGGAAAAGATCTGGACCTACGCCTCCAAGCTCTACGCCAATGACAACCTCGACCTGTTCCTGGAAGAAGCCCAAGGCTATCTGAACCAAGGTTTCACCGCGCTGAAGATGCGCTTTGGCTACGGCCCCAAGGATGGCCCGGCCGGCATGCGCCGCAACATCGAGCAGGTGCGCGCGCTGCGTGAGCTGGCCGGCCCGGATGTCGACATCATGCTCGAATGCTACATGGGCTGGACCCTGGAGTACGCCCGGCGGATGCTGCCCAAGCTGGCCGAATTCGAGCCGCGCTGGCTGGAAGAGCCGGTGATCGCCGATGACATCGAAGGTTATATCGAGTTGAAGAAGATGGGCATCATGCCGATCTCGGGCGGCGAGCACGAGTTCACCGGCCATGGTTTCAAGGACTTGCTCGAGCGCCGCGCCGTGGACGTCATCCAGTACGACACCAACCGCGTTGGCGGCATCACCGCTGCGCGCAAGATCAACGCCATGGCCGAAGCCTGGTCGGTGCCGGTCATTCCCCATGCCGGGCAGATGCACAACTATCACCTGACCATGGCCAGCACCGCCTCGCCGATGGCCGAGTTCTTCCCGGTGTTTGACGTCGAGGTCGGCAACGAGTTGTTCTACTACGTGTTCAAGGGCGAGCCGCAACCGGTCAACGGCTACATCCAGCTGGACGATGACAAGCCGGGCCTGGGGCTGGAGATTTCCGAGCAATACCTCAACGACTTCAACATCATCGAATGATCGCGTCGGGCGCCGCCACGCGCTGGCGCCCGGCCTTGCGCAAGGGGAATGACACATGCGGTTGATTCAATTCGAAGACCAGGCCGGCCAGCGCCGCGTGGGGGTAATCGAAGGTGCTCAGGTGCGCACGCTGCGAGCAACCAGCAGCACCCGCGAACTGGCCTTGGCGGCGATCCGCAGCGGCCATGGCCTGGTCGAAGAAGTGCTGGCCCGTGGCAGTGACGCCGGCCCGGACTATGCCGGCCTGCTGCAGGCGGGCAGGGTATTGCCACCGCTGGACCATGAAGACCCGGCCCATTGCCTGGTCAGCGGCACTGGCCTGACCCACCTGGGCAGCGCCGCGACACGCGACAAGATGCACCAGCAGGGCGAGCCAGACGAGGCGACCCTGACCGACACCATGCGCATCTTCAAATGGGGGCTCGATGGCGGCAAGCCTGCGCAGGGGCAGGTCGGGGCGCAGCCAGAATGGTTCTACAAGGGCGACGGCAGCATCGTCGTCCGCCCCGGGGGTGACCTGCCGCTGCCGGCGTTCGCCGAGGACGCTGGCGAGGAGCCGGAGTTGGTCGGGCTGTATGTGATCGGCGATGACGGCCTGCCGCATCGGCTGGGCTATGCCTTGGGCAACGAGTTTTCCGACCATGTGATGGAGCGGCGCAACTACCTCTACCTGGCCCATTCCAAGCTGCGTGCCTGCGCCTTTGGCCCGGAGCTGCGGGTCGGCGAGCTGCCAGCGCACCTGCAAGGTCATAGCCGCATCCTGCGCGGCGGGCAAGTGCTGTGGGAGGGTGAATTCCTCTCGGGCGAGGGCAACATGTGCCACAGCCTGGCCAACCTTGAGTTTCATCACTTCAAGTACGCCCAATTCCTGCGCCCCGGTGATGTCCACGTGCATTACTTCGGCACTGCCACGTTGTCTTTCGCCGACGGCATCAAGGCGGCGCCTGGCGACACCTTCGAAATCGCCATGGATGAATTTGGCGCGCCTTTGCGCAACGGCATCGTCGCTTGCGAAGTGCCGATCCTGCCGGGGTCTGTCGCCCGTCTCTAGGGTTATCTTGCTTGCCAGAAAGCCGGCCCGGCTCGGGCTCGGCCGGCTCACGCTTATGAGGTCGTTATGCTCAACTTGCTCGGTTACAACTACATTGGCGGCGCGCGCTGCGCCGCCGGTGCGGTAGTGTTGCAAAGCTTCGACGCGCATACCGCGCAGGCGCTGCCGTACCGTTTCACCCAGGCCACCGCTGAAGAGGTGGATGCCGCTGCACAGGCGGCAGCCACTGCATTTGCCGCCTACCGCAATACATCACCCGATCGACGTGCAGCATTTCTTGAGGCCATCGCTGAGGAAATCGAGCTGCTCGACGACAACTTCGTCAGCGTGGTCTGCCGCGAAACGGCGCTGCCTGAGGCGCGTATCAAAGGCGAACGGGCGCGTACCAGCGGCCAGATGCGCCTGTTCGCCGAGGTGCTGCGCCGCGGTGACTGGTTCGGCGCACGCATCGACCGGGCCCAGCCGGATCGCCAACCGCTGCCGCGCGTCGACCTTCGACAATGCCGAACCGGCGTCGGGCCAGTCGCGGTCTTCGGTGCCAGCAACTTTCCCCTGGCGTTCTCCACCGCCGGAGGCGACACCGCTGCAGCCTTGGCCGCCGGCTGCCCGGTGGTATTCAAGGCCCATTCCGGGCACATGGCCACAGCCGAGCTGGTCGCCGATGCGATCATGCGGGCGGTGCAGCGTTGCGCCATGCCCGACGGCACCTTCAACATGATCTACGGCGCTGGCGTGGGCGAGCAGTTGGTCAAGCACCCCGCGATTCAGGCCGTGGGCTTCACTGGCTCGCTCAAAGGCGGGCGCGCCTTGTGTGACATGGCGGCGGCGCGGCCACAACCGATCCCGGTGTTTGCCGAGATGAGCAGCATCAACCCGGTGTTGCTGCTGCCCGCTGCCATCGCCCAGCGCGGCGAGGCGGTGGCAACGCAACTGACTGCCTCGGTGGTGCAAGGTTGCGGGCAGTTCTGCACCAACCCAGGGTTGATCATCGGCATCCGCGCTCCGGCCTTCACCCAGTTTCTCGAGCAGTTTGCCGCGCGCATGGCCGACCAGCCGGCGCAGACCATGCTCAATGCCGGTACCCTGGACAGCTATTGTAACGGCGTCGCCGCGTTGCACGGCCATCCTGGCGTTCGCCATCTGGCCGGCCGCGCGCAACAAGGCCAGCAGGCGCAGCCGCAACTGTTCCAGGCGGATGCGCAGCTGCTGCTCGATGGCGATGCCAGGTTGCAGGAAGAGGTCTTTGGCCCTTGCACCCTCGTCGTCGAAGTGGCCGATGAGCCACAGCTGGTGGACGTAGTGCGGGCGTTGCATGGCCAGCTCACTGCGACCTTGATTGCCGAACCCGAGGACCTGCAGCAGTTCGCCATGCTGGTGCCGGAGCTCGAGCGCAAAGCCGGGCGCCTGCTGCTCAACGGCTACCCAACTGGCGTTGAAGTGTGCGATGCGATGGTTCACGGCGGGCCTTACCCGGCCACATCGGACGCCCGTGGCACCTCGGTTGGCAGCCTGGCGATCGACCGTTTCCTGCGTCCGGTGTGCTACCAGAACTACCCAGATGCGCTGTTGCCGGATGCGCTTAAGGATGCCAATCCGCTGGGCATCATGCGGCTCGTCGACAGTGGCTACACGCGAGCGCCACTGACGTCTGCCTGAATCAGGAAAAACGTGGCAATGCCGGCTTGCGCTGTGGCCTGAACTTTATTGACTGTCAGGGCATCACTTGTTCAACGGGACACCGAGAGGGAGCAGGGCAAGCGATGAAAAAGCATAGCCAAGACCGCGTTGAAACACCGCCACCGGCCAAGCCGCAGGGTGAACAGGAGCGGGACAATGATGCCCATCGACCGGATGGCTCGTCAGGTACCGCGCATGATTCGACCGCGCAGAAGACGGCTCGCCAAGAACCGTCGAAAAAGCACTGAGGCCCGCACCCGCGGGCCTCAGCGTCGTGCTCAAAGAATCGGTTTGCCGCCGGTTACCGCATAGCGCGAGCCGGAGATGTAGCTCGCTTCATCAGAAGCCAGCAGGACGTAGATCGGGGCAACCTCAACCGGTTGCCCTGGTCGTCCCATCGGGTAGCCCGAGCCGAAGTTCCTTACTGCCTCATCCGGCATGGTGGCGGGGATCAGCGGTGTCCAGATCGGCCCAGGCGCGACACTGTTGACCCGAATGCCTTGCTTGGCCAGCAACTGGGCAAGGCCTGCGCTGAAGTTGGCGATGGCACCCTTGGTAGCGGCATACGCCAACAGGCTAGGTGACGGATCATCGGAGTTGACCGAACTGGTATTGATGATCGAAGCACCTTTGCCCATCGACGGCAATGCCCGTTGGCAGATGCGAAAGATCGCCGTGATGTTGGTGTCGAAGGTCTTCACCCACTCATCATCGTCAATCTCGTCCAGGGTCTTATGGGCCATCTGGAACGCGGCGTTATTGACCAGGATGTCGATGCGACCGAACTGCGCCACGGTCTTGTCGACGATCTCGTAGCAGTGCTGTTTGTGCGCCAGGTCACCGGGTAGCAGCAGGCATTGGCGACCCGCCGCCTCGACCCAGCGCGCGGTTTCCTGGGCATCGTCGTGTTCATCGAGATAGGCGATGGCAACGTCTGCGCCTTCGCGGGCATAGGCAATCGCAACCGCTCGGCCGATGCCGCTGTCGGCACCGGTGATCAGGGCGATCTTGCCGTCGAGCCGATTGTGCCCGGTGTAGGTCTGTTCACCGCAGTCCGGGTACGGCTCCATCTTGCGTTGTGAACCTGGAACGCTTTGCGCTTGTGAGGGGAATGGCGGAGTAGGGTAGTCGCTCATGGAACAAGGCTCCTGCAGTGGTATTCGTTGGAAGAGTAAAAATCAGCCTGCCAAGGCCTTGATCAACTGCTCATTGAAGGCCGGAATATCATCAGGTTGGCGGCTGCTGATCAGGTTGCCATCGACCACCACCTGCTCATCGGCCCAGGTGCCACCGGCGTTGCGAATATCGTATTGCAAGGTCTTGTAGCTGGTCATGCGCTTGCCTTTGGCCAGGCCACTGGACACCAGCAGCCATGCGCCGTGACAGATCACCGCCAGCGGTCTGCCGGCTGAGTCATGGCTTTTCACCAGTTTTTGCGCGCCGGGGACCAGCCGGATCGTGTCGGAGTTCTGCACCCCGCCTGGCAGCACCAGCGCGTCGTATAGGTCGAGCTGGGCGTTGTCGAATGTGGCATCTACCGTGAATGGGTCAGCGGGCTTGTCATGATTCCAGCCGCGGACCGTACCTGGCTTGTCACTCAGAATGTCGACGACCGCGCCGTTTTGTTCCAGGGCTTCGCGCGGGCCGGTCAGTTCCACCTGTTCGAACCCGTCGGTGACCAGAAACGCCACGCGCTTACCGTTCAATTGTGCACTCATGGGGTTAGCTCCTTTATCAGTAGACCTGAAGTAGGAGGCCCATCAGCACCGGGCAAAGTTCATGTGCAAAACCCGAACGGTCCAGGCTTAAGCGAATGATGATGTGTAGCTGGCGCGCGCTTTTACGCACTCAAACGAGAGTTTTCGGCGTGTTCGGGAGGTGCGGGGTATGTTCAGGGGCTGGCGGGGAATTGCTGTCAGAGGGGACGATCCGGGGTAGGGCACTTATAACCACGGGGGGCAGGGCGTTGAGCCCTACCCCCCGTGTGTTCAGGCAGTGTGTTCAGCGGTCTGCTCGACAGACGTTTCCATCAACAGGGCTAACGTGTTGAGGAACAGGTCCATGTTGAGGATGCCGGTGGCGACGGTCGACAGTACTGGCTTGCCAGAAGCATCCTTGATCACCACCTTCTCGCTCCAGGCGCTGGTGTCCACGCTGCGTAGCGAAGCCATCGATACCTGGCTGCCCTGGACCTGCAGGTAATCTCGTGAAACCACGATCGGCAGGGTCTTGATATCGAGGAAGTTGCCGCTCACACGCTTGCGCCAGACTTGGCTGGTGTCGGCGTACTCGAACGTCACCGTGCCACCGCTGTGCAAGGTCTGCAGGACCGCAGGTTGCCTGGCGTCGAGGTAGAGCTCGCGAAACAGTTGCTGGAATTCGAAGAAGCGCTTGAGCGGTTCGATCACCCGGTGGAACGGCTCGCTGGCATTGCGACGGAACGCCAGGTTGGTGATCATGCCGCTGAACATCGTCTGCCCCGAGGCGAACAGGTACAAATGCTCGATTTCAGTGAACGGCACGTAGGTGCGCACGCCCTTGGTGGTGTAGGCGATGCCCTGTTCATACAGCTCGTAGCTGCTGTGCCGATAGCGACTGTGCCACGCATACAGCGCCGCGATGCCCACCGCGATGAACGCCAGCAACGCGCCGGTGTAATAGAGCATCGAGACGTTGCCATTGAAGCGCATCGTCGAGCCTGACGGGGTGGTGAACGTGACAGGCCCGCTGCTGTTCACCGGCAAGGTGGTGGCGAAGTAAACGATGAGGCCGGCCAGGATCAGTAGCGCCAGGCTGAAAACTATCGTGAAGATTTTCAGGCCCTTGCCGTAGCGGTAAGTGCCGACCAATTGACCGGTCACTGGCACTTCAGTAGAAGTCTGCTGCATGAGGGTTTTACATCCCTGTAGAGTTGAGTGGAACGATGCCATCCAGGCTGATTTCGCGACGTGGCGAGGCGTGCTGGGACAGTTGCTGCCACATTGCCACCAGCCCGGGCCGGTATCCTAGAACGCTATGGGATCAATAGGTTCACTCGCATTGCACAATAGTGTGAAATTGCGACCCGCTTATCATTCCGACCGCAGCCTAGCCGGGCAGCTTTGAGTCGAACGCGCTGCGCAGGGTGGCAACGACTTCAGCTACGCCAGGGCCTTGTACCGGTGGCGGCAGGGGGCGTTCACAAAACTCTCGCCAGACGAATAGCATCAATTCGGCGCCATCGGTTTGCGCAAGGGCACTGTCGAGCGAGCCGAAGGTTTGCAGCAGCCTGTACCTTTCGTCCTGCCAGAAACCCGCTTCAACCCAGTCATACACCGGAATGAAGTGGAAGTGAATGGAGTGGCCGGCGTCATGCCCAAACCGCCCGATATACAAGCGTTTGGGCGCGAGATGCGTTTCAATGGTTTTCTGGATGCGCGCCTGCAATACCCCCAACTCCGATTGCGCTTCGGGCGGTAGCGCCGCCAGCGAGTTGGTCATTTGTTTTGCACTGAGCATCAGGTAGCCCGGCAACGCGCTGTCCATGCGGTGGTTGACAATCCAGTGCCTGGATTCATGGATGATGAGCCGAGACGGTATGTCCATCAGGTTGCCTTGAGTGGGGCTGGCGAGCGTAGCATCGCGGCAGGTTGATGTCTGCTTTTGCCGGATGCTGTCTTTTGGCGGACAGCTGCTTCTGGCCGATCGGCTGTTTTCGACCCATAGCTGCCTCTCGCGAAGGGCAGCAATCGGCCAAAAGCCAAGACTGAAGACTCGCTTACGATGGAGTCACCCCAACAGACCAACGCTTAAGAAAGCGAGCTCAAGATCATCCCGAAGGATATATGCAACGCCTGGAAGCCGCGACGGTACTGACCTTAGCCACAATTGAGCGTTATACGTGGCAAGCGATGTAGCTGCATACGAGGTCTGTCAAGCGATGACGCTTTAAACCTTTCATCTATTAGAGTATGGGGAATTAATCTTCATTCCCCCGTGCATTTTTTTTACACCCGGCTCCATATCCGCCGGGCACGCGCCCTGAAAGCTGCCATTAATCACTGTGTGTTGTCTTTCAGTTTTTCCATTTAGCTCAAACGACGTATCG
Source organism: Pseudomonas urmiensis (assembly GCF_014268815.2). Classification (NCBI taxonomy): domain Bacteria; kingdom Pseudomonadati; phylum Pseudomonadota; class Gammaproteobacteria; order Pseudomonadales; family Pseudomonadaceae; genus Pseudomonas; species Pseudomonas urmiensis. The sequence continues at coordinate 1,909,898 of NZ_JABWRE020000001.1, forward strand.
GCCGTCAGTACATAGGATTTCGCAAGGTCGCCTTTGAAAGATCCGGCCATAATCGCTTCAGGGCAGCGTGATTTGAAATTATAGCTATCGACGTTACCGCTTTTAGATTCGATTTTGCACTCCTGTTCGAAGTCACTCCACAGGTCGTCATCTATAAGCCTGTCTTTCTCATGGTCGACGCATATTTCCCACGAAAACGGCGAGGTGGACGGAGTAACCTTCCACAAACCTGAAGCGCGTTGCAGACGCAGCGATGGTTCAGCGGCTGACGCCAATGATGTTACTGAGAAAGCAATTGCAGTCGACAACAATATGGCGAAGTACTTCATCACGCATCCTATTTGTAGATGATCACGTTGAGCAGGATACTTGAAAAGCAAGTGCTCCTGGCTTGGCGAGAGTCATTGATTCACAGCTGCGCGCCGAAACTGCCCACGGCATGGTCAGCGTTACTCGAGTAGCCCGCACTACTCAATGTGCCCCAGCGCATGCTCAACGAATTATCGCCATCACCGACGCCGGCGACCAAGGATTGATTGCGCTGCGGGCGTGCCAAGCGTACGTCAGAGTTCTGGCCCCCTGAGCTCTTTAAGCTCCATCATCGACGTTTGAGCGTGCGATCTGAGGCGACGAGCAGCACGCTATTTCCGAAGATGGTGAGTTGCTCCTGGTTTCGTAAACGCCCGACGGCCGCTTCCGACCCATAGCGGTCCTTCAGGAAATTGTCTTGGAGAGCCGTAGTACCTTAGTACCCCACCTATGCCGGAAAGGAGAGCTAGCGAGCGAAATCTACGAAGGCAGTACACGCCGAATTTAGCGGCACACAGTTCCGGCTAAGCCACCTGTTGCTGCCATGCCTGAGGCGTTAGGCCTTCGGATTTCATAAACGCTCGGCAGAAATGTGGCTGATCGTAGAAGCCGCACTCTAGGGCGATCTCGGCGAGCATCATCGTCGATGTCTCTAGCAGTTCTTTACTCTTCCTCAGCCGCTGCTCACGCAACCACTGCTGAGGAGAGACCTGTGTGGATTCCTTGAACCTGCGCGAGAAATAGCTGCGCGACAGTCCGCATGCTTCCGCAAGTGCGGTGACCGAAATGCCGATATCCAGATGATCCAACATCAGCTGCTTGGCCGTTTTGACTTGCCATGGTTTAAGCCGCCCCGTCGACTTAATCGCGACGTAGGCTATAACGATGCCTTTAGCACTGTTCATGGAGATCAATTCGTCCTGAAAAAATCTGAAGATGAATTGATCCGGGCGGCACTATTCGGTGAAGCATCTTCTGAAGCTTCAAGCACTCCGTCATGACTGATCGCCCGGATCGGTTCGTTCCGGCCCCGCTTGTTGAGCATAAAATCAACTTTGGGGCTGATCAGGTCTCAGATCGATGCGGCCTCGGGCGCCAAGGTAGGGCCGTGCTGAACACGCTCTGGCGCTTTGTGCACCATGGTGTAGGCGTAGTCGACGCCCATGCCGTAGGCACCCGAATGCTCTTTGACCAGTTCCATGACCGCATCGTAGGTGTCGCGGTTTTTCCAGTCGCGCTGCCACTCCAGCAGCACCTGTTGCCAGGTTACTGGCACTACGCCCGCCTGGATCATGCGCTGCATGGCGTAGTCGTGTGCTTCCTTGGTCGTGCCGCCGGAAGCGTCGGCAACCATGTAGATCTCGTAGCCCGCATCGTGCATGGCGGACAGTGCGAAGGTGGTGTTGCAGACCTCAGTCCACAGGCCCGAAACAATGATCTTGTTCCGACCGTTCTTTTTCAGCGCGTCGCGAACCTTCTGGTCGTCCCAGGAGTTCATGGAGGTGCGCTCCAGCAACGGCGCATCAGGGAATACCGCGAGCAGTTCGGGGTAGGTATGGCCGGAGAAACTCTCGGTTTCGACCGTGGTGAAGATGGTGGGGACATTGAAGATCTTGGCTGCTTTGGCCAGGCCCACGGTATTGTTCTTCAACGTCTGCCGGTCAATGCTTTGTACGCCAAAAGCCATCTGCGGTTGCTGATCGATGAAGATCAGTTGGCTGTTGAGCGGGGTGAGGACTTCAGTGTGTGGATTGCTCATTGTTCTTCCCTTTTGTTGAACGGTGGCGAGAGTTTCCCCGGCGGGTTGTCGCCGAGTGCCAGCACAAGATAGCGAAACACTCAGCGAAACGGTGGCGCATTTTTGCGCTCTTGAGGGAGCATAACTGCACCACAGGTAGCGTCCAATCCGGTGCTAGGATCTCGGCCAGTCGGATCACGTCGATCCATTTTTCGCCAAGGAGAATCCAATGGCCGCTTCACGACCTTTCAACGACGACACCGCCTACTGGGGCGTTCCATGGGAAGAGGGCTACGGCTATCCGCAGGCGCGGCGAGTCGGGAACGAGATTTTCATCTCGGGGCAGTTCAACCATGACGAAGAAGGCAACCTGGTAGCGCCGGCGCCACTGGATGCTGACGGTCGTCCGAGCGATTTTTCGTCAATGGGCGAACAGATGCGGGTTTCCTACGACAACATTGCCAAGTTGCTCGCCCTGTATGGCGCCACGATGCAGGATGTCGTTGAGGAAACGCTGTATGTGCTGGACATGGACGCTGCTTTTGCGGTCGTCGGCAAGGTGCGTAAGGCAGCTTACGGCACAGAACGCCCGCAGGCGGCCAGCAATATCATTGGTGTATCGCGGCTCGCCCAGCGTCCCCAGCTGATTGAGATCGTGTGTCGAGCTGTCATCGGCGCCCACGCCAAATGAACGGTGCTCCCGGTTTCCGCTATGAAACCGGGATGGCCTGCTGACCTTCGACCAGCGGTTTGAGGTCGGCCACGGCAGCGGCGCAGAACGTCATGAATGCTTTCACCCGCCAGGATTTCCTGATGTCCTGGTGGGTAAGCAACCATAGCTCATCCTGAAGCTCCTGAACTACTTGGCCTGCCCGAACCAATCCTGGGGTAATGTCGCCCAGCATGCAGGGGAGGAAGCCAAAACCGAGACCTGCTGCAATAGCCGCGCTCGCAGCCGCCACGGAATCGGTGCGGTAGGAGATGAACTCAGAGGGCACCCGACATTCGACGTAGCTCGTTGCCTTCAATCCGCACAGGCCTCCCGAGTAGGATACCCACGACTGCCCCTCAGCGAAGGGGTCGGCAATCGCTGCCTGCTTGACGCTGCGATACGGCGCCCAGGCGATGTTGGCGAGCTTGCGACCCACTAGGGTATCTGCCGGTTTTTTGGTCGCACGTATCGCAATGTCCGACTCGTCCCTCGCCAAACTCAACGTCTGGTTGCCGACTAATACCTCAACGGTGATCCCCTCATTGAGGGCTTTGAAGTCCGCGATGATAGGCGTTAGAAAGTACAGCAGCAGCGAGTCGCTGGTGGTGATTCGCAGTTTCCCCAGCGGGCCTTGGCCGGCGCGAGAAACCCTGCGGGTGACACTGACGATGTCCAGTTCAACGCGCTCGGCCAGTGCACGCAGTTCGGCACCCTCGGCAGTCAGAAGATACCCCGCCTTACGATGATCGAACAGCGCGACCCCAAGCGTCTTCTCAACCTGCGCGACCCGGCGCGAGACGGTGGACACATTGATGCCGAGCTTCTTGGCCGTGGCCGCGCGGTTGCTACAGTCACTCAGCGTTTTGATGATACGCAAGTCGTCCCAGGAAAGCTGGCTTACAGCTTCTCCGGCATCCCATTTCGGTCCATTAGAATTCGATTGGATCGGCGAGACACTTCCAGGTGAAGGATTCACGAAAATCATTCCAGATGAGGAGGAGCAATGATACGAGAAGGGGATTAGTCTGCCCACCATTCTGGGAGTAAGTCACACTCATTCAATCCGAGACATATGCCAGCTTATTTTGAACGCAGTCAATCGCGAGCGTCCGCCTTCGACCCATTGCGGACGTCCGTCAGAGACTACTTTCGGCTCATACCCGTCGTTCAGAAGGGGCCGCAAAGGCCTGAAACAGACTGTAGGCAATACTAGGGCGGTCTCTGAAGTACTGCGTTTGCATGTTGAGTCATAGGTCATCACGTTTTAGCGGCAGGTTTGAGTCGGAAGCTGACGCCCATACGGTTAAAAGCGTTCATTGCGGCAATGGCCGCTGTCAGGTCGACAAGGTCCTTTTCGGCAAACATTGCCGATGCTGCTGCGTAAGCTTCGTCGGATACATGTGTCTCGCTTACCCGCGTGACTTCTTCTGCCCAGGCCAATGCTGAGCGCTCCTGATCCGAGAACAAATAGTGCGCTTCATGCCATACTGGTACTAACAGCACTTTGTCCACTGAAATACCTGCTTTGATCAGATCGCGTGAGTGCAGATCGATGCAATGGGCGCAGCCGTTGATTTGAGACACCCTGAGAAACACGAGGTGAATCAACGGGGCTGGCAAATTTGTCGCGGTGGTCACGAAATGATGCAGCCCGCCAAGGGCCTTGGCTGCACCAGGCGAAGCTTCAAACCAATTGAGTCGACTCATGATTTCTTTTCCTGTCTTTGAGCAATGAAGAGGGTGACATGCGGATTGCCGCTTGACGGCACACCGCCCAGCTAATGTGCAAACCTATACGCTTGAATTCGATGATGTTCTTAAAGCGGGCTGCAGACTTGATCCACACCATGGCTATCCCTACCAAAGAACGTCTGCACCTCACCGTACCCTGTTTCCCTCCCAGTATTCAGTGACTCCACACCCTTGGCGGTACCTTCAACGGTGAAGTAGTACACGTGATTGAGACCGATGGTGGCGAGGACGGCGGACAGGTAGGGTCGCAGAAAGTCGGGTTGACGGGCATGCTGGCCGCTGATGTAGCCCCCGCAAGCTATTGCGACGTAAACCGGACGATCCGTCAGCGATCCGACTTTGCCTTTGGCGGTGCCCAGAAACGTTTTGCCCACGCGTACCACCTGGTCGATCCACATCTTGAGTGGGGCGGGCACGCTGTAGTTGTGCATCGGCGTGGCAATCAGCAGTACGTCGCATGCCTGCAGTTGGTCGATCAACTCGTCGGAACGGCTCAACGTACCCTCCTGACCGCTTGCTATGACTACGCGCTGATTGGCTAACGCCTGGGCGTAAGGCGCATCGACTGGGGCCAAGGAGTTGAGGTCTAAATCGGTCAACTGGATACCCCTTCTGCCGGCCTGACTGGCCAAGGCAAACAGGATCTGCTGGGACAGTTTCAGACTTTCCGAATCCTCTGCATTGGGGCTGGCGACCAGGCGAAGAATGCGCAAAGGAGCAAGTGGCTGTTGTGACGATGTCATGAGGTTCGCCTCCTTGGATGTGCGTGCGGGTTATGGCGTATCGAACTGTTTCTGAAAGCGCAGTGCACCCGTCAACAGGCCTTCACGGAAGTAGAAGCGTTGCGCGCGGGCGTTGGCCAAACCCGTGTCGAGCACCAGGCGTGCACAACCGCTGGCGCGGGCCAGTCGCTCCAAGGCTTGCAATAAGCGCGAGCCCCACTGACCTCCCCGCTGAGCCTCGGCGGTTACAAGGTCATCGACATACAGGAATGCGCCGTAGACCAGGTTTTCCTGTAAGCGGTAACCAGCCAGTGCCACAAGAACGCCTAAGTCATAAGCACCAATCAGGCGATAGCCTTCAACGCGCATACGCTCGATGCGGCTGACGAAGTCAGCTTCGCTCGTCAGATGAGGGCGCAATTGCTGCATTACCGGGAATGCGCTGCAGAGGTCATGGGTGCTGTCCAGGGGGCGCAGGGACGTGTCGGCCAGGTCGAGCACGCTGGGTATGAAGTTGTGCAAAGGGGATGTCATGGGAGTTGCCCTCATGAGTAGGTGATGGCGCTATATTGGACTACCATTGACCCACTTGATTGAGCCAAGAAATGGGATATGAACTAGGCCATGATGACCTCCCCTAAGCCGCCTTTTGCTCCCTTGGAAGAGCAGTCTGCCTTGCCTCTGTATCGTCAACTGTACGACCGCGTACTGGCCGCCGTTGCCGCAGGCACGTTGTCCCCCGGTGACCGCTTGCCGTCGGCGCGCGCCATGGCCAAGGAGCTGGGGGTGGCCCGTGGCACCGTCGAATTGGCCTATTCGCTGCTGGCCAGCGAGGGTTACCTCCTGGCGCTCGGGCAGAAAGGCACCGTAATCAATCCTGAACTGCAGAAGCCCGTGTCGGAGGCCACCGCATTACCAGTCAGCAGCCAAGTGATCGAAGACGCACCTGATTCGCTCTGGCGTCCACCGCAGCTGTTGCCGTTCCAGATGGGGGTACCGGCGCTGGATGCATTTCCGCGCAAGATATGGGCGCGTCTCGGTGCTCGGTATCTCCGTGGGATGCGTCTTGGAGATCTGGACTATCCGGCACCCCACGGCCTGGCAGCGTTGCGCAGCGCCATTGCTTCGTATCTGCAGGTGTCCCGAGGTATCGATTGCGGTGCCCATCAGGTGTTTATCACCAGCGGTTGGCGCAATAGCCTGTCCTTAGTCGCACATACCCTGTTGCAGCCAGGCGAGTGCGCCTGGGTGGAAGACCCGGGCTATCCCACTACGCGCCAGGTGCTTCGCCAGTTCGGCCTGGACCTGGAAGCGGTGCCGGTTGATGCCGAAGGCATGAACGTAGAACACCCCATCGCGGGTTCTCGGACTGCTCAGGTCGTCATGGTGACACCAGGGCATCAGAGCCCGCTGTCGATGGCACTGTCGCTGCCACGCCGGCAACTGCTACTCGATTGGGCTGCCCGCACCGGTGGCTGGATTGTCGAGGACGATTACGACGGCGAGTACCGCTACGTCAGCCGTCCACTTCCAGCGCTGGCCAGCTTGGATCGCCATGGGCGCGTGCTGTATGCCGGCACCTTCAGCAAGGTGCTGTTTCCCGGTATTCGCCTGGCTTATCTGGTGGTGCCGCAGGCGCAGGTGGCAGCGTTCGAGCGCGTCGGCCGGGCCTTGTTTGCTGCCGGGTCACCGTCAATTACCCAGGCTTTGGTGGCGGAGTTCGTTGCCGAGGGACACTTCGCTCGGCATATCCAACGCATGCGCCGCCTCTACAACGAGCGACGGGCATTGACCATCGAAGCACTGGACCGGAGTTTGCCGAAGGGTCTGCAGGTGGAACGCTCGCCAGGCGGCATGCACTTAGTACTGCGTTTGCCGGAGGACGTAAGCGACACCGCCCTGGCCGAGCAGGTGCTGGCCAGGGGTATGTCGGTACAAGCGTTGTCGCGCTGGGCTGCGTCATCGCAGCGTCAGTCAGGTCTGCTCCTGAGTTTTACCAACTGCGCCACGACGGCTCCAGGCGAGCAGCTTGGCGCGTTGATCAGCAAGTTACTCAGTTGAGGTTGGCCTTGTTCAGGCCGAACAGCTCATCGGACGAGCCGGGGATCGCCTGGAAGGCCACATTGAGGCGATTCCAGCCATTGATGGCGACGATTAGGAACGACAAATCCGACAGCTCCTGCTCGGAAAACTGCTCAAGCGCACTCGCATACAGGCTGTTGGAGATACCATGAGGCGGCAGTTGGGTTAGGGCTTCAGTCCACTCCAGCGCCGCCCGCTCTACTGGCGAAAACAGCCCTGACTCACGCCATACGGCCACGTGGTGAAGACGCAGCTCGCGCTCGCCATGGATCATGGCCTCTTTCACATGCATATCCACGCAGAACGCACAGCCGTTGAGCTGCGAAGCGCGCAACATGATCAGGTGGGCAAGATCGGCCAGTGGCGGTTTCTTGCTCAGTTGTAGGGTGAGTTCCACCAGTTTGTTGGACGCTTGGGGAGACAGCTTGAAGTAATCAAGGCGGTTGTTCATGGGTAGTTGCTCGCAGTGGGTGGAGTTTGTTGGAGCCCACTGTAGCAACGCTTGGAATAGCCCCACAGGGCCAAGATGGTAGCTTCGAACTAGGCCATGTCTGTATCGAAGTACGCCATGAACACCCATCGAGCGGTATGGTCGAAGGGGCGCTATAGGCCGTTCATTGCCCTCCGCGAATGGCCGCAATGGGTCGATAGCGGTCTGTCGCGAACGGCAGCTATCGATCCAAAGGGAAGCGGAAATGGATTGGGTGCTCGCGTAATCCTGAAATAGGGTGGACTATTCACACTCAAAATGGCGCACGAGCAGTGAGCAATTCATGGAGCGCAAAGCAATCTCGTCAGCCACCACTGATTGGGTCATACGAAGCACAACACCTGGCAGTGTAGAGCGCATCGAAGCATGGTTTGGCGGCCATGGCTACGACCCGCATCGGCACGATACCTATTCGATAGGCCGTACCCTTGCCGGCGTTCAGAGCTTTCATTACAAGGGCGCGCTGTGCCACGGCATGCCAGGCAACACGCTTGTGCTGCATCCCGACGAAGTGCATGACGGCATGGCTGGCACGGATGTGGGTTTTCGCTACCGGATGGCCTACATCGACCCGTCGCTGATACAGAACGTTCTCGGGGGAGAAGCGCTGCCTTTCATTGCTGGCGGAGTATCCTGCGACCCGCGCTTGTACCACGCCAGCGAGGCTTTCGTGCAGGCACTGGATCATCCTCTGGAAACACTAGAGGAACAGGACGCCGTTTATGACTTGGCAATGGCGCTTCGTGCAGTCGGCGGCAAGCCGCGTGGCCGCAAACGTCTGGATTACCGCTCTGCCGAGCGCGCCAGGGCGTTCATCATGGAGCATCTTCACGTGGGCATCACGCTGGAGATGCTGGAACAGGCGAGTGGGCGTGAGCAATGGAGCTTGTCGCGAGACTTTCGGGCCCTCTATGGCACCAGCCCATACCGTTTTGTCACGCTAAGGCGCTTGGACTGTTTCCGCAGACTGATTCTGGATGGCTTCACACTGGTCGATGCCGCCCTCGCCGCGGGCTTTCACGATCAGAGCCACATGACCCGGCACTTCACGCGCACCTACGGCGTGCCGCCTCTGCGTTGGCTGGAACGCTTACGCACTGTTCGCTAAGTTGCAGGATCGTACAAGAACAGCGCGCTTCCCGTTCGATACGCTGGTCACTCCAATTTAGAGAGGATCAGCTATGTCCAGCATGCATCAGCAATTGACAGCACAGCCTGTGAACCTGACTCAAAAAGCGTCTTTGATCGAGCAGCAATGGAGTCCAAGGGTCGTCGCGGAAATGAACGACTACCAATTCAAGGTGGTACGCATCGAAGGTGAATTTATCTGGCATTCACACCCGGAAACCGATGAAGCTTTTCTTGTGCTCGAAGGCCTCTTGCGCATCGATCTCCCCGAGGGCTGCGTTCATGTGAAACCAGGCGAATTGTATGTCGTACCACGTGGTGTTGAGCACAGAACGGCGGCACAGACGGAAACAAAACTGATGATGATCGAGCCGCGAGGCGTGTTGAATACCGGTCACGAAGGCGGGAAGCGAACAGCGCTGAATGACGTCTGGATCTGAGTCGACATCGACAGCAGTGGCTAGCCTCATCAGGGCGTGAGGCGGACACCTATTCGAGACGGGCCGTGTCATGCCCATATCGATGAGCTGGTCAAGACTGGCACCGCCTCGAATCGAGGTAAGCCGCGGCACTCAAACACCCAGAATCGATAAGCCGTCAGGGCGCTCTACTGGTCCACGTCGGATTTACCTAGCGCTGTCAGTATCTGCCCCAGCGCTTGCAACGGTAGCCGGCAAAGTGCCTGCGCAACGCCCGAGCGGTCAGCGCGCTACCGCTGTTTGCGTTGCACGCGTCTGATGAACAGCCCAGCGACGAGCCCCAGCAGTGCCGCGCCGATGATGAGTGGTGCCTTGCTTTTAGGGTTTGGCCAACCGCCCATGACACTTGGATCTTGCTCTTCGCGGTGCGTCAGCGCGGTTTCCGGCTCACGCTGCGGCTGGCCGTGCGTAGTCTGACTCGCCAGCGTGGCACGGGCCTCGATCCTTGAAAGATCAAGGCGCGTTCCATCTATCAGGGTCAGCTTCAGGTCGTCGAGGGTCCCGGCTATCCGATCAGGAAAAACCGGGTCTCCCTGGGCATCCAGGCTGTCGTAGATGAACTGCCTACCTTCGAGCCAGCCCACAGCGGTCAGCAGCTCGGGCCCCAGGTAGTACTTGCCGTCTAGGAAGAACCCCGGAAACTGATGGGTGCGCTCGATGTTATCGACGCAGTAGCGCTCCCCTGGTTTCATACCGGTCGCTTTATCGAGCATGGTGCACCCCTCTTCAGTAGGCGGCAGACATTGTTCAGCCCTTGCTGTGTTCATCCGAAGTCGGTCCGGTGCCGCGTTTGATCCCGCGTGGACCGGCGACACCCCAGATACCCAGGCCAACCAGGGGCAGCGCGAGAATCACCAAGGCCCAGAGCGCTTTGGTCGCATCGGATTTGTCGCTTCTGAACACACTGACGATGGCCCACAGGTCAACGAGCAAGACAATTGCCGCGACGGCAATCCAGTAGTACATGGCAAGATCTTTCATCAGCTGATCTCCTATGAGCTTGGCGTTACTGGGACTGCTTGCGGCCTGAAGCTGCGTGCAGCGGGCTGAGCGCGGAACCTGTGCCTTCGCCAGACGCCTGGTAACTCGCGCCCCCTGAACGGAAGGCCAGTGCAAACCGGCGAAAGTTCACACGAGGTTCCAAACGCCCGTCTCAGTCGCACAGGGGGCGAGTCAATCTGGGCTTAGCGCCTAGAGCACCTTGTCGAGGGTGATCGGAAACGCTCTTACCCGTATGCCGGTGGCATGGAAGACAGCATTGGCTATCGCCGCCGCCACGCCCACGATGCCAATTTCGCCCACCCCTTTGGAGCCCAGTTCATTGACGATGTCGTCCTGCTCTTCAACGAATATCACCTCGATCTCACCGCTGTCGGCATTCACCGGAATGTGGTACTCCGCCAGGTTGTGATTGAGAATGCGGCCCAGCCGATGATCGGTTAAGGTTTCTTCGTGCAAGGCCATGCCCAGCCCCCACACCACGCCGCCAAGGATCTGGCTACGTGCGGTCTTTGGATTGACTACACGTCCTGCCGCGATAGCGCTGACCACCCGGGTGACTTTGATCGAACCAAGCTCTTCATCAACCTGAACTTCGACGAATACCGCTGAATGTGTGGCAGTGGCGAACGGCTTGCGCTTGGCGCCCGGCTCGGCATCGACCTGTACTTCGAAAACACCATTGGGGGCGCTGGCGACGATGTCCGCCAGGGCAAAGCGATGATTGCCTGCGTGTAGGTAGCCGTCTGCGAACACGACCTGTTCCAGGGCTGTGCTGGCAACTGCGGGATAGGTCCTGCGCGCGTGTTCCAGCACTTTGCTCCGTAGCTCAAGGCAAGCTTGGCGCACTGCCGAACCGACCGACGACACGGTGAAAGAACCACCCTGAAGCGGCGCTGGAGGCAGCGAAGAGTCACCTAGTACGAACGTGACGTCCTGTAGTCGGGCGCCGGCTGCGTCGGCTGCGATCTGGGTCATGACGGTGTAGGTGCCAGTACCGATGTCGGTGGTGGCGCTACTGACGGTCAGGTGCCCCTGGGCATCGATGCGCGCCTTGGCGCTGGCTTTCATCTGCATCGCTTCCCAGACGCCGCCGGCCATGCCCCAGCCGACCAACTGCGTGCCTTTGCGCATGCTCCTCGGTGCGGCGCTGCGTCGGTCCCAGCCGAAACGCTCGGCGCCTTGGGTATAGCACGCCAGCAGTTGCTTGCTGGAGTAGGGTTTGCCTTCGTTGCCATTGCTGGCGGCAAAATTGCGTCGGCGTAGCTCGACCGGGTCGATCCGGGCGGCCCAGGCGAGTTCATCCAGGGCGCACTCCAGGGCGATCATCCCGGAAGCGGCGCCGGGTGCGCGCATGTCCAGCGGGGTGTACACATCGAGCGGAGCCAGGCGATAGCTCAGGGCAACGTTGTCACACTGATAGAGCATGCCGCTCCACTCGACCAGATGCTCGGTAAAGTCCTCGAAGCGTGATGTTTGGCCAAGTGCATCGTGGGCGATTGCCAACAGCCGGCCGTCCGCGTCTGCACCTAGGCGCAAACGCTGCTCGGTGCGGGGCCGGTAGCCGAAGCTGAACATCTGCTGGCGGGTCAGGGTGACGCGCACCGAACGCTGCAAGTGCAACGCCGCCATTACTGCCAATGGCAGCTGGTACTGCGGGCGCAAGCCTGAGCCGAACGCGCCGCCGACGAAGGCTGCCAGAACCCTGATGTGCTCCTTGGGCAGACCGAAGACCTTGTGCAGGTAGTCCTGGCAATTCTGCGTACCTTGGGTCTTGTCGTGAATGTGCAAGGTGCCGTCGGGGTTGTAGAACACCGTCGATGCATGCGGCTCCATCGGGTTGTGATGCTCGTTGGCCGTCAGGTAGGTGGCATCGATCTGCACTGGCGCGCTGGCGAACTGCCCGGCAAAGTCGCCACGCGGTTCAGGTGTTTCGGCGGGTGCCTGATGGGCTTGGTTGCGTACATTGAGCAAATCCGTCTCGTGGGCCTGTTCGACGTAGTGGATGTCGATCAACGACCCCGCGTACCTTGCCAGCTCGAGGCTTTGCGCGACCACCAGTGCCAAGGGGTGCCCGCTGTACAGCACCTGATCGTTGAACAAGGGCCGAAATGGCGAACCTTCGGCCGAGTCGGCGTCACTGTAATCGTCGTCGTAACTGGAAATGTGCGGACGATGACTATGGTCGAGCACTGCGATCACCCCAGGCACGCGCAGGGCCCGGGAACTGTCGATCCGCAGTACCCGGCCCCGGGCGATGGTACTGGATACCACGCTGCCATGAAGCAGGTCGGCCTCGGGGTACTCGCCCGCATAGCGCGCCTGCCCGGTTACCTTGGCTACGCCATCCACGCGGTCCAGAGGTGTTCCGACTAGCACTTTGGTGTTCATGGGCGTGCCCCCCGCGCCGCGGCACCGAGCACAGCATCGCCCAGTGCCCGCACAATGGCCCGCTGCGCCAGCGTCACCTTGAAACCGTTGTGGCTCAACGGCGTTGCACCTTGCAGCATGGTTTGAGCCGCGCGGGTGAACAGCGCTTGTGACGGGGGTTGGCCGATCAGCATCCGTTCAACAGCCGGGTCTCGCCACGGCTTGTGCGCCACGCCGCCCAGCGCCAAGCGGGCGAGCTGGATTACGTTGTTGTCCAGGCGTACGGCAGCGGCCACCGAAACCAGCGCGAAGGCATAGGACGCGCGGTCGCGAATTTTCAAATAACGGTAATGGTCGGCGAAGGCCGGGGGCGGTAACTCAATGGCGACCACCAGTTCATCGACTGCCAACTGATTGTCGCGCTGCGGTGCGTCCTGGGGCAGGCGGTGAAACTCGGCAAAGGCTATCTGGCGTTTACCCGACCGCCCCTCGACATGGACCACAGCCTCTAGCGCTGCCAGCGCCACACACATGTCCGATGGATGGGTGGCGACGCAGGCATCGCTAGTACCGAGGATGGCGTGGATACGGTTCAGCCCTGTTCGCGCCGGGCATCCGCTGCCGGGGTCGCGCTTGTTGCAAGGGGTGCCAGTGTCATAGAAGTAGTAACAGCGGGTGCGTTGCAACAGGTTGCCACCGGTACTGGCCATATTGCGCAGCTGCGGCGACGCCCCCGCCAGGATGGCTTCGGACAACAACGGGTAATGCTGTTCGATTGTCGAATCGGCGGCCAGCTCGGCATTGCTGACCAGCGCGCCTATCAGCACACCGCCGCTCGAGGTTCTCTCAATGCGGTTCAGCCCCAGATGGGTGATATCAATCAGGTGCTCGGGGCGTACCACGTTCTCCTTCATCAAATCGACGAGGTTGGTACCCCCTGCAATGAATCGCGAAGAAGGATCTGCCAGGTTGACGGCTTCGCTGACCGATGCAGGCTTGTGATAGCTGAAAGGCGTCATGGCTGCTGGTCTCCTTGCGCTTGTGGCGCAGCGCGCATCAGCGGCAGCGCTTCTTGCACGGCGGCGACGATATTGCTGTAGGCGCCACAACGGCAGAGATTGCCGCTCATTTGCTCGCGGATGACATCTGGCGTAGCGGCATGGCCTTCACGGGCCAGACCCACCGCGGAGCAAATCTGGCCTGGCGTGCAGTACCCGCATTGGAAGGCATCATGCGTGATGAAGGCGCGCTGCATGGGATGCAGTTGGTCGCCGCTGGCCAGGCCCTCGATGGTCACCAGGTCGGCCCCATCGCACATGATGGCCAAGGTCAGGCAGGCATTGATGCGCTTGCCATCGCGCAACACCGTGCAGGCCCCGCACTGGCCATGGTCGCAACCTTTCTTGGTGCCTATCAGGTCCAGCTGTTCACGCAGCAGGTCGAGCAGGGTGGTCCAGGGATGGACCTGCAGCGATCGGGCTTGAGCGTTTATGGTCAGGTCGATTGGGTGCTGTTGGCCGCCTTCGGGAAAGATCTCGCTCATGGTAGGTTCTCACGGTCAGGGTTGGCACAGTCGGCTGCGTCTCTGTGGTGCGACCGACCCGACTGTGCAAACGTTCAGCCTGTGCGCCGAGGCGTGCATCACTTCTTGCCGGGTAACACCGAACTGAGGACTTGCTTGGCCGTCTGCACGATGACCCCGGCCTGGTCCGGGTCGCCCTTGAGCAAAGTGCCGGCAAATTTCTTCGCCTGCTCCAGCTTGATGTGGGGTGGCAGCGGTGGCACGTTGGGGTCGGTCTTGAACTCGATCAAGACCGGCCTATCGGCGCTCAAGGCGCGTTCCCAGGCCGCGGCGACGTCGTCTTCGCGGTCGACGAAAATGCCCTGCAGGCCGATGGAAATGGCGAACAAGTGGTAAGGCACGTCAGGAATCGTCTGCGACGCCTCGAACTTGGGATCGCCTTCCATCACGCGCTGCTCCCAGGTGACCTGGTTGAGGTCCTCGTTATTGAACACCGCACAGATCCATTGCGGGTTTTCCCATTGCTGCCAGTACTTGGCCACGGTGATCAGCTCGGCCAGGTTGTTCATCTGCATCGCGCCATCACCCACCAACGCGATCACTGCGCGCTGCGGATGGGCAAACTTGGCGGCGATGGCGTAGGGCACGGCAGCCCCCATGCAGGCCAGGCCCCCGGACAATGAGCAGTGCATGCCCCGGCGAATCTGCAGGTCGCGGGCAAACCAGTTGGCGCAGGAGCCGGAGTCGCTGGTCACGATGCTGTTGTCGGGCAGGCGAGGGGAGAGCTCGTACACCACGCGCTGTGGGTTGATCGGGTCGGTCTTGACCATCGCACGTTTTGCCAAGGTTTTATCCCAACGTGCGCGCCAGCCTTCGACCTTTTTACGCCAACGGCGGTCGGTCTTGGGCTCGAGCAAAGGCAACAATGCGCGCAAGGTCTCTGCGGCGTCACCGACCAGGTTTACCTCCATCGGGTAACGCAGGCTGAGCATGTCTGCTTGCAGATCGATCTGCACAGCGCGGGCCTGGCCTTCCTTGGGCAGGAACTCGGAGTAGGGAAAGCCCGAGCCGATCATCAGCAGGGTGTCGCATTCGCTCATCAGCTGATAGCTCGGTTCGGTGCCGAGCAAGCCTATGGCGCCGGTGACCCACGGCAGGTCATCGGGCATGGCGGCCTTGCCCAGTAGAGCCTTGGCCACGCCTGCGCCTAATGTGTCAGCGATGGCGATGACTTCATCGGTGGCCTGCAGGGCGCCGGCGCCTACCAGTATGGCGACTTTGCGCCCGGCATTGAGGACTTCGGCGGCGCGGCGCAGATCGCTGTCATAGGGCACCACCTTGGGCTTGCTGTAGCCAATGCCCGAATGCACCGTGCCGTGGGCATGCGCCGGTTGCTGGTAGGGCAAGTCCTGCAGGTCGTTGGGCAGAATCACTGTGGTTACCCGCCGCTCGCCGATGGCGGTGCGCACCGCGCGGTCAAGCAGGTGGCGCACCTGCGAGGGCGTGGCTGCCTGCTGGACAAATGCCCCGGAGACATCCTTGAACATCGACAGCAGGTCCAGCTCCTGCTGGTAGTGCCCGCCCAGTGCGGCCCTGGCTTGCTGGCCGACGATGGCCAGCACTGGCATATGGTCCATACGGGCATCGTAGAGACCGGTGAGCAAGTGCGAAGCGCCAGGGCCGGAGGTCGCGATACAGACGCCCAGCTCACCGGTGAATTTGGCATGGGCACAGGCCATGAATGCAGCCATTTCTTCGTGGCGGGCCTGGATGAATTCAATCTTGCCCTTGGCCCGGCTCAGCGCACCGAATACACCGTTGATACCATCGCCGGGGTAGCCAAAGATGCGCCGTACCCCCCATTGATACAAGCGCTCTACCAGAAAATCGCCTACCGTGCCCGTCATTGCCTTCTCCCGTTGATTGGTCGATAGGGGTCTGGACTTGACGCGGTTTGGGAAAGTTTCAACTATCTGGGTCGGTGGCGGGCTTCACGTCGTCACCGTGTGAGCTTGCCCAGTGTATGTGAAGCTGTACTGCAATCGAGCATGTCGGGTGAAAAGGCGGCAACGCTTGGAGTTCTTTGATTAGGGAGATAGCAGGCTATGATGCGTTCCACCTTGGATCATCTGGTCATTGTGTCACCGACCCTGCCGTTGGGGGCCCAATTCGTCGAGCGTCAACTCGCAGTGCAGTTGCAGCCAGGTGGTAAGCACATGCGCATGAGCACTCACAATCTGCTCCTACGATTAGGAGAGTCGTTTTATCTTGAAGTCATTGCTCCTGACAGTGAGGCTCCTTTGCCTACGCGACCTAGGTGGTTCGGTCTGGATGAGCTAAGTGCGCAATCTTCGCCCTATTTAGCCCACTGGGTGGCGCGTACGGAGCGTCTGGATAGCGCAGACGAGAGCCTCAGGCAGGTTTTTGGAGAGATCGAACCGATGAGCAGGGGAGGTCTGTCGTGGAAAATTTCGATTCAGCCTGACGGGCATCTGCCTCTGCAAGGGGCTGTCCCTAGCCTGATCGATTGGGGCGAGTCGGAGCATCCCGCCAAGAGACTCGATGACAAAGGCTGTCAACTGCAACGTCTGGAAATTGCTCATCCCGAGCCCTGCGTAGTGGAACGCGAGCTGCAATCTATCGGCTTTACCGGGCCGGTCAGTGTATTACGCAGTGAGCGATACGCATTGAAGGCCTACATCCTTACACCGCATGGCCTCAGGATTCTGTAGCTCACGCGGTGTGCGATCTGTACTGGGTGAATAGTCACTGACGCGGTAGCAGCCCGTCTTATCGTTTACACCGTCATAGCGCGACTCAGAACAGCCGCTGCACAGCTGGCCTTAGCTCAATGTTGCGGCGATGAGATTGCTTGGACGTTTCCTTGACTAATTTTTCACATCGCTTGGGAGACATTATCACCATCCCTACGTGTGATAGACCTTGCCCGCCTAGCAGCGGGCTTTCTTTTGCCCGCCATCTCACCCCGCCCGCATACCTTGGCCGTAGCTCGTTCACCTCTAGCAAATGCACTTGCACCTGAGTCCGCGGCTGATTGGCTTGGCCGTGCCGAGTAACGACCCTCAGTGCTTACCTCCCAAAAGAAGGAGTAAAACGCGTCGAGAGCTAAGGATGGACAGTGCTACGGCTTCGATGCATGCCCAGTGAGGGGAGGGTAAGAAATAGTCAGTCCCTGGGCAATGGCACTGGCTTCAAGCTTCACACGCTCTGCATCGAGAAAACCATACGTGGCTTGCAGATTGCTGATCTTCACTTGAATTTCAGCCATCTTGCTAGCGACCAAGGCAGCGCCTTGTGCGCAATCGATGGTATTACCCCGTTTGGCCGCGAGGATTTCCCCGATTGCCGAAAGGGAAAAACCCATGCTTTGGGCATTTTGAATAAACCCCAGGTCGACAACGGTCTGATCGCTGTAGCTGCGGTAGTTGTTGGCCTGCCGCTGGGCCACGATAAGCCCGAGTTTCTCGTAATAGCGCAATGCATGGCGGCCAATCCCACTTCGGCGCTCCAACTCTCCAATGTTCACAGTAAATTTCCTTGACTGTAGAGCAGACTCTACACCTTAGCCTGCACCCATCATCCAAACAAGGAGTCAGGCATGAGTGTGGAATGCTTCGTAACCGGCGGCACTGGGTTTGTGGGTCAACATCTGCTGGCCCGTCTCACTGCGACAGGGCACAAGACCTGGGTACTTATGCGCAGCCCTGAAAACATTGGGCGGCTCAGACAACAAGTGGAGCAACTGGGCGGTAACCCTAGATATATTCATGCCGTTGAGGGCGACATGAGCAGGGAGGCGCTTGGGCTCAGCGAGGCAGACAAGCAGCGCGTGTCTTCGGCCGCAGTTGCCTTCCACCTCGCGGCGCAATTTACCTGGGGGCTAAGCATGGAGCACGCCCGCGCAGTCAATGTGCAGGGGGCGCTGAGGGTCGCCAGGCTTGCGGCAAACCAGCGCATCCGATTACTGATGGTGGGCGGCTACATGCTGCAAAACCTTACCCACCTTGCCAGTATCGGGGTTGATCATGAGCGCCCTGAAAACACAAACTGGCCCGCAGTCTACGACCGTGTGGGTGGCTACGAAGGCAGCAAGCTTGAGTCCCATTTCTCAGTTATGCGCTACATGCAGGAAGCGGGCGCCGATTACACCATCGTTCATCCTGCTACGGTGTGTGGCCACAGTGAGAGTGGGCACATTCTGGAAGGACAACCCCTGGCCGAACTCATTCGAAATCTGGCACAAGGCAGGTTCAAAGCTGTCCCCGGTTCCCCCGAGCACTGGTTGCCAGTGGTCAGTGTCGACTATCTGGTGGCGATGATAACCTGCGTGGCGTTCGACCCCTTGATGGCCAACCAGCAGGTGCTGGCACTCTATGAGCGCACACCAAATCTGCAGGAAATGCTTGGCCAGCTGGCAAACATGCTGGGGGTCAAGGCCCCCCGACGCCATGTAGCGATAGGTCTGCTTAGGTGGCTTTTGTCGATTCCTGGACTGGCGGCCCGATTCGCGATCAGCGCCGAGTCATTGAATTTCATTCAGACGCAGCGCTTCGATATGCGCCATAGCAAGCAACTGGAACAAAGGTATCAGCTAACGCATCCGGACATGACACGCACCTTGGAAAACACAGTGCGATTCGTTAAGGGTTACTTAATCAACTGAAAGCAATCAGTCATGCAGTCATGCAATCTTCGATGAGGTAGCAGGGCCTTATGTTCGGTGATGCCCAAAGCTATCAGTAGCGATCATTTGCGGCGTGGGCTTTTGACTCATGGGGCATCATGCCGAGTGGTTTCCTTGAAGGATCAGGGCTTGGGACAGCCCCGAGCTTGATTTATTCTGCGCCGTCTCCATCAGGGTGCACAAGGACGGTCCCATGATTCCTGTCTCCATGCCGGCCATGCTGCTCGGCTACATGATCTACCTCTTTTCCGAAGTCTTTCTCTGGTTGCTGATCGCCTGCCTGCTGGCACTGCTGATCCCCCGTTGCCGGCGCTATATGCTGGCCAGGCATTGGCGCTTCGGCATTCTCATGGTGCTGCTGGCTGCAGGCAGCGGACTGTATGTCCAGTTCATCTACGAGCATTGGCAGGACTGGCGTGCGCACAATCCCCGCCTCGAGCACGAGCAAGTGCTCGGTGACCTGGTGCTTCCGGCCGGTACGCGGGTCCATTTGCAAAACCTGGAGCCTTTCAACGACCTGTCCGGCGATCCCGTGCCCTATGGCATGCAGAGCCTGGAGCAGGCCGATTTCGAGCGCGCGCCAGGTCACATCTTAGGCATGCCCGTGCGTCGTCTGGAACTGGCGCAGGGCCACGGTTTCGCGACGGTCGAGACCCTGTCGGTCCATGACCTGGCGGGATGGAAATGTGAGCCTGGGGAGGTCGAGTTCGGCTTCCCGTTCGGTGCTCATTTCACGTTTTCCGAATGGAAAATGCGCCGATGCACGCTGGCGCCAGGTACCGAGCTGGGCGGCATTGTCTGGCCAGGCCCGGTAAGGGTGTTCTCCAACACCACTAGCTGGCAGGCCAGGTCCGAGGAAAGCCCGGTCAGGGTGCTGGGGATCGAACTGCGTTCACTGATCATGATCCTCGACCGGCCTTATGGGGAAGGTCGCGCGTGGGAAGGCTACTCGAACCAACCCTTCGAGTTCGGTCCTGTTCACTATCCTGCCGACATCCAGGTCAGCCGTTATGAAGGCCAAATGCTGTTCAGCCTGCCACCGGACGCACACGCCCAGGATCGACGCACTGGAACGCTCATAGAGGGCGGGCAGACGGTGGTGCAGAGCATGCAAGGGGAGGTGCTGGGGATACGTAGCAATCGTTCAATGGGTGTTTATTTTCCAGACGAAATCATAGTGCGCTGAAGTTCAATGAGCGGGGGAGCCCTGGCATCTTTCAAGCTTCGCATGGCCGAGCAGCAGTTGAACCGCCCGCAGTTCTTCATCCTGCGATAGATCAGTGATGCCTTGGTACGTCTCAAGGTACGAGTGCCATACAGGGCTAGAGACCCGGCGCGGACCCGGTCAATGGAGTGCATCATCAACGGGCATCGGTTAGAATTCGCAGCTTATTTCGACAATGCTTTTATAAACAAGGAAGTTCCATGACAAGGATGGCCGCTGTTCTTACTTTACTCAGTTGCATGGCTTCGGCCTCAGCATTGGCAGCGTCTGATTGTCCGTTTCCGCAGGGAATGCAGGCATCCATCGGTGCATCGAAACAAGCTATTGCGGCCAGGCAAGCGGGCGTTGCCAAGGATGATCTGCTCAGCAGGATTTCCCCCGCAGCCAATGGGCAGATGTCCAAGATGCTAAAGAGTATCGTCGACGAGGTTTACGATTTTCCGGCACTCAAGCCCGAGGTGTATGCCGCCTTCCGGTTCGAGCACTGCTTTGTTTCACAGCAGCACGCCGAACAGGTGGCGGCTATGAAGTTTGCCGATGCCTATCCGCTGCTGAAGAAATGCGAACAGCTCGACCCGGAAGGGGCTCGACCGCCTTGCGCAATGCGTGTAGTGCATACGTTGACCGGAATTCCCGAGTAAACGATCCGTTGATTTGCTCACGGGATTGCATGCTGTGTTGCTGTCCTGAAATCGAGAGCCAGAGGTTGTCTCCGTCCTTGTCCGCATCGTATGTGCGCTTCTGGCATTTTGTTGCCCTTTGCGAAGGGCTGCAATGGGTCGATAGCGGTCAGTCGCGACCAGCTGCTTTCGACCCAATGTGGGTCTCCTCTACAAGCGCGGCGCTGACAGTTGATCAACCTTATCCAGCCTTCGCTGTCCCTTGGTGAAATGCCATCTGCCACTGCTGGCCCTGCCGTCGCCAGATTGAGCTTCTCAGCGACTCACTGCTGCTATCCGGCCCATGGATCGTGCAGGTATAGGTGGCAAGCACGACCTCATCGGCCAGCACGCGTATCTCAAAAGCGCTGATCTGGCGGCGAACGAAAGCCTGAGACTGTAACCCGTCGATGATTTGGGCTCGGTTCCACGCCATACCATTGGCACCAAACTCGACAAAGTCCGCAGCCAGCAGGCTATTTAGTGCATTGGGGTCAAGGCGAGTCTGGCGTTCTAGCAGACGCTCCTCCAATGAGTGAATAATGGATTTCAGCTTTGCCATCGATAGCTTCAATTTTTTGACCTCCCTGGGTACAGCGTTAACTGCTCTGTGTTGGCAGTGCTTGCCTTTGCTGTTTACCTGCAGACACTGCTCCAACAGTTTGCGCCACTGCGCGCACGGCGAAGCCCCCCGCTAGGCATCAAAAGCGCCAGTTTACCGTTGGAGACTCCCTGGCATGGCCCGTGCAATTACCGTGCTGAATGCCACTTCAAGGTCTGATCACATGGATCGCGCCAGCCGACTACCCGAACTCCTCATTCGCAAGCCCAACAGCAAAGAGGCTGCTGCCATCGCCACACTTCATATTCGCAGCTGGCAAAGCGCCTACAACGGGCTGTTATCGGCACGCTACCTGAGCGGCCTGGACACGACTGTCGAACGCCGTGTGGCCTTCCTGACTCAGGCAATCGAAGCGGGCAGTCCTTCCATTCGTGTGGCCGAACTAACTGGGCGGGTGGTTGGCTGGATTTCCTTCGGCCATAGTCGTGACGAGGACGCCGCAGCGGGCACCGCCGAACTGATGGCGATCTACCTGGACCCAGCGTTCTGGATGCGTGGAATTGGCAGCGCGTTGTGGACAGACGCGCAGCAGGTTATGCAGGACGATGGATATGGGCAGGTCAGCGCATGGGTGCTCGATGGCAATGAACGCGCCAGGTGTTTTTACCTCAAGCACGGTTTCACTGCACAGGCTGCGAGCCAGCGGGTCATTGAAGAGAACAGTGAGCCGCTTGCGCTCACCCGCTATGGTTTGGTGCTCAGGTGATGACCAAGCAGCTTGCTGTCCACTAGGGGCTCATCGCCGGCGTACCGGCTGAGTTGTGTCGTAATCTGCACCCTAGCGTCGACAGAAATCGCACCTCAATCCAAGTAATCTTGTCATTTGCAATCGCTTAGGGCAGGGTCGATACCACGGACATCTCTGCCAAAGGAGTCACACCATGTCAAAGATATATCCCGATATCGATCCTGAGGGACTGGTCGAGTACTCGGTGGTTTACACCGACCGCTCGCTCAACCACATGTCGCAGTCGTTTCAAGGTGTGATGAAGAACATTTCCAGCACCCTGAAGCAGGTCTACAACGCTAAGGCGGTTGCGGTAGTCCCCGGCAGTGGCACATTCGGCATGGAAGCGGTGGCGCGCCAGTTCGCCAACGGCCAGCAATGTTTGGTGATACGCAACGGCTGGTTCAGTTACCGCTGGAGCCAGATCCTTGAGATGGGCAACATCCCGGCGGCCACTGCGGTGCTAAAAGCCCGACCGGTCGACACCGAGCGCCAGGCTGCCTACGCTCCGCCCCCTCTGGACGAAGTGCTGGCAGCCATTGAGGCGCACAAGCCGCAGATTGTCTTCGCCCCCCACGTTGAAACGTCATCAGGGATCATCCTGCCCGATGAGTACCTGCGGGCGGTAGGCGACGCGGTGCATGCGCAGGGTGGCCTGTTCGTGCTGGACTGCATCGCCTCAGGCGCGCTTTGGGTTGATATGCACAAATGCGCGGTCGACCTGCTGATCAGCGCACCGCAGAAGGGCTGGAGCGCCTCTCCTTGCTGCGCCCTGGTGATGCTCAGCGCTTTGGCCCTCAAGCGCATCGGGCAGACGCAAAGCAGCAGCTTCGCCTGCGACCTGAAAAAGTGGCTTCAGATCATGCAGGCTTATGAACAGGGTGGACATGCTTACCATGCGACCATGCCCAGCGATTCTCTCGCGCGATTTAACGAAGTGATGAAGGAGATGCAAACCTACGGTTTCGACAAGGTCCGCGACGAACAGCAGGCCCTGGGTGATCGGGTGCGCGCAATGATGGCCGGCAAAGGTATCAAGAGCGTGGCAGCAGTCGGCTTTCAGGCCCCTGGCGTAGTGGTGAGCTACACCGATGATGCCGATATCAAGAGCGGTAAGAAGTTTGCCGACCACAGCCTGCAGATCGCCGCCGGTGTGCCGTTGCAATGTGACGAGCCGGCCGACTTCCAGACCTTCCGCATCGGTCTGTTCGGGCTCGAAAAGCTGCACAACATCGATCGCACAGTCGACATCCTTGAGCAAGCACTGGACGAGGTGATGGTTAACTAGACGCTCAGTTGGAGGACTTGCAATGACGACGAACGCTGTGAAGTCCCGATTCGAAGCAAAGCTTCTTCGTCCGGCAAAGCCCGGTGATGATCCGTCGTGGGCTTTTGCAGTCCTTCCAAGAGACGCGAGTGAACGGTTCCCGAGGCGTGGAAGGACGACAGCCGAAGGCACAATCAATGGGCACCCTTTCCGCGCAACCCTTGAGCCCGATGGTCAGCTGAGCCATTGGCTGAAGGTAGGTCGAGAGTTACTCGACGCCGCAGGTGTGGCCGTTGGAGATATCGTTACCCTCGAGTTAACCCCTGTGAAGAAGGAACCCGAGCCTGATATTCCGGCAGATTTTGAGCAAGCACTGGCAGCCTGGCCTGAGGCTCGCAAAGGTTGGAACAACACAACGACCATCGCGCGCGTAGACTGGATCCACTGGATTACTTCAGCGAAGCAACTCAAGACACGCGAAAAGCGAATGGGTGATGCCTGCGATATGCTTGCAACCGGCAAGAAGCAGGTTTGCTGTTTCGACCAGTCCGGCTATTACAGTAAAGCCTTCCGGGCGCCGGAGGCAGACAATTAACCCAGCTGATCTCCTGGCACGTCAACCACGTGGTCGTCACCCTCACACGCTGGGGATCAACTGCGAAGAGAATGAACACTCAAGCCACATCGTTGATACGTTGTGCCGATTCAGAGACTGTCCGGGTCGCCGAAGAACATCTGAATCCTCGAACGCAACCAACGCTCCGCCGGATCATTATCCTGCGCCCCGCGCCAGGCCATATGCAGCTCGAAACTGCGCACTTCAATCGGCAGATCCTCCGCCCGCAAACCGCCGCCAGCGGTGAGGGCTGCGGCGGTGTAGTCTGGCACCGTGGCGACGATATCGGTTCCCGCCAGCAGGCTGCCCAAGCCGTTGAACTGGGGCACCGCCAGCACGACATGGCGCTTGCGGCCGATCTCGTCCAGCGCTTCGTCGATAAAACCGGACAAATCGCCAGCAAACGACACCAGCGCATGCGGCCGGGCGCAGAAGTCGTCCAGGGTGATGCTGCCGGGCATGCTGTCGGCGCGCAGCAGTTTGGGCTTGCTGCGGCGCAGCACCTTGCGCTTGGCATTGGCAGGCAGGTCGCTGGTGTAGCTGACGCCCACCGAGATCTCGCCCGAGGCGAGCAGGGTGGGCATCAGCAGGTAGTTGACCCGGCGCACCACCAGGACGATGCCGGGCGCTTCGGCGCGGATGCGTTTGAGCAACTGCGGCAGCAGGGCGAATTCGGCGTCATCCGACAGGCCGATGCGAAACACCGAGGTGCTGGTGGCGGGATCGAACTCGGCGGCGCGGCTGACGGCGGTGGAGATCGAGTCCAGCGCGGGCGACAGCAGGGCGAAGATTTCATGGGCGCGGGCCGAGGGCTCCATGCTGCGCCCAGTCCGCACGAACAGCGGGTCGTCGAACAGGTTGCGCAGGCGCGACAAGGCGGCGCTGATCGCCGGCTGGCCGAGAAACAGCTTCTCGGCGGCGCGGGTCACGCTGCGCTCGTGCATCAGGGTTTCGAACACGATCAGCAGGTTGAGGTCTACGCGACGCAGGTCGTTACGGTTCATCGATGCGCTTAGCCTATTCGCCAAAGGTGGGGCAGGGGTGAATCTTAAGGCCAAAGGCTGTTACCCTGCACCGATTTCCGGGGGCCAATGTGCGAAATTGCCAGGGGCCCAATCAATGACAAGCATGTCGACTATTAACGGCCACTGATGGTCTAACGCTCAAAGCCCGGATAAAGTCCATGGTAATACGAGGTTCACACAGGCGAGGTATGCGATGTCCCGCATGATCCGATTCCATACGTTCGGCGCGGCCGATGTGCTCCGTTGCGAGGAGCAGGGCGAGCCGTCGCCCGCCGCCGGCGAGCTGCAGATCCGCGTCGAGGCGATCGGCGTCAGCTGGTACGACGTGCTCTGGCGACAGAACCTGGCACCGTCCAAGGCGCGCCTGCCGGCAGGCATCGGCCATGAAATGGCCGGTGTGGTGACGGCAGTCGGCGAAGGCGTCGACGATATTGCTGTCGGCGACCGGGTGGCCAGCTTCCCGGCCACCAGCGCCAATGATCACCCGGTCTATGGCGATGTCATCGTCTTGCCGCGCACGGCCATAACCCGTTACCCCGATAACCTGACGCCGATCGAGGCCAGCGTTCACTACACGCCGCTGCTGATCGCCTATTTCGCCTATGTCGACCTGGCCCGGGCCAAGGCCGGGCAGACTGCATTGGTGACCGATGCCAGCCACTGCGCAGGGCCGGCCTTCGTACAGCTGGGCAAGGCCTTGGGGCTGAAGGTATTTGCCGCCACCAAAGAGCCGGAGCAGCGTGATTACCTGCTGAGCCTGGGCGCTGACAAGGTCATCGTCACCGAAGAGCAGGACCTGCTCATGCAGATCGGTAAATACACCGATGGGCGTGGCGTCGATATGGTCCTGGACGGCCTCGGTGGCCCGCAGATGTCGCTGCTTGGCGATGTTCTGGCACCACGTGGCAGCCTGGTGCTGTATGGGCTGCAGGGCGGCAACCAGACGCCATTTCCGGCGTGCGCTGCGTTCCAGAAGAATATTCAGTTCTACGTGCACTGCATCGGCAATTTCACCGGTAAGCCTGAGCTGGGCATCAGCCAGGACCAGGTGGCGCTGCAACGGGCGCTGCGCGATATCAACCAGTTCACCGCCGACAAGCTGCTGACGCCGCAGATCATCAAGGTCTACCCGTTCGAGCAGGTGGTCGAGGCGCACCGTTACATGGACGAATGCCCATGCGGTGGTCGTGTGGTGCTGGACATGGGGCAAGCCTGAGCGCTGTCTATCTAGTTCAAACTAGGCCTTAACCCTCAAACGCCCGGTGCATCGCATCGGGCGTTTTGCTTTTATGGGGCTATGAGGCCGATCTGAGGTGTTGATTCACCCTTTGCCTTGGCAACCCTTAGCCGGACCTGGTGGCGATTCACAGGGCTGCTCAGCAGCCGCTTTACCCAAGGCATGTCCTGCACCCGCTGGACCTGCGTTCATTCAGCAGCTATCACTCTGCGTCAGGCAGCCTCTGCCTCCCAAGCCACACACCGTAATGACAACGTCGCTACAGCAGCGGGTGCGGCTGACGACCTGCGCTTTACACCCCATAAAAAAGCCCCACGGACCAAGGCCAGCGGGGCAAACGGTTGGGGGAGGAGCCAACCAAAGGAGTCGTTAAATCAGTATCAAGAATCAGCGCACACTGGCCACCGTCTCAGGCTGCCAGCCACCGCCCAAGGCCTTGTAGATCGCGACGATCCCGCGATACAGCTCGACCTCGCCCTGGGCCTGGGCATCCTCGGCACTGAGCCGTTCACGCTCGGCGTCCAGCAGTACCAGGTAATCCACCGTGCCTTCGCGGTAGCGCACTGAAGCGAGCTCTGCGGCTTTGCGGCTGGCATCGCTCTGGCGCATCAACGCCTGCAAGCGTTGCTGGGTCTTGCCGTAATCGCTGAAGGCATTGGACGATTCTTCCAGCGCCAGCAATACCTGCTGCTCATAGTTGGCCAGCGCGCCATCGGCATCGGCCTTGGCCCCGCGCAGGCGCGCACGCACGCTGCCTAGATCGAACGCTGCCCACGTGATGCTCGGGCCAAGCGCCCAGGCGTTGGCGGCGGACGAGCCGATCTGCGAGCCGCGGGCGGCGGTGAAGCCGAGAAAACCGCTGAGGCTGACCCGTGGGAACAGGTCGGCGGTGGCCACGCCGACATTGGCCGTGGCCGCTGCCAGCTGCCGTTCGGCGCTACGAATGTCTGGGCGACGACGCAGCAGCTCACCCGGATCACCCACCGGCAGGGCCTTGGCAATCGCCGGCAACTGCTTGGGCGACAGGTCCACGCTCAGCGCGTCGGGCCGCTGCCCAAGCAGGGTGGCGATACGGTTGCGGGCACGCACTTGCTCGGCCTGCAACTGCGGCACCGTGGCTTCGACGGCTGCCAACCGGGCATCGGCGCGGACCACGTCCAGCTCGTTGCCCACGCCAGCATCGCGCAGGGTCTCGGTGATGCTGCGTGAGTCCTGCTGGGTCTTGAGGTTGGCCAGGGCGATTTTCTCGCGCAGTTGCGCACCGCGCAGTTGCCCATAGGCATCGACCAGCTCGGCGATCAGGCTGACCTGCAGTTGTTGCAGGTCGGCTTCGGCTGCCGCTTCCTGGGCTTCGCTGGCTTCGATCTGGCGGGCAATGCGGCCGAACAGGTCAAGCTCCCAGGCCATGTCCAGGCCCAGGTCATAGCGTTCGCTATTGACCCGGCGCTCGGTCTGGCCAGGAATCTGGCCCTTGCCCAGCTCGCTGCTGGCGCGGCTGCTGACCACCGGCAAGTTGTCGTTCTCGGCATCTTCACGAATCGCCCGGGCGGCCTTGAGGCGGGCAAACGCCACGCGCAGGTCACGGTTGCCTTGCAGCGAGGCCTGCACCAACTGGTTCAGCGCCGGGTCGTCGAATTGCTTCCACCACACGCTTTCAAAGCGGCTGCGATCGAACGCCTTGGCCTGTACGTCAGTGTCCAGCCTTGCCGGTTCGGTGTTCGGCGCCTGGTAGTCCGGGCCCACTGCGCAGGCCGCCAAGGCCAACGCCAGCAGGCTCGGGGTCAGGGGTTTGAGCAGCTTCATGCATGGTTCTCCAGCGGCTTGGCGTGCGCAGCCTTGCGGGCCTGGCGACGCTCGACGAATCGGCGGATCAGGAAGAAGAACACCGGGGTCAGGAACAAGCCGAACAGCGTCACCCCAATCATCCCCGAGAACACCGCAACACCCATGGCATGGCGCATCTCGCTACCGGCACCGGAGGAGAACACCAGTGGCACCACACCCATGATGAAGGCAATCGAGGTCATCAGGATCGGACGCAGGCGCAGACGGCAGGCTTCCAATACCGCTGCCAGCGGATCCAGGCCTTCGGCCTGTTTATCCTTGGCGAACTCGACGATCAGGATGGCGTTCTTGCACGCCAGGCCCACCAGTACGATCAAGCCGATCTGGGTGAAGATGTTGTTGTCGCCCCCGGAGATGATCACCCCGGTAATCGCCGACAGCAGGGTCATCGGTACGATCAGGATCACCGCCAGCGGCAGGCTCCAGCTTTCGTACTGGGCCGCCAGTACCAGGAACGCCAGCAATACGCAGAGCGGGAATACCAGCAGTGCGGTGTTGCCGGACAGAATCTGCTGGTAGGTCAGGTCGGTCCATTCGAAGGTCATGCCGTTGGGCAGTTCCTCTTTGATCAGTTTCTCGATGGCCGCCTCGGCCTGGCCGGAGCTGTAGCCGGGGGCCGCAGCACCGTTGATTTCGGCGGTAATGAAGCCGTTGTAATGCATCACCCGATCAGGCCCGGAGGTGTCGCTGACCTTGAGGAAGGTTGCCAGCGGAATCATCTCGCCGAGGTTGTTGCGCACCTTCAACTGGCCGATTTGCTCGGCGTCGAGGCGGAACTGCTGCTCGGCCTGGACGTTGACCTGGTAAGTGCGGCCAAAACGGTTGAAGTCGTTGGTGTACAGCGAGCCCAGGTACACCTGCAGGGTGTCGAAGATGTCATTGATGGCCACGCCATGGGTCTTGGCCTTTTCCCGGTCGATGGCAGCATCGACCTGTGGCACGTTGACCTGATAGCTGGTGAACAGACCCGCCAGCTCCGGCACGTTGTGGCTCTTGGCAATGATGTTCTGGGTTTCTTTGTACAGCGCCTCATAGCCCAGGTTGCCGCGGTCCTCGATCTGCAGGCGGAAGCCGCCAATGGTGCCCAGGCCCTGTACCGGCGGCGGTGGGAAGATCGCGATGTAGGCATCCTGGATATCAGCGAACTTGGCGTTCAGCGCGGCAGCGATCGCCGCCGCCGACTGGCTTGGGTCCTTGCGCTCATCGAACGGCTTGAGCGGGGTGAACACGATGCCGCTGTTGGGGCTGTTGGTGAAACCGTTGATCGACAGGCCCGGGAAGGCCACCGAATCGGCCACACCTGGCTGCTCCAGGGCGATCTCGCTCATGCGCTTGATCACAGCTTCGGTGCGGTCCAGGCTGGCCGCATCCGGCAGCTGGGCGAACGCTACCAGGTACTGCTTGTCCTGGGCCGGGACGAAGCCGGTCGGTGTGGACGAGAAGCCGAGGTAGGTCAGGCCCATCAAGCCGGCGTAGACGAACAGGGCGATACCACTGGAACGGATGACCCGACCCACACCGCCGACATAGCGATTGCTGGCGCGGTCGAAGAAACGGTTGAACGGGGCGAACAGCCAGCCGCCGAACAGCCGCTCGAGCAGCCGCGAGAAGCGGTCCTTGGGTGCATGGTGCTCCTTGAGCAGCACCGCGGCCAGGGCCGGTGACAGGGTCAGCGAGTTGAACGCCGAGATAACCGTGGAGATGGCGATGGTCAGCGCGAACTGCTTGTAGAACTGCCCGGTAAGGCCGGAGATGAACGCCGCCGGGACGAACACGGCGCACAGCACCAGCGCCGTGGCGATGATCGGCCCGGTCACTTCGCCCATGGCTTTTTGCGTGGCTTCCAGCGGTTTCAGGCCAAGGCCGATGTTACGTTCAACGTTTTCCACGACGACGATGGCGTCGTCCACCACGATACCGATCGCCAATACCAAGCCAAACAAGGACAAGGCGTTGAGCGAGAAGCCGAACAGGTGCATCACGGCAAAGGTACCGATCAGCGACACCGGCACAGCCAGCAGTGGGATGATCGAAGCGCGCCAGGTTTGCAGGAACAGGATCACCACCAGCACGACCAGGATCAGCGCTTCGAACAGGGTGTGCACCACCGCTTCGATCGAGCCACGGACGAACACGGTCGGGTCATAGACGATGCTGTAGTCCATCCCTTCAGGGAAGTCCTTCTTCAGCTCGGCCATCTTCGCCCGCACCTCATCGGAGATCTCGATGGCGTTCGAGCCAGGGCGCTGGAAGATCGGCAGCGCCACCGCCGGCTGGTTGTTCAGCAGCGAGCGCAGGGCGTATTGGCTGGAGCCGAGCTCAACCCGGGCGATGTCCTTGAGGCGAGTGATTTCGCCATCGGCACCGGCGCGGATGATGATGTTCTCGAACTCTTCTTCATTGACCAGGCGGCCCTGGGTGTTGATCGACAGCTGAAAGCTGGTCGAACCTGGCGCGGGCGGCGCGCCGAGCTGGCCGGCAGCGACCTGGCGGTTCTGCTCGCGAATCGCCGCCACCACATCACTGGCGGTCAGGTTGCGCGAAGCGGTCTTGTTCGGGTCGAGCCAGACCCGCAGCGAGTAGTCGCCCATGCCGAACAGCTGCACGTCACCGACACCGCCCAGGCGCGCCAGCTCATCCTTGATGTTGAGGATGGCGTAGTTGGACAGGTAGAGCATGTCGTAGCGCTGGTCCGGCGAGGTCAGGTGCACGACCATGGTCAGGTCGGGCGAGGCCTTGTCGACGGTGATACCAATGCGCGTGACTTCTTCCGGCAGCTTGGGCTGGGTGCGGGTGACACGGTTTTGCACCTGCACCTGGGCGTTGTCCAGGTCAGTGCCCAGGGCGAAGGTGATGGTCAGGGTCAGCTTGCCGTCGGCGGTCGACTGGGAGGACATGTAGAGCATGTTCTCCACCCCGGTGATGGCCTGCTCCAACGGTGCGGCGACGGTTTCGCCGATCACCTTGGGGTTGGCGCCGGGGAAGTTGGCACGCACCACCACGGTGGGCGGGACCACTTCCGGGTATTCGCTGATCGGCAGCTGGAACAGCGCGATCGAGCCTGCAATCAGCAGGATCAGCGAGAGCACGGCGGCAAAGATCGGCCGTGTGATGAAGAATTTCGAGAAGTTCATCGGTGTCGTCCCTTAACCGCGCGGTGCCTGGGCACTGGCGACTTTCTCACTGGAGCCGGCCACGCGCGGCGCCGGGTTGCTGGCTTCGAGCGCCTGGCGCTGACGGGCCAGGGTGGCGAGGGTCTGCTCACTGGCCATGGCGATTTCTTCTGGGGTCACTGGCGAGCCTGGGCGTACCCGTTGCAGGCCCTTGACCACGATGCGGTCGTCCTTGCCCAGGCCGCTGCGCACGATGCGCAGGCCTTCAAGCTTCGGTCCCAGCTCCACCGCGCGGTAGGCGGCCTTGTTGTCCTTGTCCATGACCAGCACGAACTTCTTGCCAAGGTCGGTGCCGACCGCTTCGTCGTTGATCAGCACGGCGTCGTACTTGGCGCTGCCGACCAGCTTGAGACGGGCGTACAGCCCCGGGGTGAACTGGCCGTCGCGGTTGTCGAACACGGCGCGGCCACGGATGGTGCCGGTGCGTGGGTTGACCTGGTTGTCGACGAAGTTCATCTGGCCCAGGTGTGGGTTGCCAGCTTCGTTGGTCAGGCCCAGGTAGACCGGGGTGCTCTGGCCGCGCTGGCCTTCGCGCGCCAGCTGGGTGTACTTGAGGTACACGCGCTCGTCGGCGTCAAAGTAGGCGTACACCTTGTCGGTGGACACTACCGAGGTCAGCGGGGTGACGTCGGCAGTGACGATGTTGCCGGCAGTGAACTCGGCGCGGCTGACCCGGCCGCTGATCGGCGCGGTGACGCGGGTGAAGCTCAGGTTCAGGCGGGCCAGGTCCAGCTGGGCCTGGATCGCAGCGACACCGGCACGGGCTTCGGCAGCGGCGCTGGTGCGCGATTCGGCAAGCTCGGCGGAGATCGCGTTGCTGTCGCGCAGGCGCTCGCCACGACGCGCTTCGTTTTCGCTGCGCACGGCGGTGGCGCGGGCTTGTTGCAGCTGTGCTTCGAGTCGGCGGACTTCGGCCTGGAACGGACGCGGGTCGATCTGGAACAGCAGGTCGCCTTTTTTCACTTGGGCGCCTTCGGTGAAGCCCACCAGGTCGATCTGGCCCGACACCCGCGGACGCACCTCGACGGTTTCCGGGGCTTCCAGGCGCCCGGTGAACTCGTCCCACTCGTTGATCGGCTGCTCGATCACCTTGGCCACACTGACCTTGGGCGCGGCGGGGGCCTGCACGGCGTCGGGGGTTCGACCGCAAGCGCTGATCACCAGCACTGCCAGGGCAGCGAGGGGATAGCGCAGGGGTTTGAGTGATGGTTCCATGGAGAACTCCGCCAATTATTGGATAGTGGGCGGATTCTGCGGCTCGTGCGCGCAAGGAACGAATCGAACGCGGCGAAGGTTATTATCACGCAGAATGATATGTCGCGATATTTCATCGATGGCGGGCATGGTGCTTGGCCTTGCAGTTGACTGTAGGCGCTGGCTTGCCTGCGATGCGGCGCTACTACATTGCAGCAACACCGCGAAGCCGGGATCAGATCCCGCTTCATTTTGCTTTTCTTGTACAAGGTCCAATAGTGAAAGTTGATCCCCTTAACCCCAGCACGCAAACCATCATCGGCCTGGGCGTACTGCAGATCCTGGTCTGGGGCGGTTCGTTCTTCATCTTGGCGGTGATGGCCGAGCCGATCATGCGCGAGACCGGTTGGGCCAGCCAGTGGGTATACGGCGCGCTGTCGCTGAGCCTGATGGTCGCGGCCCTGCTGGCGCCGCTGTCCAGCCGACTGGTGGCGCGCTACGGCGGGCGCTCGCAGCTGGCTGGCAGCGGCGCGGTGGTCGCACTGGGGCTGCTGATCATGGCAGCCAGTCACAGCCTGGCGTTGTTTCTGCTGGCCTGGGCGGTGATCGGCGTGGGCATGGCGATGGGCTTGTATGAAGCGCTGTTTTCCACCCTCGGTGCGTTGTACGCCGAGGGCGCCGGGCGGGCGATCACCGGCATCACCCTGATTTCAGGCTTTGCCTCGACCTTGTCGTGGCCGGCCGTGGCCTTGCTCATCGAGCAGTTCGGTTGGCGTGTGGCCTGTGTGGCCTACGCGCTGGTCTTGCTGCTGGTGGTGGCGCCGCTGTACATGAAGGTGCTGCCCAAGGGCGGTCAGGGCGAACAGGCCAAGCTCGCCACAGCGAGCGAGGGCGCCGTGGTGGACCGGCGCCTGTACCTGTTGCTGACGGCGATCTTTGCCCTTGGCGCAATCATCATGACTGCAGTGGCCGTGCAATTGGTGGCGGTGTTGCAGGGCTTGGGGCACTCCCTGCCAGCGGCCATCGGCCTGGCGGCGATGCTGGGGCCGAGCCAGGTGGCGTCGCGGGTTCTGCAGATCCTTGCTGGCAAGCGTCATCCGATCTGGACCGCGCTGTTTTGCGTGTCGCTGGTTGCGTTGGGGCTGTTGCTGGTGGCCTTTGCGCCAGGCATGACCGCGCTGGGGCTGTTGATCTTCGGTTGTGGCAACGGCCTGCGGGCCATCGTTCGCGGGCTGTTGCCGCTGGCACTGATGCCACCTGCGCACTATGTGTTGCTGATGGGGCGTATGTCGCGGCCATCGTTGATAGGCCAGGCATTGACGCCGTTGCTGGGTGGCTATCTGTTCGAGCACTTTGGCGCGATGGGGGTGTTGGGCACGTTGTGTGGGTTGGCGTTGGTCAACGTACTGCTGGTGTTATGGGTGATGCGGTGGATGCAAAAACAGCAAAGGGGGCTGCATGGCAGCCCCGGTCACTCTACAGCCAGGCTTTGATCTGGCGGGCTACCGCTTCAGTCGATATCCCGTAGCGATCATGCAACGTCGGCAATGCCCCAGCATCGAGGAATGCATCGGGCAGGGCGATCTGGCGGAAGGTCGGTGTCACGCCGTTGCGCAGCAGCAGCCCGGCCACCGCTTCACCCAGCCCACCGACAATCGAGTGATTCTCTGCCGTGACTACCAAGCGCCCTGGCTTGCGCGCTTCGGCCAGAATCGTCGCCTCATCCAGCGGCTTGATGGTCGGTACATGCAACACCGCCACGTCCACCCCGTCGGCCTGCAACTGCTCGGCTGCTTCCAGCGCGCGCATGGTCATCAAGCCACTGGCGATCACCAGCACTTCGCGGCCACCACGCAGCACCTGCGCCTTGCCCAGCGCGAAGCGGTAGTCGTAGCGGTCCAGCACCAACGGCACGTTGCCGCGCAACAGGCGCATGTACACCGGGCCTTGGTGGGCAGCGATGGCTGGCACCGCTTGTTCGATCTCCAAGGCATCGCAGGGGTCGACGATCATCAGGTTGGGCATTGCCCGCATGATCGCCAGGTCGTCGGTGGCCTGGTGGCTGGGGCCGTAGCCGGTGGTCAGGCCGGGCAGGCCGCAGACGATCTTGACGTTGAGATTTTCCTCGGCAATGGCCATGCAGATGAAGTCGTAAGCACGCCGCGAGGCAAACACCGCGTAGGTGGTGGCGAACGGCGTCAGGCCCTCACGGGCCATGCCGGCGGCGGCGCTCATCAACAGTTGCTCGGCCATGCCCATCTGGTAGAAGCGCTGCGGGTGGGCTTTGGCGAAGATGTGCAGGTCGGTGTACTTGGACAAGTCGGCGCTCAAGCCGACAATGTCCGCGCGTTGCTCGGCCAATGCGGCCAGGGCGTGGCCGAACGGCGCGGGCCGGGTTGGTTGGCCTTCGCTGGCGATCGAGGCGATCATCGCCGAGGTGGTCAGGCGTTTCTTGGCGGTGGTTGGCAAGTTCATAGGTGGCTCCCGGCGTCCAGTGCGTGTAGGGCAAGGTCCCATTCGTGTTCATCGACGCGAATGAAGTGGGTCTTGTCGCGGTTTTCCAGAAACGGCACGCCTTTGCCCATGCGCGTGTCGCAGATGATCACCCGCGGTTGCCTGGCCGGGTGGCTGCGAGCCTGATCGAACGCCTCGACCAAGGCCGCCAGGTGATTGCCATCGACCCGCTGCACATGCCAGCCAAACGCCTGCCAGCGCTCGACGATCGGCTCGAACGCCAGCACTTCGCTGGAGTGGCCATCGGCTTGCTGGTTGTTGACGTCGACAATCGCGATCAGGTTATCCAATTGCCAGTGGCTGGCGGACATCACCGCTTCCCAGGTCGAACCCTCGTTGAGCTCACCATCGGAAAGCAGGTTGTACACCCAGCTGGCCGAGCCCTTGCGCTTGAGTCCAAGGCAGGCGCCGACGGCGATCCCCAGGCCGTGGCCGAGCGAGCCTCCGGTGATCTCCATGCCGGGGGTGTAGGCGGCCATGCCAGACATCGGCAGGCGGCTGTTGTCGCTGCCGTAGGTTTCAAGCTCCTCTTCAGGGATGACCCCGGCTTCGATCAGCGCCGCATACAGGGCAATGGCGTAATGGCCGATGGACAGGTAGAAGCGGTCGCGTTGCTCCCATTCGGGGTTGGCCGGGTCCAGGCGCAGGGCATGGAAGTAGGCCACCGCCAGCAGGTCGGCGGCGCCCAGGGCCTGGCCAATATAACCCTGGCCCTGGACTTGACCCATGCGCAGGGCATGGCGACGGATATTGTGGGCGCGCACAGCCAGGGGCAGTGCGCCTTGTGGGGTAGGCACAGCAGTCATGGGTGACTCCTTGTTGGTTAACGGTTGACCAGGTTGGCCGGGACGCGCAAGACCAGCAGCGCGCCGAACACCAGTACGGCGGTGATCAGGTACATGCCAATGGCGTTGCTGCCAAGGCTGGTGGTGACCCAGCCGATCAGGTAGGGCGAGCAGAAGCCGGCGAGGTTGGCGAAGCTGTTGACCGCGGCGATTCCCGCTGCTGCAGACACACCGCCGAGCAGGGTGGTAGGCAGCATCCAGAACAGCGACGATGCCGAGAGGATGCCCGCCGCCGCCAGGCACAGGCTGAGGATCGAGCCGCTCAGATGGTTGCTCAGCAGCGCCGCCAAGCTCAGGCCCAGGGCGCCGGCGAGCATCGGGATCACCAGGTGCCAGCGCCGCTCGCGGTGGCGGTCGCCGCTACGCCCGGCCAGCAGCATCGCGCCGATGGCGCAGATGTACGGCAGGCTGGTCAGCAACCCGATGTGCAGGGGCTCGGCGACACCGGCATTGCGCACCAGGGTCGGCAGCCAGAAGGTGATCGCGTACTGGCCCATGACCACGCAGAAGTAAATGCCCGCCAGTAGCCACAGGCGCCGATCACGGATGAAGTCGCCCACCGAACTGTGCTGGACCTTGTGTTGCTCATCCTCGGCCAGCTCCTTGCGCACCAGCGCCTTCTCTTCGTCGTTGAGCCAATGGGCCTGGTCGACGCCGTCCTTGAGGTAGCTCAGGACCAGGATGCCGACCAGCACCGTGGGAATGGCCTCGAGCAGGAACATCCACTGCCAGCCGGCCCAGCCGTGCACGCCGGCAAAGCGCTCCATGATCCAGCCCGACAATGGCCCGCCGATCATCCCCGACAGGGGAATGGCAATGAACCACAGGGCGGTCATCTTGGCCCGCCGATAAGACGGGAACCAGTAGGTCAGGTACAGCAGCAAGCCCGGTGCCAGACCGGCCTCGGCGATACCCAGGAGAAAGCGCAGGGTATAGAACTGCCAGGCCGTCTCGACCAGGGCGAACATCGCCGAGATGATCCCCCAGGTGATCATGATGCGGGCGATCCAGCGCCGTGCGCCGACCTTGTGCAGGATGATGTTGCTCGGCACCTCGCAGAGAAAGTAGCCGATGAAGAACATGCCGGCGCCAAGGCCATAGACCGCTTCGGACAGGGCCAGGTCGTCCATCATCTGCAGCTTGGCGAAGCCGACGTTGACCCGGTCGAGGTAGGCGCACAGGTAGCAGAGCATGAGAAACGGCATCAGTCGCCACGCGGTCTTGCGGTAGGCATTGCTGCGCGCGGCGCTGGCCGCGTCGAGGGCTAGGGTGGTCATGTCGATCTGATCTCTTGTTGTTATCGATTGCCCCGCCGTGGCGGGGCTCAGATGCAGAACACAATGGGCAGGACCTCAGTGGATGAGCATGCCTCCATTGACGTCCAAGGTGATACCGGTCAGATAGCTGGACAGGTCGCTGGCCAAGAACAGCGCGGCATTGGCGACATCGCCTGGCTGGCCCAGACGCCCCAGGGGGATGCCGTCGATGATCGCGTGACGGCGCTCGTCGTGCATCAGGCCTCCGGTGATATCGGTCTGGATCAGGCCGGGGGTAATCGAATTGACGCGCACGTTATCCGGGCCCAGCTCACGCGCCATGGCCTTGCCCAGGCCGAGCACGCCGGCCTTGGCCGCGCTGTAGTGAGGTCCGCCAAAGATGCCGCCGCCACGCTGGGCAGAAACCGACGACATGCAAATGATGCTGCCCGCACGTTGGGCACGCATGCTGGGGATCACCGCCTGCGACATCAGCAGGGTGCCGCGCAGGTTGACGTCGAGGATTCGCTCGTAATCCTTGCCAGTGATTTCCAAGGTCTTCACCGGCTGGGTGATACCGGCATTGTTGACCAGCACGTCGATCCGCCCGTACCGGGCCAGGACCTGGGCCACGGCATCACGCACCTGGGCCTCGTCGGCGACGTTGGCGGCCAGGCCCAGGTGGCTGTCGCCGAGCTCGGCGGCAGCGGCAATGGCGGCATCCAGGTCAAGGTCGAGGATGGCGACCTTGGCCCCGTGGGCGGCGAAGGCCTGGGCGGTGGCGCGGCCTATCCCGCGGGCAGAGGCGGCGCCGGTGACGATTGCGATCTTGCCTTCAAGTAGCATGAGCAGTGCTCCAGATGATTGTTGTTGTGAGCATTCGGTCCAGGCAGAACCGATGGGCACAGCTTGGTCTGCAAGCGGGGGATGGGCAACGCAGTGGCTTTCAGCCTATGCTGAAAAAAATTCAGCACTGCGCAGGACCGCAGCGGTTCTTCCACTGCTGGCCTCATCGCGGGACAAGCAGGACGCCATGAACTACGACCCAGGCAAAAAGCCCCTCCAACTGCCACCCCTCAAAGCCATCCAGGCCTTCGAGCAGGCCGCTCGTTTCGGCAATGTTGCCCGCGCTGCTGAGCAGCTCAACCTGACGCCCTCGGCGGTCAGCCACCAGATCGCCAATCTCGAAGCCTTGATCGGCCGCCCGCTGTTCCTGCGTAGCGCCAAGGGCGTCAGCTTGACCCCAGCTGGCGAGCAGTACTTGCGCGAGGTATCCGGCATCCTGCAAAGCCTGGCCTCGGCCACCGAACGGGCTGGCAGTGATGTCAGCTTCGATTGCCTGCGCCTGCACTCGGCGCCAAGTTTCGGTTTGCTGTGGTTGTTGCCGCGCCTGGAGCGATTTCGCAGCAGTCACCCGGATATTCAGATCAACCTGTCATGCTCCTATGAAGCGCTGCACTTTGGCCGCCATCAGATCGACGTCGATATCCGCCACGGATACCCGCACTGGCCGAGCCTTGAGGTGCGCACCATCCGCCATGAACAAGCAACCGTCCTGGCTGCACCGGCGTTGCTGGCGCGCAGCCCGATCGAGCGCCCGGCAGATCTGCTGGGGCACAACCTGATTCTCTCCGAAGCGGCATTGGTGCAATGGCCACAGTGGTTTGCCCAGCAGGGCCTGTCGTTGCCGCAGACGCCGTACGCCTTGAGTTTCGACCGCTCTTACATGAGCCTGGAGGCGGCCAGCCACGGTTATGGTTTGGCCTTGGAAAGCTCATTGTTGTCAGAGGATTACGTGGCCCAAGGGCGTCTGCTGCCGGTGTTCGACCAGGCCCTGGCAAGCCCCGTCAGTGCCCATCACCTGGTGTTTCCGCGCGGCAATGCCGAACTGCCCCGGGTGCGGCGGTTCCTGGAGTGGATGCAGGGGCAGTTGGGGCATGATTTCAGTTATTGACGCCTTATCGCGAGCTGCGTGGGAGCGGGCTTGCCCCGCGATGAGCCCGGCCCAAGCCCCACAAAACTATCGTCAGGTCATAGGTAAATCCTTTCCCACCCGCACGCCCGCTGAGCAAGCGCTAAGGTAAGGTGACAGGAATGATTCGAGCGCGCCGTCCACGGCGCCAGAGAGGTGCCTGTGGCTTCCTATACCTTGCGACAACTCAAGTATTTCGTCACCACGGTGGAGGCGGGCAGCGTGGCCGAGGCCTCACGCCAGCTGTACATCGCCCAGCCGTCGATATCCACGGCCATCAAGAGCCTGGAAGAAAGCTTCGGCGTGCAGTTGTTCATCCGCCACCATGCCCAGGGCGTCTCACTGACCCCCAGCGGCAAACGCTTCTACGCCAAGACCAAGTCACTGCTGCAGATGGCCCATGAGTTCGAGCAGAATGCCCTGGCCGACAACGACACCGTGGCCGGGCAGATCGACATCGGATGCTTTGAAACAGTGGCGCCGCTGTACCTGCCGCGGCTGATCGCAGGTTTTCGCCAGCGTTACCCGGGCGTGGATATCCGCCTGCGCGATGGTGAGCAGCAGGACCTGATCCAGGGTTTGACCGCTGGCACCTTCGATTTGGCGTTTCTCTACGATCACGATCTGGACGGCACCATCGAAGCCGAACCCTTGATGCCGCCGCAGAAACCTTATGTGCTGTTGCCGGAAAAACACCGCTTTGCCGGGCAAGCCCAGGTGTCGCTGCGTGACCTGTGCCCAGAGCCGATGATCCTGCTGGATGTGGCGCCGAGCCGGACCTACTTCGTCAGTCTGTTCAACGAGCTGGGGCTGACGCCGAACATCGTCTTCAGTTCGCCGTCGATCGAGATGGTGCGGGGGATGGTGGGGCAGGGCTTTGGTTTTTCCCTGCTGGTGACCCGGCCGCATTCCCAGTGCACCTATGACGGCCAGCGGCTGGTGACCGTGGATATCGCCGAGCCGGTGACCCTGTCGGGGTTGGCGGCGGCGCGGTTGAAGCGGGTGCAGTGGACCAAGCCTGCGCAGTTGTTCGTCGAGTTTTGCCGCGAAGAGTTGGCCAAGATGTGAACACCATCGCGGGGCAAGCCCGCTCCCACATCTGCGCACAATCAGCTGTGGCACGTGGGAGCGGGCTTGCCCCGCGATAGCGATCTCGCCTCATCCCACTTCAGAGATGATTGTATGCACACGTGGGAGCGGGCTTGCCCCGCGATAGCACTCTCAGCTCATCACACTTGATCCGGTACCACCGCAATCACGTCAATCTCCATCAACCACTCCGCCTGAGCCAACCCCGCCACCACCAGCCCGGTAGAAATCGGGAATACCCCTTTGAGCCACTTGCCAACTTCCTGATAAACCGGCTCGCGAAAACGCGGATCGGTGATGTAGGTAGTGGTCTTGACGATATGCGACATGTCCGAGCCAGCTTCCTCAAGCAGCTGCTTGACGTTCTTCATCGCCTGCTCTGCCTGAGCACGCGGATCGCCCAAACCCACTAGACGCCCTTCGAAGTCGGTCCCCACCTGGCCGCGGACATACACCGTGTTGCCGGCGCGCACCGCCTGGCAAAGGTCGTTATCCAGCGACTGATTAGGGTAGGTGGCCTTGGTGTTGAACATGCGAACGCGAGTATGAGTAGGCATCAGTGGGCTCCGAGGGTGCTGAGGGTAGTGACCGAGGCTTGGCCTTGCTCATCGGCATCGCGTTGTTCGCGATCGCGGTAAGCCAGGTAGGTGCGTTGGGTGGCGATATGGCCGGCGACGTGCTTGGCGTCGTGCCACACGCCCCAGATGAACGACGAGCCACGCCGCGACAACCACGGCAGGCCGAGGAAGTACACGCCAGGCTCTTTCGAGACGCCGCGTTGGTGTAGCGGCTTGCCGTGGCTGTCGAAGGTGTCGACCTGCAGCCAGCTGAAGTCAACCCCGTAACCGGTTGCCCAGATGATGCTGGTGACGCCAGCCTGGGCCAGGTCGAGTTCGAGAATCGGTGCACTGATGCACTGCGGGTCGGCCAGGCGTTGGCGCGCTTGGGGTTCTTCCGGTAGGTCCAGGCCATTGCGCTCGACATAGGCATCGGCGGCATCGAGCAGGGCCAGGTAGTTGTCGTCGCCGCGCTGGATGTTCTCGGCCAGGTTGTCCTGAAAGCGCGCCACACCGTTGGCGAACGACTGGGTCAGGCCGACCAGGGTCATGCCTTGGTGGGCGAGGGCGCGAAAGTCCACGGTGAGGCCGCCACGTGCGCCGCTGACGGCGATGGTCACGTGCTCGCGGCCGGGCTTGGGGATTTCCGCATCCCATTCGCCGAGCACGCCCAGCCACCAGCAGAAGTCGCGGTTGCGATAGCTGCGCGGCGGGCGGTCATGGGCGCCTACCGACAGGTATACCTGACGGCCTGCGCGCATCAGCTCCTCAGCGATCTGCACCCCAGAGGAACCCGCGCCCACCACCAGCACCGCGCCTTCAGGCAACTGCTCGGGGTTGAAGTAGGCGGCCGAGTGGATCTGGTGCAGACGCTCGTCCTGCGGCGCGATGGCTGGGATGACCGGGCGCTGGAACGGACCGGTGGCGGCGACCACGCGGTTGGCGAGAATGGTGCCGTGGTTGGTCTCGATGGTGAAACCAGGACGGTCGGCGTTGCGCACCACCTTTTTCACTTCGACCCCGGTGCGTACCGGCAGGTTGTACTTGCGCACATAGCGCTCGAAGTAGTCGGCGACCTGCTCCTTGCCGGCGAAGGCGTCGGCATCGAGGTCGAATTCCAGCCCTGGGAAGCGGTCGTGCCAGACCGGGCCGTTGGCCACCAGCGAATCCCAGCGGCCGCTGCGCCAGGCCTCGGCGATGCGGTTGCGCTCCAGCACCAGGTGCGGCACGCCGAGCTTGCTCAGGTGTTCACTCATGGCAACCCCGGCCTGGCCGGCGCCGACCACGAGGGTATCGATTTCAATAGTGTTCAAGTTCATCTCTGAGCCCTTCTTGGAAGGCGGTTTTAATCAGGTCGGTGGGTGAACCGCCTTTGCCTGGAGCCAGACTAGGGATGTGCCTTGGATCGCGAAAATATTATTTAGCTAGTGCTTGCCTATAGTTTGGCGAAGGCCTTGATGAATAAGGGCTGCAGCGCTGTTTTGGGGTTATGTGAATAGGGTTTGAGGCGCGCGTTTACAGACTTAGTTTTTTCCTTTTCAAGGCCAAGGAAAAAGGTCGTTTCGTGGCTCTTGGGCTTCTGTTCAGAATGCGTACAACATCGAGCGGAAGTTGCCTTGCGCTGGATTA
Source organism: Pseudomonas urmiensis (assembly GCF_014268815.2). Taxonomy (NCBI): domain Bacteria; kingdom Pseudomonadati; phylum Pseudomonadota; class Gammaproteobacteria; order Pseudomonadales; family Pseudomonadaceae; genus Pseudomonas; species Pseudomonas urmiensis. The sequence continues at coordinate 1,952,358 of NZ_JABWRE020000001.1, forward strand.
GCCAATACACGACAGGAGCTGCACCATGACCTTTTCCATCATTGGCCGCTGCCAGGAAACCGGCCAAGTCGGCATTGCCATCAGTTCTTCGAGCATTGCCGTGGGTGCCCGTTGCCCGTGGGTGCGCGCAGGCGTTGGTGCGGTGGCGACTCAGAACATCACCTTGCCGGCGCTTGGTCCGCAGATTCTCGACGCCCTGGAGCAGGGTGACCCTGCGGCAGCGGCACTGGACCGGGTGCTCAGTACCAACGGCTGGAGCGAGTACCGCCAGGTGACGGTGATCGACAGCCACGGCCAGGTTGCGCTGTTTACCGGCAAACAGGCCTTGGGTGTGCACAACGCAGTAGCGGGTGAGCAATGCGCCGCAGCCGGCAACCTGTTGTCGTCGATCCAGGTGATCGAGGCGATGGTCGCCGCCTTCGAACAGGCCAGCGGGCATCTGGCTGATCGCCTGCTGGCAGCGATGCATGCGGCAGTGGCCGCAGGGGGCGAGGCCGGGCCGATTCATTCGGCGGCGCTGAAGATTGCCGGTGAGCTGACCTGGCCGCTGGTGGACCTGCGGGTCGACTGGGCGGATCAAGACCCGATCGCTCAGCTCGATGGCCTTTGGCAAGCCTACCGCCCACAGATGCAGGACTACGTGACCCGCGCGCTGAACCCGACCAGCGCACCGAGCTACGGAGTACCGGGTGATGAATGAGCCAAGCAGCCGCGACCTGCTGGCGCGGCTGATCGGATTTGCCACGGTCAGTCGTGATTCGAACCTTGAGTTGATCGGTTTTATCCGCGACTACCTCGCCGGCCTGGGGGTGGACAGCGAGCTGTTTCACAACAGTGAAGGCACCAAGGCCAATCTGTTCGCGACCATTGGCCCCTTGGATAAGGGCGGCGTGGTGCTCTCCGGGCATACCGACGTGGTGCCCGTGGATGGCCAGGCCTGGACGGTCGAGCCGTTTTGCCTGAGCGAACGTGACGGGCGCCTGTACGGTCGCGGCGCGGCCGACATGAAAGGGTTCATTGCCTCGGTCCTGGCCGCAGTGCCAGCGTTTCTCGCCCAGCCGTTGCAAACCCCCGTGCACCTGGCCTTCTCCTATGACGAAGAAGTCGGTTGCCTGGGCGTGCGTTCGATGCTCGCAGCACTCCAGCAGCGGGCGCACAAACCACGCTTGTGCCTGATTGGCGAGCCCACCGAGCTCAAGCCGGTGCTCGGCCACAAGGGCAAGTTGGCCATGCGCTGCCAGGTGCAGGGCGCGGCCTGTCATTCGGCTTATGCGCCGTATGGAGTCAATGCGATCGAGTATGCCGCACGCTTGATCGGCAAGCTGGGCGAGATTGGCGAGGTTCTGGCGCAAGACCAGGACGCGCGCTTCGATCCGCCGTTCTCCACGGTGCAGACTGGCCTGATCAAGGGCGGCAGGGCGCTGAACATCGTGCCTGAAGAGTGCGAGTTCGACTTCGAGGTGCGCGCCTTGCCGGGCTTCGAGGCGCAGGCTGTGGCCGACCAGTTGCAGCGCTATGCCCAAGCGCAGCTGCTACCGCGCATGCGTGCGGTCAATCCGGCTAGCGACATTCGCCTGCAACCGTTGAGCGGCTATCCGGGCTTGGCCACGCCTGCTCAGAGCGAGGCGGCGCAGTGGGTTGCGCTGCTCAGTGGCTCGACTGAGTTCGGCACCGTGGCCTTCGGGACTGAAGGTGGGCTGTTCGATCAGGCCGGCATCCCCACTGTGGTGTGCGGGCCGGGCAGCATGGAGCAGGGGCACAAGCCCGACGAGTTTGTCAGTGTCGAGCAGTTGGCGGGGTGCGATGGGATGTTGCGGCGCCTGGTGGACTACCTCCAGGCGCATTGATGGGGTGGCCTCATCGCAGTACACGCCCGCTCCTGCAAGACACGTGCAGGAGCGGGCTTGTCCCGCGATGCGGGCAGATGATCAGAAGGTTGCCTTGACCTGCAATCCAACCACCAGGGCATTATCGATGTTGGTCCCGGAGAAGGCCCCCGGCTCGATGATGTACTGCACATCCGGACGCAGGTTCAACCAAGGCGTGGCCTGGTAGCCGTAGCTCAGCTCGATCAACTGCTCGGCGCTGTCGATGTCGGGGAAGTCCTGGCCACTCTGCAGCGCTGCGTCTTCGAGCACATCGCGGCTGCGCGGGTTAGGCACGGCGCGGCCATAGCCCAAGGCCACGGTATCGCGCGGGCGCCCTTCGAACGGTTTGTACAGCACTACGCCTGCGCCATACCATTTGGTGAATGGCGAAGCGGCCTTGCTCGACGCCGAGTACTGGCCAAAGGCATGCAGGCTGCGCCCCGGCAGGCTTTGATCGTTCCACACGGCCTGGTCGATCAGTAGGTAATGACCGCCACGACCGGCCACTTCCTTGTCGCTGCCAATGCGTTTGACGTTGGAGCTGTCGTAGTAGTAGCCCAGCTTGTACTCACCCGGCAGTTCGCCCTGCAGCTTGTACACCAGCTCCACCGGCACCACGGTACCGGTAGTGTGCTTGGGCCCCAGGTGCCAGGCGCGGCTGGAGTTGCCGTTGCTCTCGGGGTCGACGTTGAACGCCGCCACGCGCAGTTGCCAGGACGAGGAGAAGTCGTATTTGACCCGGGCGCCCAAATGCGCGTTGGGGTAGTTGGTCCAGCCACTGCCACCGGACATGTTCAGTGGGTGACCGCAGAAACCGGCGTTCATGAAGTTGCACAGGATGCCTGTGTCCAGGCCGCCGAGGTCGTTGCCCATGGCCATGTAGCCGAGCTTGACGTTGAGCGCGGGGGTGAAGTTGCGCTCGTAGCTGAGCTCAGTCAGGCGGGTGTACAGGCCACCGAAGTTTTCCTGGATGGGCAGACGGTTGCCGACCAGCTCCTCGGAGGCGCTGTTACCGCGACGGTCGTTGATGGTCAGCTGGACCTTGCCAGCGTTATCCAGACCGTACAGCTTGCTCAGGTCGAACTGCACGCCGAGCTTGAGGTTCTGCGAGTAGCGCGCCGAGCGGTGCAGGCCACCGTGGGCGTTATAGGCGGTCTCACCGCTGTAGTCGCCGGTGAACTTGACGCCGTCGTCCTCAAGCTGGTGACGCAAGCCGCCCCAGTCGCCGGTCAGGGTGCTGCGGTTGAGCAAATCGGCTTCGGCCATGGCGCAGGTGCTGGCCAGGGCCAGCAGCAGGCCGGCGGTGATGCGGGTAGGGGTGAAGGGCAAAGCACAGAACATTGCGAGCTTTCCTGGGGAATTGCGGGGGCTCATCGCGGGGCAAGCCCGCTCCCACGCCGGGTTGAGTCGTTGGCGTGGGAGCGGGCTTGCCCCGCGATGAAGTCAACGGTGGTTTATGGCAGGGCGTAAGAAATCACGTAGTCGCCACGGTCGGTCGACTGACGGGCGCCGCCGGCAGTGATCACCACGTACTGCTTGCCAGTTTTCGGCGAAACATAGGTCATCGGGCCGCCCTGGCTGCCGACTGGCAGACGGGCTTTCCAGACTTCTTCACCATTGGCGCTGTTGTAGGCGCGCAGGTAGAAGTCCTGGGTGCCGGCGATGAACACCAGGCCGCCTTGGGTGGACAGGGTGCCGCCCAGGGTTGGCAGGCCGATCTTGATCGGCAGGTGCATGCGGATGCCGAGCGGGCCGGTGTCTTCCACGGTGCCGACCGGAACCTGCCAGGCTACCTGGCGGGTCTTCATGTCGATGGCGGTCAGGGTGCCGAAGGGCGGGGCCTGGCACGGAATACCGGCAACCGACAGGAAGCGGTTCTTGTTCACCGCATACGGCGTGCCTTTCAGAGGTACAGCGCCCATGCCGGTGTTCAGTGCTTCACCACCGCCGGCAGCCGCACCTTTGTTCTGCGACGGAATCATCTGAATCCACAGGCCCAGGCGCATGTCGTTGACGAAGATGAAGCCATGCACCGGGTCGGTGGAAATGCTGCCCCAGTTCATGCCACCGAGCGAGCCTGGGAAGCTCAGCGAGAGGTCAGTGCCGGGCGCTGTGTACAGACCGTCGTAGCGCATCTTCTTGAAGTCGATACGGCACAGCAGCTGGTCATACGGGGTAGCGCCCCACATGTCCGACTCGGTCAGGGTCTGCGCGCCGATCTGCGGCATGCCGACCGATTTTGGCTGGGTAGGCGAATACGGCTCGTTAGGGATGTTGCTCGGCTTGACCGGTACTTCGTCGACCTGGGTCAGCGGTTGGCCGGTGGCGCGGTCGAGCACGTAGATCTGCCCGGCCTTGGTACCGATGACGACCGCAGGGACGGTCTTGCCGTCGTCCTTGGTGAAGTCGATCAGGCTTGGCTGCATGGGCAGGTCGAAGTCCCACAGATCGTTGTGCACGGTCTGGTAGACCCACTTCTGGTTACCGGTGGTGGCGTCCAGGGCCAGCACCGAGGCGCCGTAGGTGTGGTCCAGCTTGCTGCGCTCGACACCATAGATGTCGGTGGACGAGGAGCCCATTGGCAGGAACACGGTGTTCATCGCCGGATCGTAGGACATCGGCGCCCAGCTGTTGGGCGTGCTGCGTACATAGCTGCTGCCGTCGGCTGGCGCGTTGCGATCTTCAGGGTTGCCCGGGTCGAAGGCCCAGCGCATTTGCCCGGTGATCACGTCGAAGCCACGGATCACGCCGCCTGGCATGTCGGTTTGGACGTTGTCGGCGACGCGCCCGCCAACCACCACGGTGGTGCCGGCCATCAGCGGCGCGGAGGACAGCTGGTAGTACGAATCCGGAACATCGCCCAGGCCGGCCATCAGGTTGACCTGGCCATTGTTGCCAAAGCCCTGGCAGAACTCGCCGGTGTCGGCATCGACGGCGATCAAGCGGCCGTCGATGGTATTGGTCAGCAGTCGACGCTGGCAGTTGGCGCCAGGCGCCACGCTGGCCACGGTGATAGGCGAGCTGTTCGGTTGGGTCGGCTGCGCCAGCGGCGCGCTAGCGTCGAAGTAGGCCATGCCACGGCAACGCTGCCAGACCTTGGACTGGGCATTGATGGCGTTCTTCCACAGCTCTTTACCGGTGTCGGCATCGAGGGCGATCAGGTTGTTGTGCGGGGTGCAGATGAACACCTTGTTGCCAACCTGCAGCGGCGTCAGCTGGTCCTCGGCGCCGTTACCGTCGCTGATGGCCACGTCACCGGTGTGATAGGTCCAGGCCACTTGCAGCTTGTCGACGTTGTCGCGGTTGATCTGATCGAGCGCAGCGAAGCGGCTGCCACCTTCGGTGTTGCCGTAGTGAGCCCAATCTTTCTGGGCTTTTTCCGGCTCGACCGGGGTCATGCCCGGGCCGTTGCCGGTAGGTGCCACGCTTGGGTGGGCGACGAACATGTTGCCCGCAGCGATCACCAGGCCAACGGCCATGACCGCTGCCAGACCATAAGCGCCACGACCGGCGCTGCGACCATTGGCGCGCGCCAGCATCGGGTAGACCAGGGCGACCACCATGCCGATGGCGGCGAACATGAACAGGCGCGAGAACAGCGGCCAGAACACCAGGCCGGTATCGGCCACGGCCCAGATGGCAGTGCCTACCAGGAACGCAGCGAACAGCCAGGCGCCAGCGGTTTTGCGCCGGGCGATGAGGATACCGGCGATGGCCATGGCCAGGCCGCCGATCAGGAAGTACCAGGAACCGCCCAGGCCAGCCAGCTTGACGCCGCCAGCAGCCAGGAGCAAGCCGAGCAGGGCGATGACAACGCCCAAGCCGACCATGATGAATGTCGAGGCGCCAGAGGCGCGCGGTGTTTCGTTCATGCCAGGGATCTCGCAGGTGGAATGTGCGCAGTTTAAGCCCTTAGCAAGCTAATTAACAAGTTAGTACATTTCGATGTGAGGCTGATTGTCGCAGGCGTTTGCAAGCTAAGATGCACCGAAAAGCATAGAACAGGGGGTGAATTTGTCACTAAACGGCGTGTTTTTTCACTTGTGAAAATTTCGCAATTGCGACGTTGGTCGTAGGGTGCACTCGCAACAGCAAATCGTACTCAACGTGCGGGCTTGCCCCGCGATGGCGTCTAAATCCACCCAGTTGATCAAGCGCAATAGAACACCGCCAGCCACACGGTAATCACTCCAGCCTCGGTCCACTCCACCCGATGCCGGCAATGAGCGGGGATATCCAGATAATCCCCAACGCGCAACACCCGCACCTGGGCCTCATGCTCCAGGCGCAATCCGGCGCTGCCACTGAGCACGACCAGCCATTCACCCTCAGCCTGGTCGTACCAGAATCCCGCCGGGCTGGCCTGGCCAATGGAAACGATGCGTTCAATGCGCAAGCCTGGACGGGTCAACAGCTCGTCGAACTGCTCGGCGGCATGCACGTCAGGCAGGGGCAGGGCAGCAAACAGATTGTCTGGCATGGGTGGCTCGCGCTGAGTTGATTCCGAACTCTGATTGTAGGAAGGTTCCAGGATTTGGCGGACAGAAACAGCCGATGGACAAGTTGCTGGCGATCAAGACGTTCATGGCCACGGTCGAGGCTCGCGGGTTTTCCGCCGCCGCGCGCAAGCTGGGCGTTGCCACCTCCTCGGTAACGCGCCTGGTCGATGCGCTGGAGAGCGAGCTGGGGGCCACCTTGCTCAACCGCTCGACCCGTCAGGTCAGCTTGACCGAGGCCGGCGTCGGTTACTACCAGCGCTCGCGGGAGATCGTTCAAGCCTTGGCCGAGGCCGATGCCAGTGTCGCCGATCGCGGCGAGGAGCCGGTCGGCGTACTGCGCCTGTGTTTACCGGTGGAGTTCGGTCGACGGGTGATTGCTCCGCACCTGGGACGATTCTTGGCCGCGCACCCGGGGTTGGAGCTGGACATCGACTTGAGTGACCGCTTCGATGATCTGCTCGATGGTCGCTACGACGTGTCGATCCGCTTGGGCGAAGCTGCGCCGAACGACGAATTGGTCTGCAAGCGCCTGGGATGCTTTGAGCGCTGGTTGGTCGCCAGCCCCGCCTATCTTTGCGCTAGCGCTCCCTTGGTGCATCCGCAGCAGTTACTCGAGCAGGCCTGCCTGCGTTTTCGCTATGGTCAGTCCGGCCGGCCGTGGCGGCTGCGCCAGGGCGAACAAGCGCTGGAGCTGGACGTCAGCGGACCCCTGCGCAGCGCCAATGCCGACCTGCTGCGTGAAGCTGCGCTGGCCGGCAGCGGGATTGCCCTGCTGGCCGATTGGCTGGTGCGCGAAGATGTCCAGGCCGGGCGCTTGCAGCGGCTGTTCGCCGACTGGCAGATCAGCCCGGGGACTGCCAGCAGCGCCATCAACGCGCTGTACCTGCCCAACCATCGCGGCTCGCGGCGGGTCCAGGTCTTCGTCGATTTCTGCCAGGCACTGCTCAGCCGTTGAAACCCCAGCGTTGCGCCTGGCGCAAAAGCGCGTTGCGCAGGCGCTGGATTCTCCCGCTCCTCGCGCCTGGGTAAGGTGCGCGGCATATCCCGTCATTTGCCGAGGCACCTGCAATGAACCCATCCATCGCTGTTAGCCAGTCGTCTGCCGCGGGCCTGAGCCGGGCCCTGGTGACCCTGCTGGCGTTCTGCTGCGGCGCGATCGTCGCCAACATCTACTATGCCCAACCCATCGTCGGCTTGATCGCGCCAGACTTGGGCCTGTCTGGCGAGCGGGCCAGCCTGATCGTCTCGCTGACCCAACTCGGTTACGCCTTGGGCCTTTTGTTACTGGTGCCGCTGGCCGACCTAGTGGAAAACCGCCGCTTGATGATCGCCACAGCGGTACTGGCCTGCATCAGTCTGCTGTTGGCCGGGAGCAGCGGCCATGGCCAAGGGGTGTTGTTCCTTGGCTATGCCTTGCTGATCGGCTTCAGCTCGGTGGCGGTGCAGATGCTTATCCCGCTGGCCGCGCACCTGGCACCTGAGCAGCAGCGCGGGCGGGTGGTGGGCAACATCATGGGCGGCTTGCTGCTGGGCATTCTGCTGGCGCGACCGCTGTCGAGCCTTGTGGCCGATCACTTTGGCTGGCGTGCGGTGTTTATCGGCGCGGCAGGGGTGATGTTGGCGATCATCCTGTTGCTGGCCCTGACCCTGCCGCGGCGGCTGCCGGATCACCAGGCCAGCTATGCCGGGCTGATGGCTTCGCTGGTCAGCCTGCTGCGTCGCTATCCGCTGTTGCGCCAACGCTCGCTGTACCAGGCGTTGATGTTTGCTGCGTTCAGCTTGTACTGGACCGCTGTGCCGATGGCGCTGGCGGGCCAGCATGGCTTGAGCCAAAGCCAGATCGCGCTGTTTGCCCTGGTCGGGGCGGTGGGGGCGATTGCCGCGCCCATCGCGGGTCGCCTGGCCGATGCCGGGCATGCTCGGCGCGCTTCACTGTTGGCCCTGTTGCTGGCGCCGCTGGCGTTGTTGCTGGGCTTGAGTGCACCGGGCTTGAGCGTGATTGGCTTGGGCTTGACCGGGGTGCTGCTGGATTTTGCCGTGCAGATGAACATGGTGATCGGCCAGCGTGAAGTGTATGCGCTGGATCCGGCTAGCCGGGGGCGGCTCAATGCGTTGTATATGACCAGTATCTTCCTCGGCGGGGCGCTGGGGTCGGCCGTGGCCAGCCCGTTGTACACGCAGTTTGGCTGGCATGGCGTGGCGTTGGTGGGCGCGGGGTTGCCGCTGCTGGCGCTGGTGGTTTTCCTGTTGATTTCGCGGCGTGCTTCTTAGGGGGGCGCTTCACGCCCCTTCGCGGGCAAGCCCGCTCCCACACGGAACGCGTGAGGATCAAGGGCAGCCTGGCTCATCGGCCGAGTGGCAAGGCGATCCCGATCAACGCAAACAGGCTGCCACAGCAGCGGTTAAACCCCGTTCCGCCCTTGGCCAGCCAAGGCCGAACCCGAAACGCAAGGCGCGCCAACAGGTATTCGACAACAAATTCGACACTGGCAAAAGTCGCCGCCATGACCACGAACTGCACCAGCAAACCACGTTGCGGATCGATGAACTGGGGCAAGAAAGCCCCATAGAACAGCAGCACCTTGGGGTTGGCCATGGCCGACAGAAAACCCTGGCGCATCATTCCCGCATTGCTCAAGCGCGTAGCCCCCTCGGTCAACTCCAGGCGCATCGCCGGGCTGCGCCACAGCTGGATGCCGAGCCACACCAGATAAGCCCCACCCACCCACTTGAGCACCTGCAGCACCGAGCCCGAGGTTTGCAGCAGCGCGCTCAGGCCGAACATGGTCAGGGCGATCAGCGCGCTGAAGCCGACCACCCCGCCGACGATGGTCAACAGTGTGCGCCGTGCGCCATACAACGCGCCGTGGGTCAGCGCCAGCAGGCTGTTCGGACCAGGGGTCAGTGACAGGCCAATGCTGGCGAGCAGGTAGATAAGCCAGGTATCCAGTGCCATGGGGGTATGCCTTGCAGTGTCAGAGGGCGCCAGTCTAGGCCAAATACGGCTAAACCCAGGGTATGATCTGGACATCTGAGGGTTATTTCTGGACTGCTGCATGACGCCTGATATCCGCTTGCTGATCCTGCCGCTGCCGGAATTCGCCTTGCTGGCGTTTGGCGCGTTCCTCGACAAGCTGCGCTTCAGCGCCGATGACGAGGATTACAGCCAGCAGCGCTATTGCAGTTGGACGCTGCTGGGCCTGAGCAATGAGCCGGTGCCCTCCAGCAGCGGGGCGGTGGTGCAAGTGGAAGTCACGCCGCAGGCGCTGGACTTTGCCGGCTACGACTATCTGGTGCTGTTCGGCGGGCGCAATGCCGCGGCCACTGCTGCCTTGGCACCTGACTACCGGGCGCTGCTCAAACGCGCCGCCAGGGCAGGGGTGAAGCTGGTGTGTGTCGACAACGCCGCGTTTCTGCTGGCTGCCTGCGGCCTGTTGGAAGGGCACAAGGTGGTGGTGCACTGGCGCCACGAAGCCGAGTTTCGGGCGTCCTTTCCGCATTTACAGCTACTGACCGGGCAGTTGTATTGCTTCGATGGGGCGCGCATTTCCTGCGCCGGCGGCAGTGCCGCGATCGACCTGGCGGTGGAGCTGTTGTCGCGCAACTGCGGCCGAGCGCGGGCGCTCAAGGGGCTGGCCGATATGCTGGTCGATGAAACCCGTGACAGTCGCCATGCCTTGCGTTCGTTGGAAGTTGGGGCAGGGCAGGTGCAGCGTGCGGCGGCATTGATGCGTCACCACCTGAGCGCGTCGATGACCGTCGAGCAACTGGCGGCGCAGTTGGGTATCAGCCGGCGCCAGCTGGATCGACAGTTTCTCGCCAGCCATGGCATGAGCGCCAAGGCCTGGTGGCTGGAGATGCGCCTGCAGCAAGTACGCTGGCGCTTGCTCAACTCAAGCCACGGCCTGGCGCAGATTGCCGATGAGGTGGGCTTGGGCGATGCGGGGTATCTGGGCAAGTGCGTGCGGCGGCGCTTTGGGTGTACCGCAATGGCTTTGCGTAAGGGCGTTTGACGCTATCGCGGGGCAAGCCCGCTCCCACGCGAGGTATTCAGGGGCCTGATCCGTGCCCCGCGATAGCGTTACTGCGGCGCGCCGAACAACCCAGTCCAGTAGATGCCCGCATCGCTCTTGGGGTCGACCGCGTAAGCGGCGCCCAACTCGGTGAAATCAGGGTTCATCAGCGTCGCGCAATGCCCAGGGCTGGCCAGCCAGCCATCGACCACCTTGCGCGGGGTGTCACGCCCGGCGGCAATGTTCTCGCCAATCTGCCGGTACAGGTAGCCGGCCAGCTCGGCGCGATCGCCTGGGGTGCGGCCATCGCGGTCGATATGGTCGAAGAAGTTCTGGTTGGCCATGGCTCGGGTATGGTTGGCGGCAACGCCAGCCAAGGTCGTGTTCCAGGCCAGCGCCGGCGCTGCGGCGAACGGCTGGCCAGCGCATTGGCGCGGCAGCTTGCGCGCGGCGTTGATCTCTTGCAGCAGTTTCTGCCCCTCGGCCTGCCAATCACCCAGCCGCCCACTGAGCAAGGGGCGGGCGAGCACGATACGCCAGTCGCGGCCTTCCTGGCTGACGCCGATGTCGACGAACTGCGGATCGAGTACCACCTGGCAGAAGCTTTCGGAGATGGCGTGCATCGCCGCTTTCGCATCGCGCGGGCCGGACAGGCTGATGGCCTGGACGTTGACCATCGGGTAGGCCGCGCGGGTCATCGCCTGTTGCAAGTCGCGGGTGCCCTCTGGCGACAGCGCCAGGCGAGTATCGCTACTGAGCGGTGGCAGCTCCAGCGAGCCTGCATCGCCGCAGCGCTGGGCCTGGCTGCGGTAAGCGTTGATCGACTCGATCAGTTGCCCTTCTTCGCCAGTGAAGGCCTGGGCGCTGGTGGCGGCGAGCAGGCCCATCGACAGCATGGCAATGCAGGCAACGGATGGCAGGACGCGCATGTATATCTCCCTATCTGGCAGCGCCTTGGTTTGCGCTGCTCATCCTACACAAGCACGGGGCTTTTGGCCCTCTGCCGTGCAGTTCGAATAAACGGCCGGCTATGACATAGAAGCGGCAAAAGAGGCAGTAGACCGCTGGTCGCGTCGAAAGTGCGATGATTTGGTAATAATTCGTAACCTCGTCTAGAAACAATACTCAGTTGTTCTCCATTTCTCATCTGCCAGGAAGGCGTCCCTCTACCGCTTGCGGAGCTTTCCATGGCGCGACCTTGCCCTGTTCGTCCGACCTTGCTGGCCCTGTGCTGTTCCCTCGCCGTCAACGCCCAGGCGGCCGACGGCCCTATCGAACTCGATGCCACCGCGGTCAACGCCGAGGCAGCCAAGCCATCACCCAGCCAATTGCCCGAGGCATTTGCCGGCGGCCAAGTGGCGCGCGGTGGGCAGATGGGCATCCTGGGCAACCAGGACATGATGGACGTGCCCTTTACCATGACCAGCTACACCGCGCAGCTGATCGAGGATCAACAGGCCGAAGACATCGGCGACGTGCTGCTCAACGATCCCTCGGTGCGCCAGTCGTTCGGCTTCGGCAACCAATCGCAGGTCTTCGTCATTCGCGGCCTGCCGCTCAATGGCGATGACGTCGCCTTCAACGGGCTGTACGGCGTGCTGCCGCGGCAGATGATCTCGCCTGATGCCGTCGAGCGCGTCGAGGTGTTCAAAGGCCCCAACGCCTTTCTCAATGGCGCCAGCCCCACCGGCACCGGCTTGGGCGGCAACGTCAACCTGCAACCCAAGCGCGCCGGCGACACGCCAACGCGTCGCTACACCCAGGACATCAGCAGCGATGGGCGCCTGGGCGAGCACTTGGACCTCGGTCAGCGATTTGGCGCGGACAACCGCTTGGGCGTGCGCCTGAACCTGTCTCAGCGCGAGGGTGAAACCGCGGTGGATGATCAGGACCAGCGCAGCAAGCTGTTCATGATCGGCCTGGATTACCGTGGCGACAACTTCAAGCTCTCGACCGACTTCGGCTATCAGAAACAGCGGGTCAACCACATGCGCAACTCGGTGCGCCTGGGCGGCGGCCTGACGGATATTCCACGCGCCCCCGACGCCGATCACAACTACGGCCAGGAGTGGGCCTGGACCGAAACCGAGGACACCTTCGGCATGGTCCGCGGCGACTATGATTTCAACGACAACTGGAGCGGCTACCTGGCCGGTGGTGCCAAGCACACCCACGAGAATGGCTTCTACGGTACGCCGATCCTTACCGACAGCAGCGGCGCGGCGACTATCGGTGGCTCCAAGATCCCCCATAACGAGGACAACACGACCCTCATGGCCGGCATCAACGGCCGCTTCCAGACCGGGCCGCTGAGCCATCAGCTGAATATCGGCGCGGCAAGTATCTGGACCCAACAGGAGAACGCCTTCGTCTTCTATAACTCGCAAGACACCAACATCTACCACACCGACCCGCTACCCAAACCGACCACGCCGACCTTCGTCGGCGGCAAGCTGGACGACCCGGGCGTGACCGGCAAAACCCGCAACCGCAGTATCGCCATCTCCGATACCGTGGGCCTGTTCGACGACACCCTGCTGCTGACCGCAGGGGTGCGCCGCCAGCAACTGCGGGTCGAGGGCTATGCCTATGACGGCGAGGGCGCGGATGCTGGGCGCAATGCCTTCTACGATGAAGCGGTCACCACGCCCGTGTATGGCATCGTCTACAAGCTCAATCCGTCGATCTCGCTGTACGCCAACCGCATCGAAGGCCTGGCCCAGGGCGCAACGGCTTCAGGGCAGGTGATCAATGCCGGCGAGGTATTTGCGCCCGCCGAGACCAAGCAGGTCGAAGCCGGGGTCAAGTTCGACTATCAGCGCTTTGGCGCCAACCTCGCGGTTTATCGCATCGAGCGGCCCACTGATGGCTTTGTCCAGGGCAACGTGTTCGTCCAGGATGGTGAGCAGATCAACAAGGGCGTGGAGCTGAGCGTGTTCGGCGAACCGATTGCCGGCTTGCGGCTGATGGCCGGCGGCACGCGCATGGACACCGAGTTGAAAAACACCTTGGATGGCAGCAATGACGGCAACCACGCCGTCGGGGTGCCGACCTTCCAGCTCAACGCCAGCGTCGACTGGGATGTGCCGGGGCTTGAGGGGCTGGCGCTGAATGCGCGCATGCTGCGCACTGGCGGGCAGTATGCCGACCCTGGCAACACGCTCAGCCTGCCGACCTGGAACCGCTTCGATGTCGGCGCGCGCTATCGCTTTAGCGTGCAGCGCAAGGACATCACCTTGCGGGTCAATGTGGAGAACCTCACCGACAAGAATTACTGGGCCTCGGCCAATGGTGGTTACCTGACCCAGGGCGATCCGCGGTTGGTGAAGTTCTCAGGCTCGATCGATTTTTAAGTGGCGTCGATTGGCGATGAGGCGGCAACTGTTGGCAGGCCAACAGCAGCCCTACACTTTGCCCGCCCTCATTCACTGAAAACGTCGCCAACCCCAATAAAATCAGGCCCTTGAACCCGGCACAACTCCTGCAATAGCCCATTGACCATCCTTGGGCCTTGCGCAGGAGCGACCTTGAATCATCCAATCCTTCCCCTGATCCCGCTATGTGCCGCCTTGGCCCTGGTCGGCTGCGAGCGCGCCGAGCAGCGTACGGTCCACAGCGACCAGCCGGTGCATGGCGGCACCTTGGTCTACGCAACCGACCGCGAGCCGACCTGCCTCGACCCGCACGTTGCCGGCGACATGCCCCAGGTGTTCGTCGCCCAGCAGTACCTCGACTCGTTGGTGTCGATGGACAGCGACGGGCGTATCGGCCCGTGGCTGGCGACCCGCTGGGAGGTGTCCGCCGACGGCTTGCGCTACACCTTCCACCTGCGCCGCGACGTGCGCTTCACCGACGGCACGCCATTCAACGCCGAGGCGGTCAAGGCCAACCTCGACCATATGGCCGATCCCAAGACCCAATCGAGCACGGCCGGCGGCTATATCCGCCAGTACCGTGGCACCGATGTGATCGACGACTACACCGCCGTGGTGCGCCTGGCCACGCCCTATGCGGCGTTCCTCGAAGTCTTGGCCCAGGGCTTTCTGGGTATCCAGTCACCCACCGCGCTCAAGCGCAGCCGTGACCAGAACTGCGAAAGCCCCGTGGGCAGCGGCCCGTTCAAGGTGGCCCGTTGGGACCGGCAGAACCAGGTCGAGCTGGTCCGTAACCCGGACTACAACTGGGCGCCGCCTACCGCCAAGCATCAAGGCCCAGCGTATCTGGAGCGGATCGTCTGGAAGTTCATCCAGGAGCCTTCGGTGCGTTTTGCCTCGCTGCAGGCGGGCGAGGTGGATGTGATCGAAACCCTGCCGCCGGAATCCCACGAAGCCGCGCGGCGCAACCCAGACGTTGAGTTGATCGTCGCCCAGCGCCCTGGCAACCCCACCAACGGCACCTTCAACATGCGCCGTGCGCCGTTCGACGATATCCGGGTGCGCGAGGCGTTCGTGCGCAGCGCTGATGTCGAGGGCGCGCTCAAGAGTGTCTACTTTGGCGAGTTTCCGCGTGCTGCCGGGCCACTGAGCGTGGCCACGCCGTTCTACAGCGGCGATTTCGAAGACAGCCAGAATTACCAGCCGGCCCGTGCGGCGAAGTTGCTCGATGAAGCTGGCTGGACCGGGCGCGACGCCGACGGCTACCGCACCAAGGATGGCAAGCGCCTGAGCGCCACCGTGCTGATCGGCGCGCGCACACCGCCCTCGGAGCTGACCTTGTGGGAGCAGGTCCAGGCCACCACCCGCCAGGTCGGCCTGGAGCTGGTGCTGGACCAGATGAGCGACGCCCAGGTCACCGCGCGCCAGGCGGCCTGGGACTACGACATCCGCACCGGCTACTGGAATACCAATACCCCCGATGTGCTGCGGATCATCTTCAGCTCGGCGTTCGTCCAGCCTGCGGGCGTCGGTGGCTACCACCAGAACTCCTCGGGCTATGCCGACCCCGGCTTCGATGCCTTGCTCGAAAGCGCCCTGGCCACCCAGGACCCCGAGCAGCGCCGGGCCCTCTATCACCGGGCGCAACAGCAGGCGGCCGCGCAGTACCTGCAACTGAACACCTACCCGCAAAGCACGCGCCTGGGCATCTACAAGACCGCCCACGGCGTGCGCCTGGAGCCGTCGTTGGCGGTGACTTATCTGTATGACGCATGGGTGAGCAAATGAGCAGCGCAACTTCCCTGGCAGTGACCGACCCACGCCGCGAACGCCTGGCCGCCCTGGGCCGACGCGCCGTCATCCGCCTGGCCGGTGGCGTGCTGGTGCTGTGGGCCGTGGCCAGCTTGACCTTCTTCGCCCTGCGCTTGATGCCGGGCGATCCGGTGTTGGCGATCCTCGGCGGTCCCAGCGCCAACCCAAGCCCGGAGACGATCGAAGCCACGCGCAAGGAATACGGCTTGGACCAGCCGCTGGCGGTGCAGTACGTGTTCTACCTCGGCCGCCTGCTACAGGGCGACCTGGGCGTGTCCTACTCGCAACACCAGCCGGTGACCCAGGTGTTGGCCGAGCAGGGCGGGGCAACCCTTGAGCTGACCGTGGCGGCGCTGCTG
Source organism: Pseudomonas urmiensis (assembly GCF_014268815.2). Taxonomy (NCBI): domain Bacteria; kingdom Pseudomonadati; phylum Pseudomonadota; class Gammaproteobacteria; order Pseudomonadales; family Pseudomonadaceae; genus Pseudomonas; species Pseudomonas urmiensis. The sequence goes on from NZ_JABWRE020000001.1 coordinate 1,968,283, forward strand.
CTGGCCTGGTTGCTGGTGTTGCTGCTGACGGTGGTGACCGCCGGGCGCGGCAGGCTGGTCGGTGGCCTGGCGTCGATGGCCGAAACCCTGAGCGCGGCATTACCGCACTTCTGGCTCGGCGTGGTGCTGCTGGCGGTGTTCGCCTTTGGCCTGCGCTGGTTCCCGCCGGCGGGCAGCGACAGCTTGGCGAGCCTGGTGCTGCCGGCGTTTTCCCTGGCCATCCCGCTGGCCGGCTTCATTGCCCAGGTAACCCGCGAATCGCTCGAACTGACCCTGGACCAGCCGTTCATCCTCACCGCCCGCAGCCGCGGCTTGAGCGACCTGGCCGTGCGCTTTCGGCATGCCCTGCGCCATGCGCTGCTGCCGGGGGTGTCGTTGTCCGGCTGGGCGATTGGCGCGCTGATCAGCGGCGCGGTGGTGTGCGAGGTGATCTTCTCGCGCAAAGGCGTCGGCCGTCAGCTGTATCAAGCGGTGCAAGTGCAGGACCTGCCACTGGTGATCGGCATCAGCCTGGTGGTGGCTGCCGGCTACGTGCTGGCCAACATTCTGGTCGACTTGCTCTACCAGTGGATCGATCCCCGTCAACAGGAGGCCAAGCCATGAGCGAACTGATCCTTGAGCGGGCGCAGGCCCCGCTGCGCCGGCAACGGCGGCTGCACCTGCCGCCGCTGGGTGCGAGCCTGGCCCTGGTGTTTCTCGCCGGGTTGCTGCTGGCGGCCCTGGCGCCGCAGCTGTTCACCCATATCGACCCACTGGCCATCGTGCCCCGCGAAGCGTTCCAGCCGCCGAGCTGGGCGCACTGGCTGGGCACCGATCAGTCCGGTCGCGATATCTTCGCCCGGGTCATCCACGGTGCCCGCCAGAGCCTGCTGATCGGTGTGGCGGCCACGGCCTTGTCGATGGCCATCGCCATCAGCCTGGGGCTGCTTGGGGGGCTGGGCGGGGCCAAGCTCGACCGTGGGGTCGGCTGGTTGCTGGAAGTGCTGTTCGCCTTTCCCAGCCTGGTGCTGGCGCTGCTGTTCGTGGCGGTGTTCGGCAGCGGCATCGGCCCGCTGATCGTCGCCACCGGCCTGGGCGGCGCCCCGGGCTATGCGCGGATGGTCCGCGGCCAGGTGCTGGCGGTGCGCAATGCCGGCTACATCGAAGCGGCGCGGGCGCTCGGCCATCCGACCTCGCGGATCATTGTGCGCCAGCTCCTGCCCAACGCCATGCGGCCGCTGATCGTGACCCTGACCATGGGCGTCGGCCAGGCCATCGTCTGGGCTTCGGCCTTGAGTTTTCTCGGCCTTGGCGCCCGGCCACCGGCACCGGAGTGGGGCACCATGCTGTCGATGGGCCGCGACTTCATCGCCAACGCCTGGTGGCTGACCTTCTTCCCAGGGCTGTTCATCGTGCTGACCACCTTGGCCACCACGGTGACCGGCCGCTATATCCAACAACGCCTGGAGGGCCGCCTGCCATGACTGACAAGACCCTGATCGTCGAGGGCCTGACGGTGTCCTTCGCCGGCAACAGCGTGGTCCGCGACGTGAGCTTCACCCTGGCCCCGGGGCGCTGCGTGGCGCTGGTCGGTGAATCGGGCTCGGGCAAGAGCGTCAGCGCGCGTAGCCTGGTCGGGCTGACCGGGCCCAACAGTGAAGTGACCGCGCGCCAGCTGAGTTTTGCCGGCCATGACCTGCTCGATTTGAGCGAACGCCAATGGCGCCAGGTGCGCGGCAAGGACATCGGTTTCGTGCTGCAGGATGCGTTGGTTTCGCTCGACCCCTTGCGCCCGGTCGGCAAGGAGATCCTCGAAGTGCTGCAGACCCATCGCTACGGCGACCGCCAGCAGCGCAATGCGCGGGTGCTGGAGCTGCTGGAGCGGGTCGGCGTGCCGGACGTTGCCCTGCGCGCCCGTCAGCGCCCGGGGCAGCTGTCTGGCGGCCTGCGCCAACGCGCGCTAATCGCCAGCGCGCTGGCCCTTGACCCTGCGCTGGTGATCGCCGATGAGCCGACCACGGCCCTGGACGCCACGGTGCAGGCGCAAATCCTTGAAGTGTTCCAGCAGATCAAGGCGCGTGGCGCATCGCTGTTGATCATCAGCCATGACCTGGCGGTGGTCGCCCAGCTGGCCGACGAGGTGCTGGTGCTGCGCCACGGCGAGGTGGTGGAGCAGGGGCCGATGCAGCAGGTCTTGCGCCAGCCCCGGCATGCCTACACCCAGGCCTTGCTCGCGGCAGTGCCGGCCGAGCACCCGCGCGGTACGCGGCTGTCGCCACAGCCAGCGGGCGTAACCCGCCCCGCCGTTGCCCGCGGGCATGGCGATGTATTGTTGCAAGGGCGCGGCCTGGGCAAGCGCTATGCCGGCCCCGATGGCCTGGTGCGGCAAGTGGTGCAGGGGGTTGATTTCACCCTGCGCGCCGGGCGCACCCTGGGCATCGTCGGTGAATCCGGCTCTGGCAAGACCACCGTCGCGCGTATCGCCCTGGGCCTGCTGAGCCCCGACGAGGGCCAGGTGCTGTACCGCGGCCAGCCCTGGAACTTGCCGGGCGAGGCGGTCAGCGAAGCCAGCCGACGGCCGCTGCGGCGCCAGATCAGCGTGATCTACCAAGACCCGCTCGGCTCGTTCGACCCACGCTGGAGCGTGGCGCAGATCCTCGACGATGCCCTGCAAGTGGCGGGTATCGATACTGCCGCGCGACCGGCGCGCATAGCCTTGCTGCTTAACCAGGTGCGCCTGCCAGCAGAGCTTGCCCAGCGCCGGCCATTGCAACTGTCGGGCGGCCAGCGCCAGCGGGTGGCGATCGCCCGGGCGATTGCCAGCGAACCCCGCCTGATCATCTGCGACGAGCCGGTCTCGGCGCTGGATGTCTCGGTGCAGGCCCAGGTGCTCGACTTGCTGGCTGACCTGCAGGACGAGTTGGGCCTGGCCTACCTGTTCATCTCCCATGACCTGGGGGTGATCCGCCATGTCAGCGACGACGTGCTGGTGATGCGCCATGGCCAGGTGGTCGAGCAGGCGCCCGTCGAGCAGCTGTTCGAGCGCCCTGAACATGAATACACCCGCCGCCTGCTCGGCTCGGTACCGCGCCTGCCGGGCGCCGGCGCCGAACTGGTAGTGCCGCCGCTGGACCTGGAACACGAAGCCTTCGACCTGTTCGATGAATCACGACTGTGGAAAATTGCCATCTAAGGACTGCCCCATGACCACCTTTCAACGTTTCCCTGCCCAGGCGCCCGTTGCCACTGTCGCCGCACTCAAAGCGCGTATCGCAGTCTTGCTGCCGGAGATCGCCGCTGGCGCTGCCCTGCGCGAACGCGAGCGCAGCCTGCCGCATGCGGCCATCGCCCAGCTCGCCGCCGCTGGGCTGTACACCGTGCGCATTCCCCAGCAATACGGCGGCCCGGGCGGCAGTGTCAGCGATGTGATTGAGCTGTTGCTGCAGGTGGCCTCGGTCGACTCCAACGTTGCCCAAGCCCTGCGCCCTGGCTTTGCCTTCGTCGAGGGGCTGTTGGCCGCAACCGCCGAAGGCGCCGAACAGGAGCGTGAGCGTTGGTTCGCCCGCTACCTTGAGGGCGCGGTGATTGGCAATGCCGGTTGGGAACTGGGCGGCGCCAATGGCGCCATCGCCGCACGCCTGGTGCGCGAGGGCGACCATTTCCGCGCCAACGGCAGCAAGTTCTACAGCACCGGGGCGCTGTTCGCCGACTATGTCAGCGCGGTGGCCTTGGATGAGGACGAACAACCGGTGTCGTTCATCCTGCCGCGTGACCGTGAAGGCCTGGAGCTGGTCGACGATTTCGACGCCATGGGCCAACGCCTGACCGCCAGCGGCACCACCCATTTGCACAACGTGCGGGTCGAGGCCAGTGATATCCGCACGCGCACGGTGCAAGACGGCCAGCGCACCATCGTCACGCCGTTCTTGCAGCTGTTTCTCGGCACCGTGCTGGCCGGGATCGCCCGCAATGCCTTGAACGATGCCAGTCAGTTTGCCCGCGAGCACGCCCGGCCGATCAAGCACAGCAGCGCCAGCCGCTCGGTCGATGACCCTTACGTCGAGCTGTCGGTAGGCGATATCGCGGCGCGCGCCTTTGGCGCCGAGGCGCTGGTGCTCAAGGCAGCAGCGAGCATCGACCGGGCCTGGACCGCACAGCTTGACGAAGCCGCAGTCGAGCAGGCCGCCCTGGACGTGGCGCAAGCCCAATACCTGGTGGCGGAGTTGGCCCTCAAAGCCGCCGAAACGCTGTTCGACGTCGGCGGCGCCTCGACCACTGGCCGCCAGCACAACTTCGATCGACACTGGCGCAATGCCCGCACCGTGGCCAACCACAACCCGCGTCACTGGAAGGCGGCGGTGGTGGGCGCCTGGCAACTCAAAGGCACCCGGCCACCTGTCTCGGGGCTGTTTTGACGGCACAGCCGGCCGCCCTGGTCGGCCATCTGCAAAGCCCCAAGGTGCCGGTGATCATCGGCGCCGCACTGTTCATGGAATTGCTCGACAGCACCGCGGTGATGACCGCGCTGCCGAGCATGGCGGCGGATTTTGGCGAGCCGGGCCTGCGCATGAACCTGGTGGTGTCGCTGTACATGCTGGCCTTGGCCCTGTGCGTGCCGCTCAGCGGCTGGGCCGCCGAGCGCTTTCGCCCGCGTCAGGTGATGTTGCTGGCAATGGGGCTGTTCACCGCTGCATCACTGGCGTGCGCCTTGGCCGAGTCGCTCTGGCAGCTGTGCCTGGGACGCATGTTGCAGGGCGCGGCGGGGGCGCTGATGACGCCGGTGGGGCAGGTGATCATTCTGCGCTGGTCGAGCCGCGAGCAATTGCTCCAGGCCATGTCCTGGCTGGCCTTGCCTGCCTTGGTGGGGCCGCTGCTGGGGCCGTTGCTGGGCGGTTTGTTGGTGACGGCGCTGTCGTGGCACTGGATTTTCTTGATCAACTTGCCGATCTGCCTGCTGGGATGCCTGCTGATCCTCAAGCACGTTCCTGACTTTCCCCCGCGCGCGGTGCCACCGCTGGATGGGCGCGGCTTGCTGCTCAGTGGCGGCGCACTGGCCATGCTGGTATTGGGCCTGGAGTCGCTCGGGCTGGGCCAACTGCCACGGATGTGGGCCTTGGCCTTGATCGGCGGCGGCGTGGCTTGCGCCTTGGGTTACCTGCTGCATGCGCGGCGCCATCCCAATCCGCTGGTTGACCTGTCGCTGCTGCGCCTGCGCAGCTTTGGCGTGACCCAGGCCGGCGGCGGGCTGTTTCGCCTCGGTTCGGCGGCGCAACCCTTCCTGCTGGTGCTGTTGTTGCAAAACTGCCTGGGCATGAGCCCGATGGCTGCGGGCTGGCTGGTGGTCAGCGGCGGCGTCGGCGCCTTGTTGATGAAGCTACTGGCAGTGCCGCTGGTGCGCCGTTACGGCTATCGCCAGGTGCTCAGCTGCAATGCCGTGCTCAGTGGCGCTGGGATTGCCCTGTGCGCCTGGTTCGACCGGGATACGGCGATCTGGTTGATGGCGCTGGTGTTGTTCGTCGCAGGGCTGGTGCGCTCGTTGCAGTTTTCCACCCTGGGGGCGGCAAGCTATCAGGACGTGCCGGGGGAGCGCTCGGCTGCTGCCACCTCGCTTTCGTCGATGTCGGGGCAGTTGACCATGGCCATGTCGGTGAGCCTGGCGGGGTTGATGCTGGGGGTGTTGGCGGGGGTGGACGGAAGGGCGGAGACGTCGGTGGCGGATGTCACCACGGTCATGCTGGTGTGTGCGGGGTTGTGCGGGGTATCGGGGATGGTGTTTCGGCGTTTGGCCAATTGAGGTAAGCGGCCTCCAGGGCCTCATCGCGGGGCAAGCCCGCGCCTACACAATCGGCGAACAACGCGGATCGTGTGGGAGCGGGCTTGCCCCGCGATGAGGTGTTAAAGGGCATCGTGATCAGGCTACATCGACCAGGACGATCTCGCTGTCCTCGATCGCCGTGACGGTCAACAGCGCTTCCTGCTCGATCGCCAGGCCATCCCGGGCATTGACCCGTACCCCATTGACCTCGACCGCGCCCTTGGCCGGCACCAGGTAGCCACGGCGGCCCTGGTCGAAGCGGTACTCTGCGCTTTCCCCAGCTTGCAAGGTAGCCGCCACCAGGCGCGCATCGGTGCGGATGCGCAGTTGCTGCTCATCGCCCTCGCGACCGCTGGCCAGGGTCACGAAGCCTTCGCCGCGCTGGCCTTTAGGGAATGGCCGGGTACCCCAGGACGGCGCATCGCCGACCCGCTGTGGAATGATCCAGATCTGGAAGATCCGCGTATCGACCTGCTCCAGGTTGTACTCGCTGTGCACGATGCCGCTACCGGCACTCATCACCTGGACGTCACCGGCCTCGGTACGGCCTTTGTTACCCAGGCTGTCTTCATGGGTGATGGCGCCTTCACGCACATAGGTGATGATTTCCATGTCGCGGTGCGGATGTGGCGGGAAGCCACTGCCGGCGGCGATCAGGTCGTCGTTCCACACCCGCAGGTTGCCCCAGTGCATCCGGGCCGGATCGTAGTATTCGGCGAACGAGAAGTGATGGTGGGCGTCGAGCCAGCCGTGGTTGGCATGGCCGAGGGTATCGAAGGGTCGCAGTTGCAGCATGATCGTGCTCCTTGAGTCGGTGGAATGGGGCCATGATGCGCGATTGAATGATCGAAAATAAGCGTAAATATCGGCTAAATATGATCGTAATTATAGATATTTAAAGGTGCGGTGTTTTATGCGTTTCATCGCCTAATTCACTGATCTTCAAGCATTCGCTGGTGATTTGTGGCGGATACGGCGAACATGCACAGCTGATTGGATTTTCAACGGAGTGACCGTGCCACACGAGCAGCCCCCTGTCCCAGCGGACCTGTCTCCGCCTGCCCAACTGCCTTGGTTTCGGCGTCTGGCGGCACGCCTGTTGGGCCGTGGCCTGAGTCGTCTGCAAGCGCAGCACCGCGACTCCTGGTTCCTCGGCCACGCCACTGGCCAGCGCAGCGGCCATACCGATGGCCTGCGCGAGGGTTACGAGCGTGGCCGGGCCGAGGGCTATGAGGCCGGGCGCCAGGTTCTGGTGATCCGCGATACTCGCCCCGAAAACCCTGGGGTACCCGGCCAGGACGACAAACTGTTCGATGACTGGCGCCTGCCGCTGAGCGCCGAGCTGAAAAAGCGCTTCAAGGCTGATGTGGCCCAGCGCCTCCCGGCCGAGGCCCAGCCTAGCGCTGCGCAGTGGAAGCTGATTTTCAGCGATACGCCGTCAACCTGTGTGGTGGCCGGGGCGGGCGCGGGCAAGTCGACCTCGCTGGTACTGCGCATCCTGTTGCTGCGCCATTACCTGGGCTATGAGCTCGACGCCATGACCGTGGTGACCTTCACGCGTGAGTCGCGCAAAGACTTCATCAAGCGCTTGCAACAGGTGTTCGCGCTTTGGCAGCTCGACTTGCCAGCGGTCAGCGCTCGCGAGCTGGTGCGTACCTTCCATTCGCGGATCCTGCCGCTGGTTCGCAGCCTGCCTGGCTTTGGCCAACTACGCGCCTTCGAAACCCTGGGCAACGAGATGCCCGCTGGCAGTGAGGACGCCGCCGACAGCAACCCGTTCGACCTGCGCTTGAACGATGCCCAGCGCCAGCAGCTCAACCTGTGTTATCGCGACCTGTTGCGCGACAGCCCGCGTTTCGCCGAGCTGATAGGCGCCTTGCGCCGCGAGGCCTTGCAGCTCAAGCCGCTGGACCCGGACCACCCCGACGTGCAAAAGCGCGTGCAGGTGACCCAATTGGCCGCTCAGCGCGACGAAGAGCTGTGCGACGTGATCGAGGATCTGTGGTTCGCTGCCGGTGCCTGGCCGATCAAGGGCATCGAGCCATGCCGCGAAACCGTGCAGATTCGAGGCTACAGCTTCCATGTGCATGGGCGTTTGCAAGGCCAGGATGGGTGGGTGGTGCTGGGCTTCGACCCTAATGAAAGTGCTCAGTATCAGCGCCCGGGGGCCAAGCTTGCGGTGCGCGCAGAGTGGGCGGTAAAACGCACCTTGTTTCAAGCTTTCTGCGATAAGCCACTGATATGGCTTGATAATTATGCATCGGCTAAGCGCCTGGCAGTCTCCTTGGCGGGCGACGCTGTAGCCGGGCCTGGCTTTGAATACAAGGTCAAGGGCGAGCTGGCGCCGGCGCCCTTGCTGGATGCTTTCGTAGCGGCTGCGAGCTTCATCGAAAACCTCGGCCTGGAAGTGGGCGGCGCGGTTACCGCCATGAGCTTCCCGCCCGGTGACAGCGATGGGCAATTCTTCGAGGCCTTGGCGCTGTACTGGCGAGCCCTGGAAGCGCACCTGCTGGCCCAGTCGCCTCCGGTCATGACCTACAACCGGATGTTTGCCCTGTTTGGCGAGAACAACCCAGAGAACCTGCAACTGCTGCCCGATCCATTGCTGCGCCCGCTGGCGCATTTGATGATCGATGAGTTCCAGGACGTCTCGCCGCAGATCGTCAGCTGGCTGCGCGCCAGCCTCGCCGAGATTCGCCGGCGCGGCCCGGCGATGCATGTGGGGCGTAGCGCCCAGCATTCATCGTTGCTGTGCGTGGGCGATGACTGGCAGTCGATCTATGGCTGGCGCGGCAGCTCGCCGAAGTTTTTCATGGAGTTCACCAAGACCTTCCCGTCACCGGCCAATACCCGGGTGATGCTGGTGGAGAACTACCGCAGCCAGCAGCAGGTTATCGATGCCGCTGAGCATCTGGTCAAAGGCGCGCAGGCGATTGCCGGCAAGAAGGCCCGAGCCAGCGGCGTGGCGGCAGCGCTGCCGTTGTCACCGGTGCGGATTTTCGATCGTGATGAGGCGGCCTTTGGACAGACCGTGATCGAGCACTACGAGCGCGGCGAATCGGTGATGATATTGTTTCGAAAAAGTAGCGATAAGTTACTGATTTCAGAGCATATTCAGGCTGTAGTTAAAGCTGATTCTAGCTTGCCAGCCGAGCAGCGCCGCCTGCGCCAACTGACCTACCACAGCGCCAAGGGCTTGCAGGCCGATGCGGTGTTCATGCTCGGCGACTGCCAGTACCTGACCAGCTCGCCGTACAAGAACCAGGTCTATCGTCTGGCCGATCTTGGCCGCGCTGGCGACGCCCAGCCGTTCGATACCGCGCAGAAAGAAGAAGTGCAGCGCCTGGCCTACGTGGCGGTGACCCGCGCAGTCAGGCACTGCTACTGGCATGTGGAGGCGGCTTCTGGCGAGACCGCCAAGTTGCCGCGTGCCTCCAGCCAGGTTGATGGCCGGCAGGTGTTCTTCGAAGACCTGCGCGGCCAGTAGTGGGATGTCAGATTAGCTGTTGGGCCCTCGGTTGTTACGATCCAGGGCGGCGGTCAGGCGCAGCTGGAGTGCGTGCTCAGCGCGCTCCTTCGCTTGCTTGAACGACGCCCAGGCATCGATCAGCGCTTGCCCCTCAAGCTCAGCCTGACGCAACTGGCCGTCCTCAATAGGGCTGTGCCCTACCGCGGCGGTCAGCGCCAGGGTTACCTCAGGGGTGAGCGGCCCGTCTGTCAGCTCATACACGCCAGAAAGGTAGTTGGAGCCGTGCAGCCAGGCTTCGGTTAGGGCGCTTAGCTGGTCGCCGTATTCACGCTGAAGAAACAGTTGCCAGGTCGGGTGGCGGACCATCCACTCATGTCGGTTGGCGGGCACACTATCGAGCTCGTAAACCCGTTGCTCGACGTTGTATTCGATGGTGCTGGTGATCATTGCCGTCTGCCGATAGAGCATGCCCTGGCTTGGCTCAGGGAAGTCCAGCAAGGCTTCGGGCGCCAGGGCCTGGCGTAAGGCCAACCGAATCTCGATGTCGTCAACCAGCGAGTTGCGCAGGTCTTCGTCGCTGATAGCGTCTTCTGGGGCGAGTTCTGGCAGTTCTGGCAGGTTGTCCACGAGGGCCGCCCGGCGTAGCGCTCTGCGCACGGCGATATTGTCGGCTATAGCGTTGACCTGAGCGCGGCGGAACAGCCTGCGGTAGAAGTTGAAGCTGTATTGCGGCGCAAGATCGGCATACTCGGTTTCGTCGAAGGCCAAAACTTCCAGTTCCAGCGCACTGAACGCATCGGTCCCAGCGTCGCCGCAGGTTGCCGGGTACTCGCGCGCAACCTCTACGATGCGTTGGCGCAACTGGTCATCTTCGGTCACACGCCCCAGCAGCGCCCACACCCGACGATAAAGGCCTTGCGGGTGATGCAGGGCTTCGGCGGAAAGTGTCAGGCGATCCAGAACATCGACCACCGGCTCATTCTCAAGGCTGATCATGAACGCTTCAGCGCGCGCTCGTTGTTGCGCCGAACCCGCCTCCAGCCAGCCACCCTCGCTTTCTGATTCGGACACTGAGTGTTCGATAACGCTGATGCTGGATTCACGCAGCCGCAGGGCTTGACCTTCCTGCAACCTGTTGTAATTGAAGTGCCAACGCAGACCGGCGCGCTCATCGCGTAGGCCCTGCGCATACGGTGTGGCAAGCACAGTCTCAAGGTCAGGTACCAAGGGGATGGCGTTGTCACTCAGGTCAAGATGGCGCAGTTGATAGTTACGTTGACTCATCAAGGTGGTCAGCCCTTCGGGCCAGCTGGTCAACTGGGTTCTGCTCAGATTCAGATGTTCCAGGCGCGCCAGGTAACGTACATCAGGGGCGATTCGCAGCGGATTGCCGGCGAGTTCCAGACGGCGCAGGTGCACCATGTCCTGGAAGTAGGGGGCTGTGCTGGCATCGAGCTCGATGGCATTGCGGTTTAGGTCCAGCAATTCCACGGGCAGCTGAGTCAGCGCTCGCAACTGTTCCGCGCTCAACCGCAAGTCATTGTGACGCAGGCTCAGGCTGCGTAACTGCCGCAGTTGCGTCAGCGTTGGCAGCGCATTTGCCGGTAATGTCGCCATCTGATTATTGCGCAGGTCCAGCTCACGCAGGCGCGTGCTGCGGCGCAACGCCTGAAACAGGGTTGTACTGTCTAGTTCAGGGTTCTGGATGACGCGCAAGCGCTCAAGATTGGGGAAGCTCTGCAGAAACGCTTCGGCCATATGACGCACCCCCGCATCACGCACGGTGATGGCAGTAATGTGCTCCATGCGCGCCGGCAGTGGGGGCAAGGTCTCCAGCTCAATGGATGTCACCTCCAACGTGGCGCCGGTTTCCCGCCGCCAAGCGCTGCGCACAGCATCACTGAACACCTCGCGACTTGCCCGTCGCACATCCCCGACTGCCTGCGACCAGGCACTCAGGCTGCTATCAAGGTTGCGCCATTCTTCCTCTAGGACGTTGAGTTGCGTGGCCAGATCGCCGCGCTGGGTGAGCCGCTGGAGCATTGTTTGGCGCTGGCGGGAGTCTAGTGCGGGGTACAAATCGCGTAGACGCCGTGCGCTAGTGCCTTGTCTGCCGCTCAGGGGATAGCCCACGCGTCCATCGCTTAGGCGCAAGGGCGAACGAAAGCCCGGTCTGATCGCTTGCTGGCCAAGCAGTCGGGCAGCCAGCGGGCGGTCATTAGCCAGTAGCGCAAACAGCTGCGCTGGCGTGGCATTGGCCAGATCCGGTCGCTCAACCAAGAGCGCTTCCTCCAACAGGCGTGTGTCGGCGTTTGCCAGCGTTGGACGGTGCAGGCCGATCAAGGCTCGGTCCAGGCGCACCCGTGATTGCAGCCGCCGCGCTTCCTCGCCAATGCGCAAGGGCACACGACGACCAGCCAGCTGCTTGCGCTCAAGTGGGGTGGCGTGCTCGACGATTTCCTCAAGGGCAGGGTCTGGCAGGCTGGTGAACTGGCGACCCAGTGTCTGCGCGGCTTCACTGAGCGCTGGGCGATGCCCCAGATACAGGCTCTGGAACATGGCTGTGTGCTGGCCACTGAGGTGATCAGCGAGCTTTTTCTGAAGGTTTTGCGCGCGTAGTTCCTGGGAAGTATTCGGTAACAGGGCGCTGGCAGTTTGTTCGTCCATTTGACTCAACACTGCCGTGGCCAGTTCGCCTTGTTCCAAGTTCGTTCGATTCAGCTGGATTTCCACACTGCCTTGGCCATACAGGGTAGAGCTTCCCCATAACTCAGGACCATTAAAGACGCGGATCGCGTGGTCCTGCGGCCAGTTTGGCAGTTCCAGCAGCGCCGGGACCGCGTAATTCTTGTAGGCGGCGAGCGAGCGGCCGTCACCCACGCGGACAATGATGTCGTCTACTTCGTGGTCAAGCCTGAGCCGGGTGAGCGCGTCTACAAGCAGCGCCGGTGCGGGTTTTGCGCGCATATGGGTGTAACGCAAGACATCCTCGTCAAGGCCCGTGCTTCGCATTGCGCTGAGTAGTTGCTGATCAGACAAGTCTGCGCTGGGTGGGCCAAGGCGACGCAGCAGGCGCGTAGTGTCCCAGTCCATGGGCTGCTCATGCTCTACGCGCCAGGCACCTTGCTGGTTGTGGTTCAGCTGCGGGCTGTAGGCGTGTGCGTCCTCGGGATGCTTCAGCCGCCAGCTGTTATCGGCAGCTTTGACCTGCTCATAGAGTTCACCGTCCAAGCGGATGTAGTACTTGCCATCAAGCAGATATTGGCCTTGCTCGTTGGGCTCAAGCGAAGCGGGCAGCTCGACACGGCTGCGGTAGCCAGTGAGGTTGGCTGACCACAGTCGCTCCTCGCCCTCGATCCATACCCTTTTCATGATATCGACGAATCCGGAAGCCTTGATCACTGCAGCCCCGCCAGCAAGGGTACCGACGACTGCAAGATTGACCATGATCGATTCCAGTTGCGCCAAAGCCTCGGCTGTTTCGCCTGCTTCCCAGGCGTGGAGGCCGTGGAAGACGCTTTGCAGGATCTGGCTGGCGCCGACTGCCAACATCACAGTATTCAGCCCCGGGACGAACATGGCGGCGACGTTCAGTACGTTCAGGCCGACCTCATACCAATGTTTCAGGCGTTCCAGTTGCGCTTGGGCGTCCACTGCTGCGGTCGGCACAGCGATGCATGCCGCATCGCCTTTGAGCCGCAGTACATGCAGTTTGTGCAGCGTAGTCCATGGCTGAATGGGTAAGCGCGTGATACTCAGGACAATTTTTGGGGCGCTACGCGGATGCAGGACCTCGCTGCCATTGAGTTCGCGGCGTTCGAACAGCGCGTGTTGCAGTTTTTTGGCCAGCGCAGGCTGGAGTGGGCCGGGGGCAAGGGCATTGATCTGGCGGCGAAACGTAGTTCTGAGCAGCTGTGCTTTGAAACGAGCCATAGCTTCGCGCAGTGACGGGTACTCGCGCAGCGGTTCCTGATCATCGCCTGGGATATAGAGGATCAGCGGGTTGATCTGGTCGGGTTGGTCTGGGCCGATCAGCAGGACTTCGTGCAGGCCGATATCAAACAAACTTAGTCGCCAGCAGTGCAGGGCGGATTGGTTGTAACGCGGCGTCGGCAGATTGTTGCTCAGCTGATGCAGGGCATCCAGGCCGTGGGCCGATAGCAGCCCTTGCAACGAGGCGATCCGAGCCCTGACTCGCAGTTCATCTCGGTTCGCCTCTGACATCAGTGCCTCAAGCGTCTCACCGGCAACGCCGCCATGGATGGCGTCCAGATGCGCTTGATAATGTGCACCCAGGTCCAGCGTTCGGCAATGCTGGATGAACCGCTCCACTGTCAGTGTGGGCAGTGTTCGAGTGTCTGTGGCGCTGTATTGCAGGGTGCTGTAGGGGCCTGCCTGGGAAATACCGGTGAAATTGTGCAGCGCCGCCTCGAGCAAACTGCGCAGCTGTGGTGAGCCCTTAGGGCGGGTGGCGCTGACGTTGGTCTCTCGCTCGGTTGCCACTGGGTATTCAACGTCGATGGGAGATACCCAGCTGTCGCCGATGTCTTCAAAGGGCTGAAAGCTGTACTGGGCTTGATCGACTGGAATGTCGAGGGCCAACCGTTGCTCAAGCAAGGGGGCGCAGAATTCGCTAATGCCTTTGAGCGGTGCCAGTGCCTGTTGCAGAGCTTTGCGGCTTTCATTGCGCTTGGCTATAGCCCTGCGTACGCCATCCTGCCAATCAGGACGAGCGCCGGCAAACCACGGATAGGGCACGCCGTGCTCGTCGATGTAGTCGTTGCGCAGGCTCTGGATCATCTTGCGGGTGTGGCTTGGGTGTAATTGTTTGCTCCACGCGGGCAGCGTGCGCACGATTTGCGCGTGGTGGTAGGCGGGGGTGCTGGTCATGCGGGTGCTCCTGAAAAGTGGAGCCCCATCAAGCCGTAATCGCTGCCACGCCTTGCGGTACATAGCTAGCGCTCGGGGTCGGTGTCGCGCATGTCGCCGTCGGTGACGGGCCAGCAGCTGGCGGCGCACTAGGCGATGGTAGGCTGCCGGCCTGGCGCGTGGGCGTCGGGCGCAGTCATGGAGAGTGCCCATGAGGCCCAAGGATCACCTGCTAGACCTCGACGGCATCGAGATCGCCGTGCGTACCTGGGGACCGGAGGACGGTATCCCGGTGTTGGCCCTGCACGGTTGGCTGGATAATGCCGCCTCATTCGAACGCCTGGCGCCGTTGCTCGATGGCTGCTTCGTAGTGGCACCCGACCTGGTCGGTCATGGCCGCTCCGATCACCGCCGTCACGACAGTGGCTACTACCTGTGGGAGCATGCCGAAGACATGCTGGCAGTGGTCGACAGCCTCGGCCTAAGCCAGTTTCATCTGATCGCCCATGGCATGGGCAGTGGCATCGCCACCCTGCTTGCGGCAATGACCAGTGGCATTGCCAGCATGATCCTGCTCGATGGCATGGGCGCGCCGTTTACCGTGGCCGAGGATGATCGCGTGCAGCATCTGGCCAAGGCCTACCGACTCAAGCGCTTGGTGCGACGCAGTCGCTTGCAGGGCTTCAGCGAGCCGGATGGCAGCCAGTTCGACAGCCTTGACGCGGCATTGCAGCAGCGCCGTAGTCGCCTCGATGGCAATTTGTCGGAGGACGCTGCGCGGCTACTGGCGCTGCGTGACCTGTTGCAGGTCGGCGATGGTTACTGCTGGCGCCATGATCCGCGCCTGGTATTGCCCGAACCCATGCCGCTGACCGAAGGTGAAGCCTGCGCACTGCTGGCGCAGGTCAGCTGCCCGCTGTACCTGATGCTGGGTCGTCAGGGCGCGTTTGCCGGTGACGGTTTCGCCCGCCGTGAGGCGGCTCTGCCGCGCCAGGCCAAGGTCTCCTGGCATCCGGGTGGGCATCATCTACACCTGGAGGCGCCTGAGCGCGCCCTGGTCGACCAGATCTTGCGAGTACTGGCCCGGCATGAGCAGGGGGCGGTGCAGCGGCTGGTCAACGAGTAACACGGGTCTGTTGCCGCAGGCTGTGATGGGCTATGTTGGTGCACTTGTTTCCACGTCGCCATAGGGAGATGCGGCATGCGGCCTTTCACCATCGAACAGATAGACCATCTAGTCCTGCGGGTTAGCGATCTTGAGCGCAGCATCGGCTTTTATCGTGACCTGCTCGGCTGTCAGGTCAGTCGGATTCGCGAAGACCTGGGTATGGTCCACCTGGCCGCCGGTAGCGCGATGATCGACCTGGTGCGCATCGACGGCCCGTTGGGGCTGCCGGGAGGTCGCGCTGCCGCAGATCAGGGGCGCAACCTGCATCACTTCTGCCTGCGCATCGAGCCGTTCGATGAGCAAGCGCTGAGCGACTACCTCAAAGCCGCTGGGGTAATTGTCGAACCGGCCGAGAAGCGCTACGGCGCCCAGGGGGAGGGGCTGTCGCTGTACTGCTTCGATCCCGACGGCAACCAGGTCGAGCTCAAAGGGCCGGTGCAGGACAAGCCATGATGCAGCTGCAGGTCAGGCAGCACTGGATCGCAACTGCGCAGGGGCGGTTGTTCGCCCAGGACTGGACGCCCCAGGGCGAGCAGGGCGTGCCGATCATCTTGTTGCATGATTCGCTCGGCTGCGTGGCGCTATGGCGCGAGTTTCCCGAGCGCTTGGCGCGCGCTACCGGGCATCGAGTGATCGCCTATGACCGGCTCGGCTTTGGCCGCTCCGATGGCCACCCTGGCCAGCTGCGCCTAGGCTTTGTCGAAGCGCAAGCCGAGCAGGAATTTACCGCGCTGCGCAGCCAGCTGGGCATCGATGCGTTCATCGTCTTTGGCCACAGCGTCGGTGGCGGCATGGCGATCAGTTGCGCGGCACGCTTTGCCGAGCACTGCCAGGGGCTGATTACCGAATCGGCCCAGGCCTTTGTCGAGGCCCGCACCCTTGCCGGGATTCGCGCCGCCGATCGCCAGTTCGCCGAGCCTGGGCAGATCGAACGGCTGAGCAAGTACCACGGTGACAAGGCCCGCTGGGTGTTACGCGCGTGGGTAGACAACTGGTTGTCCGACGCTTTCGCCGGCTGGAATCTGGATGCAGTGCTGGCCCAGGTGCGCTGCCCACTGCTCAGTTTGCACGGCGATCTGGACGAGTTCGGCTCCGACGCCCATCCGCGCCGCTTCATCGCCATGGCCGGCGGACCGAGTGTGATGCAGATGCTGCCCGGCTGTGGGCATGTGCCTCATCGCGAACATGAAGACGTGGTGTTGAGCGCCGTCAGGCAGTTTCTGGCCTGAGCATGCCGTGATTCATCCGCCGCCTGCGCTGTAGCTGGTGAAGGGCGCGGCCTGGCGGGTGGATATCCGCGCAAAGCCGATTATGCTTGAGCTTACCTTGCTGCGATCCGAGGCGGTTCGTCTCGTCGTGCTTCGCGCAACCGTGAGCCAAACAAGCCCAAGGGCCAGGGTGCGGTGTTGATCTTTGAGGTACTCAGGCCTTCAAGAACAAGACGGAGGCAACCCATGGCGGTTATCGACAGCACATCGACGGGCAGCGCGCCCCAACGCGGCATCACCCGGGAGGAGCGCAAGGTCATCTTCGCCTCATCCCTAGGCACAGTGTTCGAATGGTACGATTTCTACCTGTACGGCTCACTGGCCGCGATCATTGCCAAGCACTTCTTCGCCGGTGTCAACGAAACCACCTCATTCATCTTCGCCTTGCTGGCCTTTGCCGCAGGCTTTGCCGTGCGCCCGTTCGGCGCCATCGTGTTCGGTCGGCTGGGGGATATGATCGGGCGCAAGCACACCTTCCTGATCACCATCGTCATCATGGGCCTGTCCACCGCGATCGTCGGCGTGTTGCCCAGCTACGCGAGCATTGGCGTGGCGGCGCCGGTCATCCTGATAACCTTGCGTCTGCTGCAAGGGCTGGCGCTGGGCGGTGAGTACGGTGGCGCGGCGACTTATGTGGCCGAGCATGCGCCCAAGGGCAAGCGCGGTTTCTTCACCTCGTGGATCCAGACCACCGCCACGCTGGGCCTGTTCCTGTCGCTGCTGGTGATTCTCGCGTGCCGCACCGTGCTTGGCACCGAGGCCTTCGAAGCGTGGGGCTGGCGCATCCCGTTCCTGCTGTCGATCCTGCTGCTGGCGATCTCGGTGTATATCCGCTTGCAGCTCAACGAATCGCCGGTGTTTCTCAAGATGAAGGCCGAGGGCAAGTCATCCAAGGCACCGCTGACTGAATCCTTCGCCCGCTGGGACAACCTCAAGGTGGTGATCATGTCGCTGCTTGGCGGCACCGCCGGCCAAGCGGTGGTGTGGTACACCGGCCAATTCTACGCGCTGTTCTTCCTCTTGCAGACGCTCAAGATCGACCCGCAGGCGGCCAACTTGCTGATTGCCGGTTCACTGCTGATCGGTACGCCGTTCTTCGTCATCTTTGGCAGCCTGTCGGATCGGATCGGGCGCAAGAAGATCATCATGGCCGGCTGTATCATCGCTGCGCTGACCTACTTCCCGATCTTCAAAGCCCTGACCGAATACGGCAACCCGGACGTGTTCGTAGCCCAGGAGCAGAACCCTGTGGTGGTGGTCGCCGACCCTGACCAGTGCTCGTTCCAGTTCGACCCGGTCGGCAAGGCCAAATTCACCAGCTCCTGCGACATCGCCAAGAGCCTGCTGGCCAAGCGCGCGATTCCCTATGAGAACCAACGTGCCGAGCCTGGCAGCGTGGCCCAGATCCGCATCGGCGAGCGGGTGATCCCAAGCTTCGATGGCCGGACGATGGCGGCGGCAGACTTCAAGGCGCAGAACGATGCCTTCACCGCCACCCTCGGTGGCGCGCTGAAAGAGGCGGGGTATCCGGAGAAGGCCGACCCGGCCAAGATCCATTACCCGATGGTGCTGTTGCTGCTGACCATCCTGGTGATCTACGTGACCATGGTCTACGGGCCGATCGCCGCCTGGCTGGTGGAGCTGTTCCCGACGCGTATCCGCTACACCTCGATGTCGCTGCCATACCACATCGGTAATGGCTGGTTTGGTGGCTTCCTGCCAACGGTGGCATTTGCCATGGTCGCAGCCACCGGCGACATCTATTACGGGTTGTGGTACCCGATCGTGATTGCAGTGATGACGGCGATTCTGGGGATCTTGTTCCTGCCGGAAACCAAGGATCGCGATATCACTTGATAGCTCTCTGGGCGCTATCGACGGTACTGCCTGGTATTACTTGGCGATGCCGTCGGTAGGGCCAGTCGCTCAAGCGAAATCCCCGCGCAGGGTAAAGGCATAGCTGGTATCGACCCCGGAGGCGTCGCCGCGGCTCCAGGACTTTTTCAACAGGAACTCGAAGGTCGGCTCGTAGAGCCCGTCGCGCTTGACCGCACCAGCGAGCACCTCAACGTTGTACCAGCCGTTTTCCAGCTCGATGATCGGCCGATTCGGCATCTGGTAGCGCGCCAGCAGGTCGCCCAAGGTCTTGTTGGTGAAGTGCTGGAGGATTCTCCAGGTGAACAGCATCACTGCACGGTTTTCTACCCGCAGTACATAGCCACCGCGCCGATGTTGCAAGCGGCTGCCCGCTTCGAGCAGGGCCGGGTTGTCTTCATCGACACTGAAAATGATCGTGTAGGGCAGGTTCTCGATGCCGGCCAGGGGCAGGACCACCCCTTCAAGGACTGCCTGATCGCCGCTGTCGTTGTGGGTGAACTCGTAGGCCAGGTCATCAGGCAAGTCGTTTTCCTGCTTGAAGCGTGCTAGCAGCTGGATGTCACCGAGCAGGAAGTAATCGACCAGGTCGTTGAGCACTTCGTTGAACTCATAGCGCATGGTGTTTTCCTTGTTCTGGATGCGCTGGGGGTCTTGAGACTGTAGCGGAAGGCTGGGTAGGTGTCAGTACCGGCATCCGCGCTGGGAAATTGCCGGTACTGCGGGGGGGGGATGGCTGATTAATGGCGCTGGGCGATCTGGATCAGGTTGCCACAGGTATCGTCGAACACCGCGACGATGACCGGGCCCAGGTCGGTGGGTGGCTGGGTGAACTCGACCCCGGCCTTGCACAAGCGGGTGTACTCGGCGTGGATATCGCGTACGCCGAACGAGGTGGCGGGGATGCCGTCTTGCTTGATGGCGGTCTTGTACGCCTTGGCGGCGGGATGGGCGTCGGGTTCGAGCAACAGCTCGACGCCGTTGGGGTCATTGGGGGAGGTAAGGGTGAGCCAGCGGTGGCGGCCCATGGGGATGTCGTGCTTGGGCTCGAAGCCCAGTACGTAGTGGTAGAACGCCAATGCCTTGGCTTGATCGTCGACAAGAATGCTGGTGACCACAATCTTCATGGGGCACTTCCCTCTGTGACGGGTTTTGTTTTTCTTCAAGTAAAGCTGGTATGGCTGAGTTAACCAGGCTTCGTCGCTGCGCTGTCGCAGAAGCCGAAGCCAAGCATTGAGTTCTGCTTTTGTGTTGTTTGTTCTGGCCTCTTCGCGGGCAAGCCCGCTCCCACAGGTACCGCGCGGTTCTTCCAGCTGGCGGTGTGCCTGCGAAGAGGCCGGTATATCCACCACACCTGGCCCTATCGTCAGATAAAGCCAGCCCAGGCGCCGCCACTAACTTCGCGACTTCAGGAGGCCGAGCAGAGGTGTCTGGAGGGCCAGGTGCGCAGCACCCTTCGGCGTAGCCGAAGGCGCGAGATGTAGATTTGCGTAGCAAATCGTAGGCCGCGCGGGCCCGGAAGGCACCGGCGCGAGGGGATCCCGCCACGGGCGGGACTGATGGTGGAGCGCACGGCTTTTGGTTACTTTTGGTCACGACCAAAAGTGACCCGCCGTAAGGGCGGAAAGGTGACTCAGCGTCGCCCTCGCCATTGGATATGCCCAAATTTCTAAAAACCCAAACCCAAACCCAAACCCAAACCCAAACCCAAACCCAAACCCAAACCCAAACCCCCAATTCGGGGAAACCTACTGGGGAATCCTCCCCAATCCGTTGCACTTCAAACCCCAACCAACTGAAAAATAACAATAATTTTTATGGCATACACCTTGCTCCACCTCCTCGCAGAGTCCCTGTGTCCCCCGGAGGTGCAGCATGATGACCCCGCTCAAAGGCTCAGTCCTGACATCACTCGTGCTAGCCCTGTTCGGCTGGCAAGCGACCAGCGAAGCGGCGGTGCAATGCCAGCGCAACCTGGTCGCCAACGTAGTGGCCCTGGACCAGCCCCTGATGTTCAACCGCCTCGGCGCGCAGAACGCCAACGGCATGATGTTCGCCCTGCGCCAGGATGTGGTCGACGAAAACCATATCCCGCTGACCAAGGGCGGCGCGGCCGTGCCTGGCAAGGTCACCCTGCGTCCAGACAAACGCCCACGTCCGATCGTATTGCGCGTCGCCGCCGGTGACTGCCTGACGGTCAACCTGACCAACTTGCTGGCCTACCAGGCCAACCCCAATAAGCACGGCATCGACCACGACGACAACGAAGTCGAGGGCGAGGAAGAGAACGAGAACGAAGCCGGTGAAGTGGAAAACGAGGGCGGTGAGCATTTCATCGCCGACGAGCAAGTCACCGACCGTCACGTGGGCTTCCAAGTCAATGGCATGCAGGCAGTCAACGGTATCAGCGATATTGCCGCCAACACCGGGCGCAATGGCAATTTCCTGGTCGCCCCCGGTGGCACCCGCAGCTATACCCTGTACGCCGAGCGCGAAGGCGCCTTCGCCGCCACCAGCCAGGGCGCTACGTTTGGCGGCCAGGGTGGTGCTGGCAACGTCGCCAATGGCCTGTTCGGCCAAGTGGTGGTAGTGCCTAAAGGCGGCCGTACCTACCGCAACACCCTGACCGAAGAGGAGATGCGCCTGGCCAGCACTGGCCGTGCACCCACCGGTCAACCGGTGGTCGACTACGAAGCACGTTACCCGCAAGTGGAACCCTGGATCAGCGAGGGCAAGGCTGGCAAACCGATCATCGCCATGATCGACGGCAGCGAGATCCTCAGCAGCGAGACCGACGCCATCGTCATGGGCCCCAACCCTGACGGCAGCTTCCCGCGCTCGACCTATCCATTGGAAAGCATCAACAAACGTAACCCGGCACTGCCTAACCGGCTGCAAGCGTTCCGCGACTTCGGCTCGCAGTTCGCCGACGAAGTGGCCGGCACCCAGGCATTCCCAGGCTATTGGGCCGACCCGATCATGGGCCATGTGCTGGAACCTACGCGTGACTCGTTCATGATCAACTATGGCTCAGGCGGCTTGGGCGCTGAGGTGGTGGCCAACCGCCTGGGCGTTGGCCCGATGCATGACTGCCTGTCCTGCGCCTACGAGGAGTTCTTCCTCAGTGCCCACACCGTGGGCGATATCGGCACCTTGGTCGATGTCCCGGCCAACGTTGGCCTGGAGCACATTCGCCCAGGTGAAACACCGCCGGCCAATGCCGTTGGGGTCAAGGCCAGCATGGCCCTGTACCCGTCGGAGCCGGCCAACGTGCACCACAGCTATATCGGTGACTTCACCAAGTTCCGCAACACCCACAACGGCCATGAACAGCACATCTTCCACCTGCATGGCCATCAGTGGCTGTTCAACCCCAACGACGATAACTCCGACTACATCGATGCCCAGGGCATTGGCCCAGGCATCGGCTACACCTACGAAATCGCCAACGGCGGTTCGGGCAACCGCAACCGGGTAGCGGGCGATGCAATCTACCACTGCCACTTCTACCCGCACTTTGCCCAAGGCATGTGGGCCATGTGGCGGGTACACGATGTGTTCGAAGAGGGCACCCGCCTGGAAGTCAGCGGCGAGGCGCAGGACGGCTACCACAGCACGCCGTTTGCCCTGCGCAGTGGCAAGCCAGCAGCGGGCGCCCGGGCTTTGCCGGATGGCGAGATCATTGCTGGTACGCCGATTCCGGCCATCGTGCCGCTGCCTGGTAAAGCGATGGCGCCGATGCCCGGCAAGGTGGTAGTGGTGCCCAAGCTGGCTGAACAGCTGGTCGCCGAACATGAAGAGGAGGAAGAGGACGAGGAAGAGGGCGACGACGACCATGGCCATCATGGCAATGATGACGGCGCCCCGCGGGCCATCGGCTCGCTGGCCCTGGTCGATCGTAGCGAAAGCAACCGCAACGCCGACGGCAGCCTGAAAAACCCTGGCTATCCGTTCTGGATCGGCGGCATGGAAAGCAGCGTCGGCCAACGTCCACCGACGCCACCACTGGACATGCTCGACCCTGTCCTGGCGCAACAGCTCAAGAACAGCGGTAACGCCCTGTGGGCCAACCTTGATGCGGGTCAGGTCGATGGCTGGGATGGGGGCCTGGGCCGGCACGCGCTGGATGGCATTTCCGCTGGCGGCGAAGCGGTGTCGACCACCACCAAGCTGGACTTCTCCAAGGTGGTGCACAAAGCCAAGCCGATCTACATGCCCGAGGAGGGCACCGACGTCGAGCAGGCCGCCATGCAGTTCCACGCCAAGGCCGAGCACGCCAGCTACGCGTTGATCCCAGGCAGCCAGCCGGTGGCGCGCAACTTCCGCACCAACGGCGCCTTGCCCACTGCTGGGGCACCGTTCTATGAACCGTGCATGGATGACCGGGGCAAGCGCCTGACGCAAGCTTCCGGCGCGGGTGAGTTCTTCAGCGGCGAGAGCCTGACTGGCTTGAACTTCCGCGGTGCCTCCACCTTCACCGCCGACCGTCCGCGGATCTACAAAGGCGCCAACATCCAGTTCGACGCGGTATACAACAAGGTCGGCTACCACTTCCCGCAGGCGCGCATCCTGGCCCTGTGGGAAGACGCCTGGCCGGTGATTACCAAGCAGCGCCCACCAGAGCCACTGGTGATGCGCATGAACACCTTCG
This sequence comes from Pseudomonas urmiensis, assembly GCF_014268815.2. Classification (NCBI taxonomy): domain Bacteria; kingdom Pseudomonadati; phylum Pseudomonadota; class Gammaproteobacteria; order Pseudomonadales; family Pseudomonadaceae; genus Pseudomonas; species Pseudomonas urmiensis. Next base: position 1,991,377 of record NZ_JABWRE020000001.1, read on the forward strand.
ACTGCACCATGTACACCCACACCAACCTGATCCCGTCGTTCTATGAGATGGACGACTACCAGGTGCGCACCCCAACCGACGTGATCGGCCAGCACATCCACCTGCCCAAGTGGGACCTGACCGCCGCCGACGGCTCGGCCAACGGCTGGAACTACGAAGACGGCATTCTCTCGCCCGGCAGTGTGGTCGAGCGCATCCAGGCCATCCGCAGCTTCAATGGTTGCAGCGAAGGCGATGCCCGTGATGGCAGCGCCGCTTGCCCGAAAGCCAAGCAGCACCCGTACTTCGGCCGCTTCGGCAGGGCAGACTGGCTCGGTGCGCGCACCGCCATGCAGCGTTGGTTCGCCGACCCGTTGATCAACGTGCATAACGTCGATCGTGGCCTGGGCACCATCTTCACCCACGACCACCTTGGCCCATCGACCCATCAGCAACTGGGCCTGTATGCCACTGTGCTGGCCGAACCTGCCGGCTCGACCTGGTACCACGCCGAGACCGGCGAGAAGCTCTACAACCCGGCGATTCGCCAGGACGGTGGGCCGACCTCGTGGCAAGCGGTGATCCAGACCGGCGATCACGACGGCGACGGGCGTAACGACAGCTATCGCGAGTTCTTCCTTGAGTACAGCGACTTCCAACATGCCTATGAAGCCGGCGTGTATGTTGGCGCCGGCCCCGATGGCGTGCCCAATGGCCAGGCGTATCCGGCCACCAGCGACAGCTTCCGCTACGCCATCAACCCACCGGTGCGCCAAGCAGCCTCCAACCTGCTCGAGTCGGTGGTCGAGTCGCGCGGCGGCCTGAGCCCAGGTTGCCCAAGCCGGCCGTGCCCGCAAGCGATCTCGGTGGATGACCCTGGCATGTTCGTCGTCAACTACCGCAACGAGCCGCTGGCCCTGCGCGTATTCGACCCGAACAAGGTCGGCCCGGATGGCAAGCGCGGCATGCAGGCCGATGGCCTGGCGGGAGACCTGAGCTATGCCTTGCAGACCCGTACCGACCGCGCCATCCCGGCGATGAACCTGGCGCCCTCGGCGATCACCTCGGCGCTCGGCCCAACCGGCGGCACCACGCTGTTCCCGCCGCACATCAACAAGGGCAGCGAGCCAGGCGACCCGTTCACCCCGCTGCTGCGTACCTACTCGGGCGACAACGTGCGCCTGCGCATGCACGCCGGCGGTCATGAAGAGGAGCACAACGTCACCTTGCACGGGGTCAAATGGCTGCAAAACGGTTCGGGCTTCGGCAACAGCTCCAACTCGGGCTGGAAGGCTTCGCAGATGATCGGTATCTCCGAGCAGCTCGGCTTCATGGCGCCGGTGTCGATGATCTCCAGCTCCGCAGCCACCAACGGGGATTACCTGTACTCGCTCGACGCGGCCCTGGAGGGCTACTGGAACGGCATCTGGGGCCTCATGCGCAACTACACCGCGCAGCGCGCCGACCTGTTCCCGTTGCCGAATAACCCGCAGCCGGTAGCCATGCGCAACACCGTGGCGTTCGACGGCATCTGCCCGAGGACTACCGCCAACACTAATGGCGTGGGCAGCAAACCGACGGTCAAACGCAACTATGAGATCGTCGCAGCGCTGGCCAACGACATCCTCGACAACCGTCATGGCGTGAGCATCGCCGACCCGGCGGGTATCGGCCAGCATGTCGGCGGTCCACTCAAGGCCAATGGCGGCACCCTGGTGTTCAACAGCCGCAAGACCAGCATCCCGCAAGTGACGGTAACCGACGAGGAGGACGGTGCCACCTTCACCATCGGCGGTCACAGCGCACCGCTGCATGACCCGACTGCGGTGCTGTATGTGCGCAAGGCCGACCTGGACACCAGCACCGGCAAGCTCAAGGCCGGGGTGCCGGTAGAGCCGCTGGTGCTGCGCGCCAACGCGGGCGACTGCATCAGCATCACCCTGGAAAACCGCCTGCCGCTGATGATGCCGGACCTGCCCAGCACCGCAGTGATGCAGAACGTGGTCAAGCGTGATCGCAACGGTAGCGAAGGCTCCACCGCCTTCAACAACAACCTGATGCGACCTTCCAGCCACGTTGGCCTGCATGCCCAGCTGCTGAGCTATGACATCACCAAGTCCGATGGTGCCAACGTGGGCCTCAACCCGATCCAGACCGTACCCCCGCGCGCGGGTAGCAGCGGCGCCTACCCGAGCAAGGTGTATCAGTACTACGCCGGGCACCTGGAGCGCGAAGGCAAGCCTGTGCTGCAACTGGGCCGTACGGTGGACAACATCAACACCACCGCGATCGAGTTCGGCGGCCTCAACCTGACCCCTTCGGATGTGATCAAGCAGCCGCAGAAGGGTCTGGTCGGTGGCATGAGCATCCTGCCGCAGAGTGCGACCTGGACTGAGGACAACGCCAGCCGCGCCCAGGCCACGGTCAAGGTCAGTGGCCAGCCCGACTACCGCGACTTCGTCACTGTCTGGCAGCGTTCGCTGAACATGCGCTGGGCCGATGGTCGGCCGGTTGAGGGCATCGCCACCGAAGGCAACGGCGTGCCGGGTGACCCGAAAGACAACGGCAACATGGCCATGAACTACAAGACCGAGCCGCTGTGGCTGCGCTTCGGCCTGGCGCCGGACGCACCGTTCGGGCATGCCGATGGCTTTGGCTTCGCCGATGTGCCCAACGCGCACATGGCCTACAGCAATGCCCTGGTCGGTGGCGATCCACAAACCCCAGTGCTCTGGGCCAAGCCTGGGCAACCGGCACGCAGCCACGTGCTGATGCCCAGTGGGGGGAGCCGCGGTATCACCTACCAACTGGACGGGCACCTGTGGCCACTGCACGCCTACCAGGCCGAGAAGAACGACCTCGACGGCTACCCCATGAGCCTGCCGGGCATTGGCTCGGTGCGCTTTGGCTACAACCCGATGTCGATCTACATCGGCGCCCAGGAAAGCGTGCTGCCGGCCGCGCACTTCAGCTTCATGCTGCCAAGCGCCGGCGGTGCCAACGCCATCCCAGGTGACTATCTGTTCCGCGACTACGCCGCCTACGGCAATGCCTCGGGGCTGTGGGGGATCCTGCGGGTGACCAACGAAGCGCCACCGGCAACCGCCCCGGCGCAATGACAGAAGGGGAGCGCGAGCATGAACAAAAAGACTCGCCCTGCTTACTTGGGGGTACTGCTGGGAGTGGCGCTGATCGGCATGGGGGTGGCCTACGAGAAGCTCTGGTGCGACCCGCGCGAGCTGTTGCAGGAGGCTGCCGACCCGCAGGCCCTGCACCGGCTCAGCCGCGACGGGGTGACCGTGGAGTTCGAAGCCAAGGCCATGGACGGTGGCCAGCTGCGTGAAGGCAGCTTTGCCAACGTGCGCTTCAAGGTCAGCGACCAGAGCAGTGGCCAACCGTTGTCGGGGATGTCACCGGGGGCCTGGTTGGACCCGGCCCAGTCGGCCCCGGCAGGTGACCGCGACAGCAGCTGCAAGGCGCGCGTGGCGCTGTTTCTCAAGAGCAGCATCGGTGCCCGGCCATTGCTGGACCTGAACAGCTACTTTCTGTTGGTGCTGAACAAGGACCCCAGCTTGACAGTGATCGACCCCACCGTGTCGGTGGGCGGGGTCACCAGCACCTTGGCGCGTATCGACCTGCCAGGCCGGCCGATGGATTGGGCGGCCACGGGCGATGACAAGCAGGTGTTCGTGTCCATGCCCGAGCGTGGCCAGGTGGCGGTGATCGACACCGAAACCTTCCGCCGCGTGGCGACCCTGGAGGCCGGCGCCCAGCCGTTGCGGGTTGCCCTGCAGCCCGACCAGCGGCTGCTCTGGGTAGGCAACAACAGTGATGATCCGGCCAAGGGCGGGGTAACCGTGATCGATGTGCACAGCCGTAGCATGCTCAAGTCGTTCGCCACCGGCTCCGGGCATCATGAGATCGCCTTCAGCAGTGATTCGCGCTATGCCTTCGTCACCAATCGCGATGGCGGCACGCTGAGCATCATCGATGCTGCCGAGATGCGCCTGGTGAAAACCCTCGACGTTGGCCCGCACCCGTTGTCGGTGGCCTATTCGCCGCTGTCCCAGGCGGTCTATGTGGCCGATGGCGAGGAGGGGACGGTGCGCGTCATCGACGCACGCAGTCATCAGCTGCGCCACACGGTCAAGGCAGAGCAGGGGCTGGGGCCGATGCGCTTTAGCAACGATGGCCGCTACGGCATCGTGCTCAACACCCTGGAAAGCCAGGCCTTGGTGATCGATGCCAGTACCGACACGCTGATCCACCGCATTGCGGTGGCGGCCGAACCGTACCAGCTGACCTTTACCAAGGGGTATGCCTACGTGCGTGGGCTGTCATCGCCGAAGGTCAGCATGATCAACCTGGGTAGCCTGGGCGAGGGCCGCCAGCCCATCGTCCAAGGCTTCGAGGCCGGCCCCGCCGCGCCGCGCCAGGCCGGTGACTTGCCCTTGGCCCAAGGCCTGTCGGTGGCCCGCGACAACAACTCGGTGTTCGTGGTCAACCCGGTGGACAACACCACCTACTTCTACGCCGAGGGGATGAACGCGCCGATGTCCGGCTACAACAACCGCGGTCATCAGGCGCGGGCGGCGATCGTCATCGACCGCAGCCTGCGCGAGCTGGCCCCAGGTGTGTATGGCTCGACCGTGAAGATGCCGGCGGCGGGCAAGTTCGACGTGGCCTTTCTGCTCAACCAGCCGCAAATCATCCACTGCTTCAGCACCGATATCGCCGTGGCGCCTGAGGCGGCCAAGCGCAAGGGCGCTCACGCCGTGTTCATCGGCAATGATCAGCCGGCCTTGCAAAACAGCCCCTTCGTTGCCCGCGTGCGTATCCTCGGTGACGACGGCCAGCCACGCCTGGGCCTGCGCGATTTGAGCCTGCGCTACTTCCTGGCGCCGTCGTCGCTGCCGCGCAGCTTGCCCCTGACCGAGGTGGGTGAGGGGGTCTACCAAGCCTCGCTGGAGTTGGCCGAAGCCGGTGCCTGGTACCTGCACGTGCAGTCGCCATCACTGGGCCGCACGTTTGCCGAAGAGAACTACACCAGCCTGCGTGTCCTGCCGGCCGCAGCGTCTACCGCTTCCCAAGGGGAACCCAGGAGTGTGCGATGAACTGCCCAAGCAAACTGCTCGCCCTGAGCCTGCTGCTCGCCAGTAACCTGACCTGGGCGCATGCCGGTCATGATCACAGTGGGCATGCCCCGCAACCGCCAGCGGCGCACCAGGAAAAGGCCAGCGTCAGCTTTGCCGATGTCGCCCTGCAGGACCAGGACGGCATGCCGGTACGCCTGGAAAAGGACCTGGTTGGCGATCACCTGGTGGTCATGGGCTTTATCTACACCAGCTGCACCACGGTGTGCCCGGTGGTGTCGTCGATCATGTCCAAGGTCCAGGCGCAGATGGGCGGGCGGGTTGGTGAGGAGATCCAGCTGGTGTCGATCAGCGTCGACCCGCAGCGCGACGATGCCAAGCGCCTGGCCAGCTACGCCAAGGCGTTTCAGCAGGGGCCGGGCTGGAGTTGGCTGACCGGCTCACCCTATGCCATCACGCAAACCTTGAAGGGCCTGGGCAGCTTCAGCGCCGACCTGACCCAGCACCCACCGATGATCATCGTCGGTGATGGTCGCAGCGGCCACTGGACCCGCTACTACGGCTTCACCGATCCGGCCGTGCTGGTCGCCGAGCTCAACCGCCTCAGCGCCCGCCGTGTGCACGCCAAGAGCACTGCGATCGCCGCAACCCCAGACCCTGCCGCCCAGGAGGCACAACCATGAGCAGTCTTACCAGCCGCCGAAGCGGCATGCGCGGTCTCGACTGGCTGACCCTGACCGGCTGCCTGTGGATCCTCAGCAGCGTTGCCTTGGCCCACGAGGGCCATGCGCCGACGGCCCCCGCGCCGCAACCGGCACCGCCGACGATCAGCAGCGGTGGCGGCACCCGCGATGCCCAAGCCTGGTTCACCGATACCGTGCTCAAGGACCAGAACGGCCGCGAGCTGCGCTTCTACAGCGATGTGCTCAAGGACAAGGTGGTGATGCTCAATGTGATCTTCACCCACTGCAACGACGCCTGCCCGCTGATTACCCGCAAGTTGCGTGAAGTACGCGAGGCCATGGGCAGCGAACTGGCCAGCCAGGTGACCTTCATCTCGGTCAGCAGTGATCCGCTCAACGATACCCCGGCAGTGCTCAAGGCGTTTGCCGAAAAACAAGGCGTGGATGGCCCTAACTGGCTGTTCCTGACCGGTGACAAGGCCAATGTCGACTTGGTGCTGGGGCGCCTTGGGCAGTTCTTGCCCAGCCCAGAGCAGCACTCAACGCAATTGATCGCTGGCGATGTGGCGAGCAAACGCTGGAGCAAGATCCGCCCCGACGCGCCACCTGCGGCCATCGCCCAGCGCATGCAGTTGCTCACTCAACCACTGGCCGGCCGGTGAGCACCGTGGGCCGGCTGCTGGCACTGTGGCTGGGGCTGTCGCTGTGCACCACAGCCCTGGCCCTGGACTTGACCGCTCAGGAACAGGCCGGCAAGCGCCTGTACCGTGAGGGCCTTGCCAGTGGCGACGCCCAGGTGGTCGCCCGGGTCGGTGTCAGTGACATGAGCGTGCCGGCCAGCGTGCTGCCCTGTGCCAGTTGTCATGGTAACGATGGCAAGGGCCGCGCCGAAGGCGGTGTGCGTCCGCCAAGCCTGGATTGGCAGCGCCTGAGCGTCGGCGCCGGTGAGCGCCAGGCCAATGGCCGCAGTTACCCGGCCTACGACGCGTCAGGCCTGGCCCGGGCGGTGCAGCAGGGCATCGATCCGGCTGGCAACCGGCTCGATCCGGCGATGCCGCGCTTTGTCTTGAGCCAGGCCGATCAACGCAATCTCACCGCTTATCTCAAGCGCCTGGGCGAGGAGCGTGATCCGGGCGTGGAGGACAGCGTATTGCGCCTGGGCACCTTGTTGCCTGGCTCCGGGCCCTTGGCCGAGGCGGGCAGGGTGGTGCGGGCCGTGCTTAACGACGGGCTGGAGCAGCTCAACCAGCAAGGCGGGATCAATGGCCGGCGTTTGCAACTGGTGGTGCTGGATCCGGGTGCAGACCTGGGCAGCGCCAGCCGCGCCTTGGACCGCTTGCTGGACCAGGAGGGTGTATTCGCAGTGGTTTCGCCGCTGGCGCCGATGCTCGATGAGCGTCTGGCCGCAGCCCTTGAACGGCGTGGCGTGCCGTTGATCGGCAGTACTCCACGCAGCGGCCCCAGCCCGCAGATCTTCGACCCGATGCCGGGGCTGCTGGAACAGTTGCTGAGCCTGGCTGTGCATGCTCGCGACGGCTTGGGCTTGCCTGCCGATGGACTGCGAGTGGTCTACGCCGATGCCGAACAGGCCACGTTGGCCGAACAGTTGCGCCAGCGGCTGCAGCAGGCCGGTTGGAGTGTGCCCGCCGTGCAGGCGTTCACCGGGCAGGCCCCGGACGCCCAGGGGGTGGTGTTCCTCGGCCACGCGCACGCCTTTGGCCAACTGACCCAGGCGCTCAACGCCGCTGGACGAGCGCCGCTGTTGTTCGCTGCCGCCAGCCAGGTCGCCGGGAGCTTGCCCAACCTTGCGCCGCAGTGGTCGCAGCGGGTGTTCCTGGCCTATCCATTCGTCCCCGGCGATTGGACCGAGCAGGGTCGCGCCCGGCTGGCAGGCCTGCATCAGCGCCAGGGCCTGGATGCGCGCCAGGCCTCACTGCAGGTCAACACCCTGTGCGCCTTGCGCCTGCTCAGCGAGGCGCTCAAGCAGATTGGCCGCGATGCCAGCCGCGAACAACTGGTGCGCGCCCTGGAAGGCCTGCATGACATCGACACCGGCCTGACCCCGGCCTTGAGCTTCGGCCCGGGCCGGCGCCAGGGCATGGCCGGGGCTCATGTGGTGGCGGTGGCCCTGCCTGGGCCGCGCTTTGCCGAAGTTGCGCCGTACCGGCCGCTGCCGGACACCCCTTGAACGGAGGTTGCCATGCGTATCGTCTTGCTGTGCCTGTTATTGGGGATCACCCCGATCAGCTGGGCCGACCTTGCCGCCGCGCGGGTCAATGGCGTTGAGATCAGCGTCATGCGCCTGGAGCGCTATTTCAGCGAGTACCTGCAGGCCCAGGGGCGGGCGCTGAGCAGTATCCGCAACCCCAACCTGTACAAGCGCCTGCGCGACCAGGCCCTGGATGAGCTGATCGACAAAGAGCTGCTCTGGCAGGAGGCGCAGCGGCGCGGCATCGTCGTCAGCGATGAACAGGTTTCGGCGCACATCGGCCAACTGGAACAGGCCTTCGGCAGCCCTGTGGTGTTCGAGCGGCGGCTGGGCGAGGCGGGCTTTAATCGGGCAGAGTTTGCCGACTACACTCGTCACGAAATGGCTGCCCAGCGCGTCTACGCGCAGCTGAGCGCGGTAGCGGCGCCGTCCGAGGCTGACGTCCACGCTTTCTACCAGGCCAATCGAGAAAGACTGCAAGGAGCGCAGAACCAAAGTGATAACACTTCTGTCATACCAGAACAGGGCCTGCAGATGGCCAGGCTCGCGCTCGCCGAACAGCTCAGCGCCCAGGCGCGGCAAACGGTACGCCAACGTTTGCGTGAATCGGCCCACGTCGAGCGCGCAGACTGATACGCTCTGGCATAGATTTCCCCAAGTGTGGGGACATATCTCTGGGCAAAGTGCCATCAAGCTCCCCGGTTATGGGGAACTGGGTGCTCGGGTGTTTTCTTGGGTATCTGGATGGCTTAGCAAAATCAAAGACTTACAGTGGTGCAACATGACCTTTCATGCCTGGCACGAAGCCTGCTCAAGCCTCTACAAGGCCGCACTTCGCAGACCGGGAAACCGGGTAGTTCTTGGGAGTCGACCTTGGTGAACAGAGTATTGGTAGTCGATGACGAGCAGACCCTCGCGCTGAACTTGCAGGCGTATCTGCAAGCGCAAGGCCTGGAAGTTGATGTTGCCCACGACGGTTTCAGCGGTATTGAGCAGGCTGAGAAGCTCAAACCCGATGTGATCGTGCTGGATTACCGCTTGCCCGACATGGAGGGGTTTCAGGTTCTGGAGACCGTGCGCAGGAACAGGCAGTGCCATTTCGTGCTGATCACCGCCCACCCGACCGCCGAGGTCCGTGAGCGGGCCGCCGAACTTGGCGTCACCCATGTCCTGTTCAAGCCGTTCCCCTTGGTGGAACTGGCCCGCGCAGTCGCCGACCTGACCGGGGTAGAGCGCCAGCGCAGGGCAAGCGACAACCCGGCCGAAGGTTTCGTCGAACGACGCCAGAACAGGAACGATACGTTCCCCATGCAGTTGTTCGATGGAAGCTGGGTACTGGCCGACCGCCGCCGTCATGGCGCACGACCTCCTGGACCTGACGACGACCAACTGCTCACCGGGGAATAGCGGCGCCCGCGGCCACCCCGGTCCCCACCGAGCCAACCTGCGACGCGCCCCTGAGCGGAGTCGCAGGCCATGTCCGATGTACTTGAGCAGAGCCCACCCGAGCATCCAGATCCGGCGCTGCAGATCGTCAGCTTCCCCCGTGAACTGCTCGCCCAGGCCCGCCTGGCAGCCGGTGAAGAACGCCTGCTGAACTGCCTGCAACGGCTGTGCAACGATGCCCCGGCCACCTTCACCCAGCGCCTGGCCCACACCCTACATTACCCGCTTCTGGACAGCCCCAGCCTGTTCGCCTGCACCCCGGTGTTCGAGCGGGTCAGCCTGGCCCAGTGCCTGAAGCACGAGTTCGTACTGGTCCAACAGGCAGGCGAACTGATCGGCGTGTTCGCCGACCCCTTCGATCATGCCCGCCTGGCCTGGATCGACGATAACCTGCAAGGCGCAGCGTTGTACCTGGCTCACGCTGCCGACCTGGCAGCGTTCCTGGCCCGCCACGAGGAAAGCTTCCACGCCGTCGACGCCATGGACCCGGACGGCGACCCCGGCAGCGAGGCCGACCCGCTGCAACGGCTGTCGCTGACCAGCATCAGCGAAGACCAGAGCCGGGTGGTCAAGCTGGTCAACTCGACCCTCTACGATGCCCTCAAGCAACATGCCAGCGACATCCACCTGGGCATGACCGGCCAGGGCCTGACCATCAAGTACCGCATCGACGGCGTGCTCAACGGCGCCGGTAAAGCCAGCGGCAGCGCCTTTGCCGAGCAGGTGATCTCGCGCATCAAGGTCATGGCCGAACTGGACATCGGTGAAAAACGCGTACCCCAGGACGGCCGCTTCAAGGTGGCGGTGGGCGAGCGGCAGATCGACTTCCGCGTCTCGATCATGCCCAGCATCTTCGGTGAGGACGCGGTGCTGCGGGTGCTCGACAAACAAGACCTGTCGGACAAGGTCAGTGGTGTGCAGCTGCAAGCCCTGGGCTTTCAGGAGCAGACCCTGCGTGCGCTGCGCCGACTGGCCAGCGAGCCCTACGGGATGATCCTGGTCACCGGCCCCACCGGCAGCGGCAAGACCACCACCCTCTACGCGATGATCAGCGAGATCAACCATGGCGTAGACAAGATCATCACCATCGAAGACCCGGTCGAGTACCAGTTGCCGGGGGTGTTGCAGATTCCAGTCAACGAGAAAAAAGGCCTGACCTTCGCCCGCGGCCTGCGTTCGATCCTGCGCCATGACCCGGACAAGATCCTGGTCGGCGAGATCCGCGACCCCGACACCGCCCAGATCGCCGTGCAGTCGGCGCTCACCGGGCACCTGGTGTTCACCACCATCCACGCCAACAACGTGTTCGATGTGATCGGCCGCTTCAGCCAGATGCAGGTCGACCCCTACAGCTTCGTCTCCGCGCTCAACGCTGTGCTCGCCCAGCGTCTGATTCGCCTGGCCTGCCCGCACTGCGCAGTGGCTTGCGAGCCGGACGATGAGCTGCTGGCGGTCTCCGGGCTTAGCCGCGAGGCGGTCAGCGGGTGGCACTTCGTTCGCGCCCAAGGCTGCGGCCAGTGCCGCGGCAGTGGCTATCGCGGCCGCAACGCGATTGCCGAGTTGCTGCATCTGGATGACGACCTGCGCCAGATGATCGTCGAGCGCCGCCCGCTGGCGCAGATCAAGGCATTGGCTTGCCAACGCGGCCTGCGCCTGCTGCGCGCATCCGCCCTGGACCTGGTCCGCGAGGGCCGTACCACGCTTGAGGAGATCAACCGTGTCACATTTATCGCCTGATCGCTATTGCGCCGTACTCGGCGCTGAGGGTGTCGGCCTGGGTCGCTGGCACGCCAACCAACATCAATGGCTGGGCAGCTGCGGCTTTACCTGCGATGCCACGCAACCGGCCTGGGCACCTGCCTTGCAAGCGCTGGACGCGCTGCTCAGCGAGCACGCGCTGCCCGGCGCGCAGCTGCGGGTACTGCTGTCGGCGCGCTACAGCCGCTTCTGCCTGGTGCCCTGGAGCGATGCCATCGGCCACCCCCGCGAACTCGATGCCTACGCCCGGGCGTGCTTCGAGAACCTCTACGGGCAGTCGCTGGATGACTGGCGCATCGTCCTCTCGCCCGAAGCTGCCGGCGCTGCGCGGATCGCCACGGCGCTGCCGCAAGCACTGATGCAAGGGCTGCAAGCCTTGGCCAAGGAGCGCCGGCTGGGCCTGCGCTCGGTTCAACCCTACCTGATGGCCGCCTACAACCATTGCAGCGCCCAGCTGGAGCAGGGCGACTTCCTGTTCGTCCTCGCCGAACCCCGGCGCAGTGTGCTGTTGCTGGCCGCTGGCGGCGCCTGGCAGCAAGTCCTGGCCCAGGGTTGCGCCGACACTGACCAGGCCCTGCAAGCGCTGATCGAACGCACCTGCGAGCTGTACGGCGAGCATCTGCCACGCATCTACCTGCATGCCCCAGGGCGCAGCGATGTACCCCAGCTGGCCGCCGTGCAGCTGTGCCAGAGCGCAGGCGACAGCGACCCGCTGTGCGCCATGTGGCGGGCGGTGGCCTGAGATGCGCCGCCTCGATCTGGAATTCCAACCCAGGCGCAGCAGCGCGTTGGCCTGGTCGCTGCTGGCCTTGGGCAGCGCAGTGCTGGCGCTGCTGTTGCTGGTGCAGCAGCAGTTGCAGAGCGAGCAAGTCGACCTGGAGGCGCGGGTGCACAACCTTGAGCTCAAGCTTGGCCGCCGACCCGCTACCGCCGCGCCGCTGAGCAGCGCCGCCAGCCGCGAACAGGCCGAGCAACTGGCGCAGATGCGCAACGTCTCGCAGCAGCTGCAACGGCCGTGGGAGCAACTGTTCGCGATGCTCGAAGCGATGCCGCAGGAAGACGTCGCGCTCCTGACCATCACCCCGGACGCGCGCAAGGGCCAGGTGCGCATCGCCGCCGAAGCGCGCGACCTGGAAGCGATGCTGCAGTACCACCAGCGCCTGGAACGCAGCGCCGAGCTGCGCGATGTGTCGCTGCTCAACCACGAAGTGGTCGCCGGCCAGCCTGAGCACCCGGTGCGCTTCAACCTTACCGCCACCTGGGAGATCGGCCATGCGCGTCCCTAGCCTGATCCTGCATGAACAGGCGCGCCGCCTCGGTCGCGCTGGCCTCGGCGCGCTGCTGGTCAGTGGCGTTGCCCTGGTGTTCGGCGTGGCCAGCGTACTGCCGCAGTGGCAAGCGGTGCGCGAACTGCGCGCCAACGAAGCCGACGCCAGCGTGCAGGTCCAGCGTTTGCAGCGCGGCGAGCTGAAAATTGCCGTCAAGCCTGAACAGCAGGCGCTGGACACCCTGCGCCAGCAACTGCCAGGCCAACCGCAGGCCAGCGAGCTGATCGAGCGCCTGTACCGCCTGGCCAGTGCCGAGCGCATCAGCCTGGCGCGCGGTGAATACGCCCTGGGCGTCGACCCCAAGACGCAGCTGGCGCGCTACCAGATCGTCCTGCCGGTGCGCGGCAGCTACCCACAGATTCGCGGCTTCCTCCAGGCCCTGCTCGGGCAACTGCCGACCCTGGTGCTCGAAGACCTGGAGCTGCAGCGCAAGCGCATCGGTGACAGCGAACTCAATGGTCGCCTGCGCATGACCCTTTACCTGTCGAGGTCGTCATGAACAGCAAGCGCACGGCGATATGGATTGGCTTTCTTGGCCTGAGCGCGGCATTGGCCTGGGCGCCTGGGCGCTGGTTTGGCCAGACCCAAGACAGCGTTGAAACCCTGGCCGGGCAAGCCCGCGCCCCCGTTGCCGAGCGGGCAACGGACCGGCGCGTGACGGCGAGCGTGCCCGGCGATAAGGCCGCGGGCAAGCCATCACGCGATCTGTTCCCGGTACAGCGCTGGAGCGCAGCGCAAACCCTGGCCACGGTCACCGAGCAACCGGCGCTGCCCACCCCGGTCGCTGCCGCCGCCCCCATGGCGCCCATGCTGCCGTTCCAGTTCATCGGTCGCATCGGCGATCGCGACGACTTGCAGATCTTTCTGCAGAGCGGCGAAAAGCTCTACGTCGTGCGCCAAGGCGACGTGATTGACGACACCTACCGCCTCGATCACGTCTCGGCCACCGAGCTGAGCCTGGTCTACCTGCCACTGCACCAGCCACAGACCCTGTCTGTCGGGAGCGCACCATGAAGCCTTCGAAGTTGTGCAAGCCTGCTCCATTCCTGCTCCTGGCGCTGTGCGTGGCGATGGCCGGGTGCGGCTCCAGCGCGGTGCGCAAAGACAGCGATGCGCTGTTCAAGGAGGGCCAGTACGAGGCCGGCATCGCTCGCCTGGAAGATGCCCTGCGCGAAGACCCGCGCGACACCGAGCTGAACATCGCCCTGGCCCATGGCCGCCAGGCGGCGGTCGAGGCCTTGCTGACCCAGGCCGACAGTGACCGCAGCCGCCATGACTTTGCCGGCGCCCGCATGGGCTACGGCCGGGTGCTGACCTTCGAGCCGAACAACCGCCGCGCCCAGGAAGGCATTCGCCAGATCGAGCTGATGCGCACCCTCGAAGACCGCATCGCCCTGGGCCAGGCCTCGCTGCGCCAGGGCGACCTGTTCGGCGCCGAGCGTATCGTGCGTGACGTGCTGCGCCTGGATCCGCAAAACCAGAAGGGCATCATGCTGCGCAGCGACATCGAGAACGTCCAGGCGCGCACTGCGCAGCCGTTCCCGCAACTGCGCAGCAAGCTGGAACGGCCGGTGACCCTGGAGTTTCGTGACGCTAACCTGAAGACCATCTTCGAGGTCCTGGCCCAGGTCGCCGGGATCAACTTCATCTTCGACAAAGACCTGCGTCCGGAAATGAAAGCCACTATCTTCGTGCGCGATGTGCGCATCGAGGACGCCGTGGCCCTGCTGCTGGAGCAGAACCAGCTGCACCAGAAGATCGTCAACGACAACACCCTGCTGATCTACCCCGACTCGCCGCAAAAGACCAAGGACTACCAGGAACTGGTCATGCGCACCTTCTACCTGACCAGCATCGATGCCAACACCGCGATGAACATGGTCAAGACCATGCTCAAGACGCGCGACGTGTTCGTTGACGAGCGCCTCAATACCCTGACCATGCGCGACACGCCCGACGCCGTGCGCATGGCCGAGAAACTGCTGCAATCGCAGGATCAGTCCAACCCTGAAGTGGTGCTGGAAGTCGAAGTGATGGAAGTGGCCCGCTCGCGGATCCTCGACTTGGGCCTGCAATGGCCGAACACCTTCGGACTGCTCACCAGTGAAGGCAAATCGGTTAGCGTGCTCGACCAGCTGCGCGGGATCAACTCCAGCCGCATCAGCATCGCCCCGGCGCCGCAAGCCAAGATCAACGCCCAGGACAAAGACATCAACACCCTGGCCAGCCCTGTGATTCGCGTCAGTAACCGTGAGCAGGCGCGCATTCACATTGGCCAGCGGGTGCCGATCATCAGCGCCACTTCGGTGCCGTCGACCCAAGGCCCAGTGATCACCGAGAGCATCACCTACCTGGACGTCGGCTTGAAGCTCGAAGTGCAGCCCACCGTGCACCTGAACAACGAAGTGGCAATCAAAGTGGCGCTGGAAGTGAGCAATGCCACGCCGCTTGAGGCCACCCGCCAAGGCACCATTCCGGTCCAGGTCGACACCCGCAACGCGCAGACCAGCCTGCGCCTGCACGACGGCGAAACCCAGGTACTGGCCGGCCTGGTGCGTAACGACCACAACGCCAGCGGCAACAAGATCCCCGGGCTTGGCGATATCCCCGGCCTGGGCCGGCTGTTTGGCAGCAACAAGGACGACATGACCAAGTCCGAGCTGGTCTTGGCGATCACCCCACGGATCGTGCGTAACCTGCCGTACCAGAGCCCCTCGGACATGGAGTTCGCCACCGGCACCGAGTCGAGCCTGCAAGTGCGGCAATTGGCCCAGCCGCTACCGGCCAGCGCCTTGCCTAGCGATGCACCGGGCGATGCGCCCGCCGAGGCGCCCTTGGTCAATGGCCAGATGGCCGTGGTCCCGGCCAACCGGGCTGTCCAGCCATGAAACGCCAAGCCCGCGGCTTCAGCCTGATCGAGGTGGTGCTGACCCTGGCCCTGCTCGGCATGCTCGCCGCCATGGCCGCACCACTGACCGAGACCGTGGTACGGCGCGGCAAGGAGCAGCAGCTGCGCGAAGCGCTGTACCAGATTCGCGATGCCATCGATGCCTACAAGCGTGCGTTCGACGCCGGTTACATCGAAAAGCGCCTCAATGCCAGCGGCTATCCGCCCAACCTGCAAGTGCTGGTCGATGGCGTGCGCGATGTGCGCAGCGGCAAGGGCGCCAAGTTCTATTTCCTGCGGCGCATCCCACATGACCCGCTGTTGGCGGTCAAGGACGACGACCAGGGTGGCTGGGGCCTGCGCGCCTACGACAGCAGCGCCGACAACCCACGCGATGGCGAAGACGTCTTCGACGTGTATTCCAAGGCCCGCGGCAAGGGCCTCAACAGCATCCCCTACGGGCAATGGTGACGGCCATGAAACGCAGCCAAGGCTTCACCCTGATCGAGTTGCTGGTAGTGATGGCGATCATCGCCACCCTGATGACCATCGCCATGCCGCGCTACTTCAACAGCCTGGATGCCTCGCGCGAGGCCACCTTGCGCCAGAGCCTGGCGGTGTTGCGCGAATCGCTCGACCACTACTACGGCGACACCGGCCGCTACCCCGAATCGCTCGAGCAACTGGTCGAGCAGCGCTACCTGCGCAACACCCCAGTCGATCCGATCACCGAGCGCAGCGATGCCTGGCAGTTGGTGCCACCACCAGAGGGCGTGCCCGGCGGCGTGGCGGACATCAAGAGCGGTGCAACCGGGAGGGCGCGTGATGGCAGCCTCTATGCAGAGTGGTAAGGCCTGCGCCGGCTTCACCTACCTGGGCGTGCTGCTGCTGATCGCCATCAGCAGCATGGCCCTGGCCGCTACCGGCACCCTGTGGTCGACCAGCGCCCTGCGTGAGCGTGAGCGGCAATTGCTCTGGGTTGGCGGCCAGTACGCCCAGGCCCTGCGCAGCTACTACCGCGCATCCCCGGGCCTGGCCCAGTACCCGCAAGATCTCAACGACTTGCTCGAAGACAACCGCTTCCCCACGGCCAAGCGGCATATCCGCAGGTTGTATCCCGACCCGATTGCCGTCGGCGAGGAATGGGGCCTGCTGCGCTCGATCGACGGGCGCATCACCGGTGTGCACAGCCGCGCCGATGCCGCCCCGCTCAAACGCAGCGGCTTCGATGCCCAATGGTCGGCCTTCGAGGGCCTTGAACACTACAGCGATTGGCAGTTCGTTGCCGAGCAGGCCTTTGCCGAAGGTGGCAACGGCGAGCGTCGGCCCAGCGCCCAGGGAGATGCGCCATGAACCGCAGAACGTTCGTCCTGGCCTTGTGCCTGCTGCTCAACCACGGCGCGGCCAATGCCGGCCCCGAGGACGAGATGATGGGCTTTATCGTCGACAACACCATCTCGCACATCGGCCACGACTTCTACAACGCCTTCACCGAGCGCCTGCGCGCCACCAGCCGCCTGGACTTCAACCTGGTGGTGCGCGAACGCCCGGACGCCCGCTGGGGCAGCCTGGTGACCGTGGAGTTTGAAAGCGACGTGCTGTACCGGCGCTTCCTGCCCCCGAACACCACCCAACTTACCGACGAGGCCGTCGCGGCCGCCGACCTGGTCAAGCAGCAGATCATCCAACGCAAGTTGCAACGCCTGCTGCAGGACACCACCGATCTGGAGAGGGACGAGCTATGAGCAAGCACATTCCACAGCAGCTTCTACGTGGCCTCGCCGCCAGCCTGCTGGCAGGTGTCCTGGCCAGCCAGGCGCAGGCCACCGAGCTGGTCTACACCCCGGTCAACCCAGCGTTCGGTGGCAACCCGTTGAATGGCACCTGGCTGCTCAACAACGCCCAGGCGCAGAACGACTATGACGACCCGGACCTCAAGGATCGCACCTCGTTCGCCGGCACCTCGGCCCTGGAGCGGTTCACCAACCAACTGGAGTCGCGGATGCTCTCGCAGTTGCTCGACAACATCAGCAACGGCAACACCGGCAGTATGTCCACCGACACCTTCCTCATCGACGTCATCGACGATTCCGGGGCCTTGAGCATCAAGGTCACCGATCGGGCGACCGGTGAAGTTTCGATCATTGAGGTCAG
Source organism: Pseudomonas urmiensis (assembly GCF_014268815.2). Classification (NCBI taxonomy): domain Bacteria; kingdom Pseudomonadati; phylum Pseudomonadota; class Gammaproteobacteria; order Pseudomonadales; family Pseudomonadaceae; genus Pseudomonas; species Pseudomonas urmiensis. The sequence continues at coordinate 2,008,914 of NZ_JABWRE020000001.1, forward strand.
CGGCCTGAACCCCTGAGAGGGACGGGACTAGCATTTAGGGGAGAACGACCATGAAACGTCTGCTGAGCACACTGCTGATCCTCGCCACCTTGCAAGGCTGCGGCCTGCGCGAACCGATGCCCGCCGAACAGGACACCGATTCGCCCACCCTGACCCCGCGCGCCTCGACCTACTACGACCTGATCAACATGCCCCGGCCCAAGGGCCGGCTGATGGCGGTGGTCTATGGCTTTCGCGACCAGACCGGGCAATACAAACCGACCCCGGCCAGCTCTTTCTCCACCAGCGTCACCCAGGGCGCGGCCAGCATGCTGATGGACGCCCTGAGCGCCAGTGGCTGGTTCGTGGTGCTGGAGCGCGAAGGCCTGCAAAACCTGTTGACCGAGCGCAAGATCATCCGCGCCTCGCAGAAAAAGCCAGACGTTGCGCCCAACATCCAGAGCGAACTGCCACCGCTGCAGGCCGCCAACCTGATGCTCGAAGGCGGCATCATCGCCTACGACACCAACGTGCGCAGCGGCGGCGAGGGGGCGCGTTACCTGGGCATCGACATCTCCCGTGAGTACCGGGTCGACCAGGTCACGGTCAACCTGCGCGCGGTCGACGTGCGCACCGGCCAGGTACTGGCCAACGTCATGACCAGCAAGACCATCTACTCGGTCGGCCGCAGCGCCGGGGTGTTCAAGTTCATCGAGTTCAAGAAGCTGCTCGAAGCCGAGGTCGGTTACACCACCAACGAGCCGGCCCAACTGTGTGTGCTCTCGGCGATCGAGGCGGCGGTGGGGCATTTGCTGGCCCAGGGTATCGAGCGGCGCCTGTGGCAGGTCGAAGGCAGTGGTGACAAAGCGACGGTGGACAAGTACCTGAGCCAGTACCAGCAACAGTGAGGTGGCCTTGCCGGCCTCATCGCGGGGCAAGCCCGCTCCCACGCCAGTCGGTGTTCGGCTTTGCTCACGTGGGAGCGGGCTTGCCCCGCGATGAGGCCCGAACTGATACAGCAAAGGAACAAGACATCACCTGCAGACTCCATAGAAAGCAGCCAGACTGTGCAAACGACTTTTATGGAAGTACCCGCCATGTTCACCAGCCTGCTGATCTTCCTGCTGACCCTCACCGCCATGGAAGCGGTGGCCTACCTCGCCCACAAGTACATCATGCATGGCTTCGGTTGGGCCTGGCATCGCTCGCACCATGAGCCACGCCAAGGCTGGTTCGAAAAGAACGATCTGTACGCGCTGGTGTTCGCCAGCCTGGCCATCGTGCTGATCGCCCTGGGCAACCTCGGCTGGTATCCGCTGCAATGGATCGGCGCTGGCATGACGGCCTATGGCGCCTTGTACTTCATCGCCCACGATGGCCTGGTGCATCACCGCTGGCCGCTGCGCCTGGTGCCACGCCGGGGCTACCTCAAGCGCTTGTACCAGGCGCACCTGATGCACCATGCGGTGCAGGGCAGGCAAGGCTGCGTATCGTTTGGTTTTCTCTACGCGCCGCCTATCGACCGTCTGCGGGCACAGTTGCGGGCGCGTCATGGCGGGCCGCTGCGGGCGTCGAGTGAGGCCGCGCCCACAGCCCAGGGTCGCGTACTGGGTAACGACGCAGGCGGCAACTGAGGGCGCGCCACAGGCCGCCAGCGACAGCGCACAGTTTCTCCCATTTCGAAGTCGACAGCCGGCCATCCCAGGCATCGGCGCCTGCCTTGCGCACCTTTAGCCCGATCTGCCGATACACCAGCGCCGCCGTCGCCACCGCCCACGCCGAGCGCCAGGGCAGCGCCGGTAACCCGGCTTGGGCACTGAGGTAGTAAGGCTCGGCGTGATCGACCAGGCGTTGCGCCAGTTGCGCCAACCTGCGGCGATAGCGCTTATCGGTCAGCCTGTCACGGGGGATGGCGAGCTCCTCCAGCCATTGCTCAGGCAGGTAGCAGCGCCCGACCTGGGCATCGGCGACAATGTCGCGGGCGATGTTGGTCAACTGCATGGCCAGGCCCAGGTCGCAGGCGCGGTCTAGCACTGCCGGGTCACGCACGCCCATCACCCGCGCCATCATCAGGCCCACCACCCCGGCTACGTGGTAGCAGTAGCCCAATGTCTCGTCCAGGCTGCGGTAATGCTCGCCGGCAACGTCCTGGGCGAAGCCGGCCAGCAGGTCGAATGCCTCCTGGCGCGGGATGCCATGTTGCCTGGCAACTTCACGCAAGGCGGCGAATGCCGGCTGCTCGATCGGGGCACCGCGACAGGCGGCGTCGGTCTGCACTTGCAGCTCCAGCAGGCATTGCAGGGCCAGCGCTGGAGCTTGCACGCTGGCCTCGTGGCCGGCCTGTTGGCCGTCGATGACATCGTCGCAGTGCCGACACCAGGCGTATAGCAGCATCGCACTGCGGCGGGTGTTGGCGTCGAACAAGCGCGCGGCGGCGGCGAAACTCTTTGAGCCGACGGCGATACTGCGTTCGGCGTGGGCGAGTAAGGGGTCGTGGCTCATCGGTGCAGATCCTCCAGCATCAGCCCAGCGGTGGCCTTGGCCGAGGCAATCACCCCAGGCACGCCCGCGCCAGGGTGGGTGCCGGCACCCACCAGATACAAGTTGCTCAACTGCGCATCGCGATTATGCGGGCGGAACCAGGCACTCTGGGTGAGGATCGGCTCCAGGGAAAACGCCGAGCCCACGTGCGCATTGAGCTGGTCACGAAAATCCAGCGGGCTGAAGGTGCGGCAGGTCACCAGTGACTCGCGCAGCCCCGGCATGTAGTAGCGCTGCAGATAGGCCAGGATCCGATCACGGTAGCGCGGGCCCTCCCGCTCCCAGTCGACCGGCGCGTTGTCCAGGTGTGGCACCGGTGCCAGCACATAGTGACTGGAGCAACCCGGCGGCGCCAGGCTGGGGTCGGTGGCGCAGGGGCTATGCAGGTAGAGCGAAAAGTCCTCGGCCAGCCCCGGCCCGCTGAAAATTTCATCGATCAGCGCCTGATAGCGCGGCCCGAAGCACACGGTGTGATGGCGCAGTTGTGGCTGCGGACAGTTCAGGCCAAAGTGCACGACAAACAGCGAGTTGCTAAAGCGTTTGCCCTTGAGCCGTCGGCCCTCCTGCTGACCACGCGGATGCGCGCCGAGCAGTTCGGCGTAGGTGTGCACCACATCGGCATTGGAGGCCACGGCATCAGCCTGCCAGTACCGGCCATCGTGGCTGCGGGCACCGCTCAGGCGGCCAGCCTGGACGTCGAAAGCGGCGACGTCGGCATTCAACTCCAAGGTTCCGCCCAGGTCTTGGAACAGTTTCACCAGCCCCTGCACCAGGGCGCCGGTGCCACCGCGTGCAAACCATACCCCCCACTGCCGCTCCAGGGCATGGATCAGGCTGTAGATCGAAGAGGTAGCGAACGGGTTGCCGCCCACCAGCAGGGCATGGAATGACAAGGCTTGACGCAGCCTGTCGTTACCCACGAAGCGTGCCACCATGGCATAGACGCTGCGCCAAGCCTGCAACCGCGCCAGCTGTGGGCCGGCCTGAAGCATGTCGCGAAATGACAGGAACGGCACCGCCCCGAGCTTGACATAGCCCTCATCGAGCACCGCCTTGGAGTAGGCCAGAAAGCGCCGGTAGCCAGCCACGTCAGCGGCATCCAAGGCATGGATCTGGCGCTCCAGTTCATCCTGGTCGTTGCCATAGTCAAAGTAGGTGCCATCCTCCCAGCACAGCCGATAGAACGGGCTGACTGGCAGTAGCTCGACATAATCGGCCATCGGCTTGCCGGCCAGGGTGAACAGCGCCTGGATCGCCGTGGGGTCGGTGATCACCGTGGGCCCGGCATCGAAAGTGAAACCCTGGTCGCGGTAGACGTAGGCGCGGCCACCGGGTTGGTCACGCTTTTCCAGCAGCGTCGTATTAACCCCGGCGGCTTGCAGGCGAATGGCCAGGGCCAGGCCGCCCAGGCCTGCGCCGATAACCAGTGCTGTTTTCGCTTGGCTCATTGTGGCTCCTCGTAGTGCCGGGGGGAGTGGCGCAGTGCCGCGCGCAGGGCTTGCCCGACAGGCACCGGCGGCTTGCCCGAGAGCAGCCGCAGGCGGTCGCGCCAGGTGCTTTGTCCAGCATAGAAACGGGCGATCAGCGCCTCTGGAAGCTGATAGAAACGCTGCAGCACCTGCCAGCGCCGTTCTGGCCGACCGGCCAGGAACAGCATGCGATTGAGCAGGCGGTAGAAGCCTTGGTCATGCCAGCGATCACTCAGGTAGTGCTTGAGGTTGTGCGACAGCTGGGCGGCATCATCGAGCGGTTGGGTCGCTAACCAGTCGGCCAGGCGCACCGCTTCGGGCAGCGAATAACCGGTGGTGCAATGAAACAACCCGGCACGCAGGCCCGACAGCGGTTGATCGCCTTGTTCGGCCCACCAGCGGGGGAAGTCGCCGGCCAGGGTAATCGGCAACACGCCCTGTTCTTCACGCAGCACTTGCGCTACTGCCCAGCCGTGTGCCTGCAGGTAATCGGCAATGTTGGCCCGTAGCAGCTCGGGCGCGGGCGGGTCACGCTCGACGTAGTGAGTGTCTTCAACCAACAGGGTGTCGGCAGTGAACGGCAGGACATAGACGAATCGATAGCCGGCGCCCTGGGCCACGCGCGCATCCATCACTATCGGTGCCAGCAGGCCATGTGGCTGGCGTAGGCGCAGCACCTGGCCGAGAAACGCCTGCCGGGCCAGGATTCGTTGGCTGCTGGGCTGCGCGCCGCGACCGTCGATGACAATCCGCGCCTGCAACTGCTCGCCAGTGTCCAGGCGCACATGGCTGGGCCCCAGCGCCTGGATCTGGCAGCCGGTACGCAGGGCCGGCCCGAGCACTGGCGTGATGATCTGGGCAAAGCGTTCGCTGGTGATGCTCGCATAGCCGCTTTGCAGCCTGCGGGACAGCTGTGGAAAGTGCACGTGATAGGCCGGCCAGCGCTTGACCACGAGCGGCTGCAACCACTGCTGTTGCTGGTGGTCGAGGTCGTGCTGGTGAAACGACCAGGTATGGTTGCCGCCAAGGCTGTCTTGCTGTTCCAGACACACGACATCCAGCTCGGGTCGCATCTGACGCAGGCGCCAGGCAATCAGGCCATTGGCCAGGCCGCCGCCAGCCAGGATCAGGTCATGGCTCATAAAAGTGCCTGCGCCAGCACAGGCTGCCCGGTACGCACGGCCGTCTCGATGATATCGGCAGCCAAGCCAACGCCGCCGGCCTGGGCCAGCTCGGCTTGCAGCGGCGCCAGGCCGAGCATCGGCTGCTCCAGCAGATGCGCCAAGGCTGCGGCAATCGCGCTGACCCCGGCCCGCCGTGACAGCGCCAGGCCCAAGTGGTGATACACCACGCGCGCCGCCACCCCAGGTTGATCGAAGGCAATCGGTAATACCAGCAGCGGCGTCCCCGCGCCCAGCGCATCCATCACGGTGTTCAGCCCGCCATGACTGATCACCACGTCGGCGCGGCGCACCGCCCACTGCTGTGGGGCAAAATCAGTGACCACCGCCGCGCCCATTTGCAGCAGGCGCGCCTGTTGCGGTACATCGAGCCCGCCACAATGGGCGATCAGCAGTTGCACATCGAGTAGGCGACAGGCTCGGGCAATGCGCGCGAACAGGCCGAAGCGGTGGCCTTGCAAGGTGCCCAAGCTGGCAAACACCACGGGTTTGCGCGGATCGAGCGGCCAAGCGCCAGGCGCCTGTGGTTCGCTGTTGCGCAATGGGCCGACGGCATGAAAATGCCCGGGCAAGGCTTGGCGCGGAAAGTCGAAGCCTGCCAGGGTCTGGCTGATCTGCGCCAAGGGCGAGAGGTAATCTTGCAGGCCCCCGCGCGGGGGCAGGCCGAGGCGCTGTGCAGCAGTTTCCAGCACTTGGGTCAATGGCCGCATCAGCCAGTCATGCACATCGGTGCTGCCCTGATACAGCCGTTGGCTGCGTGGGTCGTGGGCGTACTTGAACGGCATGACCGGCAATGGCACCCCCTCTTCACGATTGATGGGCAAGGCGCAGGCAATCGATACCATGGGCAAGTGCAGCGCCTCGGCGACCAAGGCGCCGGCCGGCTCCATCTGGTCACTGAGCACCGCGTCAATGCGCTGCTGCTGCAGCGCCGCCGGTAGCTGCGCGCAGAGCAGGGCGCTGGTTTCTGCCAACTGGCGGATCAGCCGGCGAAGACGCCAGGGGTTGCTGGGGTTGGCGGCCAGCTGGAGCGCCTGATCGAGGCTACCGGCAGGCCGCTGGTCCAGGCCTACCGGGCAAAAGGCGATGCGCGCATCGTCGAGCCAGCGCTGGCTGTCGCACTGATGAAAAAACGTCACCTGGTGGCCGCGCTGCAGCAACGTCCCGGCCAGCGCTTGCAGCGCTTTGAAATGGCTAGGGTAGGGCGGCGCTACCACCGCGAAATGGCTCATGGCAGGTCCAGCTGGTTGCCCAGCAGCCGCGCCCGACGCAGCTCGAGCAGATTGCGCGATCCGGTACAGAAACAGGCAATGCGCAACTGGCGCAGGACAATATCGAAATGCTCCACCACCGCGTCGCTGGACTGGGTGGCAGCCATCAACACCCCGGCGGCCTGACCGACCAGGTCGGCGCCCAGGCGTATCGCCTTGGCCGCATCGATGCCATCACGAATGCCCCCAGAGGCGATCAGCGGCACATTTGGCAAGGCTCGGCGTACAGCCAACAGGCACTGCGCCGTGGGAATGCCCCAATCGGCGAAGGCCATCGCCACGGCGCGATCGGCGTCGGTTTGCGCCCGGCGCGCCTCGACCGCAGCCCAACTGGTGCCGCCGGCGCCGGCCACATCGATCATGCGCACGCCGGCTTCGACCAGCGCGCGGGCCACCGTCGGCGAGATTCCGGCGCCGACCTCCTTGACGATCACCGGCACCGGCAACTCGCCAGTCAGCGCCGCGATCCGTGCCAGCACCCCGCGCCAGTCGCGATCACCCTCTGGCTGCACCGCCTCCTGTAACGGATTGAGGTGGATGATCAGCGCGTCCGCTTGCAGGCTGTCGACGGCCCGGCGCGCCAGGTCCAGGCCATCTGCCTCACTCAACTGGGCGGCGCCCAGGTTGGCCAGCAACGGGATATCCGGCGCCAAGCGGCGCAGCTCGCCGGTCAGCCCTTGGTCATGCCCGGTACGCAAACTGACCCTTTGCGAGCCGACGCCCATGGCGATGCCCAGTGCTTGCGCGGCCTCGGCCAGATGCTGATTGATGAAGCGGGCGCGCTCGGCACCGCCGGTCATCGAGCTGATCAGCAATGGCGCGCGCAGGGCGATGCCCAGCAGCGAGCTGCTCAGGTCGATTTCGTCCAGGGCCAGTTCAGGCAGGGCGCAGTGCTCGAAGCGGATCGCCGAGAAGCCTGGATCCTGGCGTAACTGCGCTGGGTCAGGCGCCAGCACGATGTCCAGGTGGTCGTCCTTGCGTTGACTGAGGAAGCTTTTCTTCATGCCGGCTCCGGTGCCTGGGAATCATTGAAGGGCAAGCGGGGTCATTGCTTAACGTTAAGTTGTACAACGTTAGTCGCTTTGTACAGCTAAGCTCAAAAAACGCTATAGCGTCAGGCCACGACTGCTGGCAGTCGTTCCATTTCACCTGCGGCCCTGGTGCCGCGCTGAGCAGAAGAGGCAAGGATGACGACCATCGCACCACCGCTCCCGGCCGCCGATACCGGCCTCACTGAGCATATCGCCGCCTTGCAGCGTGCGCTGCAGGCCCGGCTGGATGAGCTGCTGCCGGCAGGCCAGGAACGTGACCTGCTGGCTGCCGCCATGCGCGAAAGCACCTTGGCCCCGGGCAAGCGCTTGCGACCGCTGATGCTCCTGCTCAGCGCCGAGGGCCTGGGGGCATGCCCACACGCGGCGTTGGAACTGGGCTGTGCGGTGGAAATGGTGCATGCCGCATCGTTGGTACTGGATGACCTGCCGTGCATGGACGACGCGGCGCTCAGACGAGGTCGGCCTACGCTGCACCTGGCTTTTGGCGAAGACGTGGCGATCCTTGCCGCCATCGCCTTGCTCTCGCGCGCGTTCGGCCTGGTCGCAGGGATCGAAACCCTGCCGGCGGCGACGCGTACTCGCCTGGTGTCGATCCTCGCCGAAGCGATTGGTGCGCAAGGCTTGGTCAAAGGCCAGTTGCAGGACCTGCGCGAAGGCAGCCAGCCACGTAGCGCGCAGCAGATCGCCGAGACCAACCGGCTGAAGACCGGGGTGCTGTTTGCGGCGATCATGCAGATGGCGTGTGAGATCGCTGACTCACCGCAAGCGGTGCGTGAGGCCTTGCTGCATTTTGCTGGTGAGCTGGGGCAGGCGTTTCAGCTGTATGACGACCTGCGCGATCACGACCCTGGCACAGGCAAGGATCAGGGCAAGGATGCGGGTAAATCGACCCTGGTCGCCGTGTGCGGCGAGACCGCGACCCGCGAACGTTTGTTGGCGCATTTGCGCTGTGCCGAGCAGTGCCTTGACCAGGCGTTCATGGGCGAGCAGGCCCTGGCCAGCCTGGTGCGGCGGGTGTTTGGTTGTGTTGAAACAGGGCGAACTTGAGGGCCTGCTCCCGCGAAGGGCCGCTTTGCGGCCCCACTTTCAAAAGGTATAGGCAATCCCCGCCTGCACCGTGCGCGGCGCACCCGGGTAGACGTAGGTGTTGAACGCGCCTTCGTCATAGCCCTTGTTGAACAGGTTCTTCACATCCAGGTTCAGCCGCACATGCTCATTGAGCTGGTAGAAGCTCAACAGGTCGACCACGCTGTACTGCTCCATGGTGTAAGTCTGCGCCTGGGTCTGGCCGGCGCGATCATCGACGTATTTGACCCCCACGCCCAAGCCCAGGCCTTTGGCCAGACCATCCTGGAACTCATAGGTATTGAGCAGGCTGAAGCTGTTGCGCGGAATGTTGGCCAGGCGGGTGCCGGTGGACAGGCTGGTGTCCTTGGTGACCTCGGCATCGACATAGGCATAACCGCCAATCACCCGCCACTCAGGGGTGAGGTTGCCGGCGACATTGATGTCCAGGCCACGGCTGCGCACTTCGCCTGCGGCAATCTTGTAGGCATCGTCCTGCGGGTCGTTGGCCAGCACGTTCTGTTTGACGATGTGGTACACCGCCGCATCGATGCTCAGTTGTTGGTCCAGGGCCTGCCACTTGACGCCCAACTCATACGACTTGCCTTTCTCCGGGTCGAAACCATTACCCTGGCGGCTGGCACCGCTGTTGGGCTTGAACGAGCGTGCGGTGTTGGCGTACACGGCAAGGCTGTCGGTCAGGTCATAGATCACGCCAAAACGCGGCGTCACTGCGTTGTCTGCCGCTTGCCAGCCCTGGGTGTTGGGCAGGTAGTTGTCGTAGTCGTGCTCGAAACGCTCCAGACGCACCCCGGCCAACAGCTTCAGGCGCTCGGTTAGCGCTACTTGGTCCTGGATGAACGCCGCCCAGGTCTTGAGGTGTTCCTGATCATGGGTGGTGGTGCGGCTCAGTGCCGGGCGGGGCTGGCCCAATACCGGGTCGAACAGGTCGATCGGGTAGGCACCGGCACCTGCGGCCGAGCGTTGGATGATCGACTGGTAGTGGTAATCCTCGTACTCGATGCCAGTCAGCAGGGTGTGGGCAAAACCTGCGGTGTCGAAATGGCCGGTGAGGTTGAGCTGGTAGTCGCGGTCACTCCATTGCAGTTTGCGGTAGTTGAAGTTGCGCCCCAGGGTGCGCCCGTCGGCCTGCAAGGCATTGGCTTCGACGGCATTGCCTTCGAGGGTGCCGTCCAGCCACTGCATGCCGCCGGCCAGGGTCCAGTTGTCGTTGAGCAGATGCTCGAAGCGCAGCTGGGCCATGTTGTTGTCGTTGTGCAGCAGGTTGTCGCTGCCTGTCTCCCAGATGTTGGTATCACGCGAGGCGCTGCCGCGCTGGGTCGGATAGCGGGTCAGCCCGCGGTCGAGCGGGTGGTTGTTGCGCATGAAATCGCCCTCGAAGACGATCTTGGTGCTATCGCTGACCTGCCAGCTCAGCACCGGTGCGACGTCATAGCGCTCGCTGTCGACATCATCACGAAAACTTTCACCGCCCTCGCCAAGCATGTTGAGCCGGTAGGCCAGGCGGCCGTCCTCGCTCAGTGGCCCGCTGGCATCGAGGGTGGCGCGCTGCATGCCATGGTCATCGACCTGGCTGCCCAGGGTCACCCTGGGTTCGGCCAATGGTTGCTTGCTGACCACGTTGAAGGTGCCGCCAGGGTCGCCACGGCCGTACAGGCTGGTGGCCGGACCACGGATCACCTCCAGCCGTTCGACGGTATTGGCATCGGGCGCGTTCGGGTAGCCACGGTTGATCGGGAAGCCGTTGCGGTAGTACTCACCGGTGGTGAAACCGCGCACGGTCACGGTGGTCAGGCCCTGGCCGCCGAAATTGTTCGCCCGGCCGACGCCGCCGGCGTAATCCAGGGCATCCTGCAAGCGGGTGGCTGCGGTGTCTTCAAGGACATCGCGGGGCACCACGCTGATCGACTGCGGCGTCTCATGCAGCGCGGTGTCGGTGCGCGTCGCACTCGCCGAGCGCGTGGCCCGGTAGCCAACCACTGGTCCATCGGCACGTTCGCGCTCGCTGGCCGCATCGATATTGACCGCTTGCAGCTCAACCGGCTGGGCGGCTGACGATTCTGCCAGGACCGCTGGGGAGACTGCGTTGAGAAGGCAGAGTGAAACGAACGCACGACGCATGGACGATACGATCCTTGGGGGTGGGAGAAGGCTCGGATCATATCTGGTAGCAATTATCATTTACAGTGGTATTTGGTGTACCGTCGTACCAAAATTCCGCGTCCGGTCACATAGCAAATATCAAATGAGACAAAATGGGCTCAATGCAGCCGCACAGGCCCCTGGACGATGTGTCCAGGGGCCTGTGCGGCTGCTTGTGCAGGCTTGGGTTGTGCTTGGTGGTGCGGGGGCTCGCCTCGCGATGAGGTCCGCGCTGACAGCGCAGCAATCAGTGCGGCGCGCGCACGATGGTCTTGAGCAGGTCTTCCGGGCTGATATGCCCAACCACCTGCGCCACACCACTGCCTGGGGTCGGCAGATCGATGATGTGCGACTTCATCTTGCCTACCACATGCATCTCGCAGGGCTTGCAGTCGAACTTCAGGGTCAGCACTTCATCGCCCTGAATCAGCTGCATCGGTGCCACCTTGGTACGCACGCCAGTCACGCCCTTGGCCTGCTTGGGGCACAAGTTGAAGGAGAAGCGCAGGCAGTGCTTGGTGATCATCACCGGAACTTCGCCGTGTTCCTCGTGGGCCTCGTACGCCGCGTCGATCAATTGCACGCCATGGCGATGGTAGAAGTCGCGGGCCTTCTGGTTGTAGACGTTGGCCAAGAACGACAAGTGCGACTCCGGATACACCGGCGGCGGAGTGGTCTCGGCTTTACGCCCGCCACGAGGGTGAGCCTTGACCCGTGCTGCGGTTAGCGCCTCGATCGCCTCGCGGCGCAGGGCCTTGAGCTGCGAGTTGGGGATGAAGAACGCCTGCGGCGCATCCAGCTCGATGGCAGTGGCGTGGTACTGGGTGGTACCCAGCTGGCCGAGCAGGTCATGCAATTGCTCTAGTGCCTGCTGCGGCTTGTTGGCCTCGCCAAACGGGCCATCCAGGGCAACGCTGACGCTGACGCCTTCCTCACTGGTCGCGTTCAGCTCCAGGCGCGCTTGGCGCAGCTGTGCTTTCCACGCCACGCCCACGCGGCGCTCAGCGGAGGTGCGCTGCAGCGCCAGTTGCCAGTTGTGATCGAGGTTGCGCGACAGCGGGTGATTCGGGCGCAGGCGGTGCATGCCGTCAGGCATCTCGTTGGGCTCGACGCGGTAGCGGTAACGCTTCTGGCCATCTTCCTCGAACTCGCCCTTGGGCTCGGCGATGTTGGCCCGGAAGCCCACCACTTCGCGCTTGACCAGCACATTGAGGCCATCGCCATTGCTCAGCGGCACTTCAGTGACCACTTGCAGGTCGCGCTTGCCGACCTTTTCCACCACGCCCACGTGCAGGCCGGTGAAGGTAGGCGAGTCGAAGGCACCGATATCGATTTTGCGTTCGCTGACGAAATAGTCGGTGCTGCCGCGGTGGAAGGTCTTGTCCGGATCGGGCAGGAAGAAGTGCTCGGTGCGGCCGCTGGAGGCGCGGGCCAGGGCCGGGCGGTCTTCCAGGATCGCATCGAGCTCCTTGCGGTAGTGAGCGGTGATGTTCTTGACGTAGGCCATGTCCTTGTAGCGGCCCTCGATCTTGAACGAGCGCACGCCCGCGTCGACCAGGTCGCGCAGGTTGGCGGTCTGGTTGTTGTCCTTCATCGACAGCAGGTGCTTCTCGAACGCCACTACCCGGCCCTGATCATCCTTGAGGGTGTAGGGCAGGCGGCAGGCTTGCGAGCAATCGCCACGGTTGGCGCTGCGCCCGGTCTGGGCGTGGGAGATGTTGCACTGGCCGGAGAAGGCCACGCACAGGGCGCCATGGATGAAGAACTCAATGGCTGCATCGGTTTCGCTGGCGATGGTGCGGATTTCTTGCAGGTTCAGCTCACGGGCCAGAACCAGCTGGGAGAAACCGGCCTGGTCGAGAAACTTGGCCCGCGCCAGGGTGCGGATGTCGGTCTGGGTGCTGGCGTGCAGCTCGATCGGCGGGATATCCAGCTCCATCACCCCCAGATCCTGGACGATCAACGCATCGACCCCGGCGTCGTACAGCTGATGGATCAGCTTGCGCGCAGGTTCCAGTTCGTTGTCGTGAAGGATGGTGTTGATGGTAGTGAACACCCGCGCATGGTAACGCCGGGCGAACTCCACCAGCTCGGCGATCTCGCCGACTTCGTTGCAGGCATTGTGGCGCGCGCCGAAGCTAGGGCCGCCGATGTAGATGGCATCAGCGCCGTGCAGGATGGCCTCGCGGGCAATTGCCACGTCGCGGGCAGGGCTGAGCAGTTCCAGGTGATTCTTTGGCAGGGACATGTCGTTATATTTTCGGGCTGTCACGGTTTAGGCGCGCATTGTAGCGGTGAAATGGCTTGGCGGCACCCTTGGGCTGCCCGGTGGGGCACTGTGACCGGCCCTGTTGTGGGAAAGGTCTGTCGCTGCAATGGCTACCGGCTGTGTTCAGCGGCTGGCGCTGTGCGCGACTCAATATCGATCGCTGTCGGCCATTGAACCTTTGGGGCGATGCAGTGAATCGGGCTTAATTGTGAATCATCGTTCCAGTCTCGGGGTGGGTGGGCGAACTCGGGCATGGCCTGGGGGCCTTGTTGCATGAACAACTGAGCAAGTGCCCAGTACTGCTTTCCTAGCTCGATATCGTGGGTGAAGAACAGGCGGTCGATTACCTCTTCAGTGCCGGGCTTGATCACCGAAATCACGACGTTTTCGATTAGACCGCCATTGCCCATCGGTGCGTATACGCTGCAGGCTTCGGCGATCAGGTCATCCCAGTCGTAGACAACTGGGCGGATACCCCAGCGTTGGCGGCTGAATAGGTGGAATCGGTCAAAGTGGTATTGGTAGAAATAGACTTTGCGGCGTAGCCGGTTGAAGCGGATAGGTTCGTCGCGGGGGAGTTCAATATCCATGCGTATGGTGGGGATGACAGCCCAAAACGTTGTGATTACGAAAAATAATCCAACCAAAATGAGAGTGAGGCCAACCTCTCGCCAGGCTGTTATTGTCATATAGGTTAAAGTCAACGCTATGATGCTGATAACGGCTACGGAAATTCCTCCTCCGAAAATACCTACGCCCCGGTGTCTTAATGTTGACCTTGGTAGTTCGAAGTAGGTGTGGCAGATATGGTTTGGGGGTGTTTTCAAACTCCCTGACCGGGAGCACTGCTCTGGCTTGTCGTTAGGTTTGCTTAAATCATATTTCCAGCCAGGTGCACGGCGCGACAGGGTTGGTGCGTGGTTTTTCACTCGACGTCCTTCCTAAGAATGGTGTGGACTATATGTGTGATTCACCCAGCGCACGGCGCGCTGCGTGATTCGAGGTCTATCTCTTCTGGCCAATGAACTTTAGGGGCAATGCACCGAATAGGGCTTAACTGCGAATCATCGTTCCAGTCTCGGGGTGGGTGGACGAACTCGGGCAGGGCCTGGGGGCCTTGTTGCATGAACAACTGGGCCAGTGCCCAGTACTGCTTTCCTTGCTCGATATCGTGGGTGAAGAACAGGCGGTCGATTACCTCTTCGGTGCCGGGCTTGATCACCGAAATCACGACGTTTTCGATTAGACCGCCATTACCCATCGGTGCGTATACGCTGCAGGCTTCGGCGACCAGGTCATCCCAGTCGTAGACAACCGGGCGTACACCCCAGCGTTGGCGGCTGAATAGGTGGAGTCGGTCAAAGTGGTATTGGTAGAAATAGACTTTGCGCCGTAGCCGGTTGAAGCGGATGGGTTCGTCGCGGGGGAGTTGAATGTCCATTCGTATGGTGGGGATAATTGGCCAGTAAAGGATGGCGCCGCCTCCAATAAATATGAGAGCGAAGCCTGGTTCGAATGTGTCCATAAGGAGAATATAAGCGATGAATAACAATGTGGCTGTGAGGTAGAGAAGCATGAAGCTACCGCCAATAATCCCTATACCTCTCATTCTCAATGTTGATCTGGGTAGCTCGAGATAGACGAGGTTGACATGGTTGGGTGAGAGCTTTAAAGCATCTGTATCAATGCGCAAAGTTGGAGTTTCATTGGGTCTAGGTAGGTCGTACTTCCATCCTAGAGGGCGACGAGGGTGGTATTTTTTTGGGCTGTTCATGAGTTTTTTTGCTCTAAAACTATTTCTGCGTATGCGTCAGAAATTGCACGGTCGGGCCAATAGATCACGGACAGGGTTGCAGCTAAGATGTTGTGCTTGCCGAGATCGGGGTTAAGTTCGATGCTGCCGCTGAGGTCTTCATGATAGAAATACCCGCTTTTTGCAGTGCCGGCTTGGTGTCTCATTTTATTCACCACGATGCTGTCTTTTTTGTAATCAGGGAATTTTGGAAGTTGGGAGGCTTGCAGCGAAGCCTGTCTCAAGGCAGTCGTAGGGTGCGGTAAAGGATGAAGTTTACCACTGATAATAGTTTCTCCCCCCGTGTAGTCGGGCGAGAGGCCGTCTCCGTGGCGATGCACAGTGAGCGTCCAGTGATAGGCGGACCTAGTCTCGTCAAAGCCAGGTAAAATGATTCTGAATTTGATATGCCGCTGTGTAGCTAAACTTGCCAATCCTCCAATTTTCGAACTTATTGTTGGATCTGCTCTTAGGGTTTTGAACTCCAGGTGAGTGAGGAGTCCTAGCGTGGCCGCATTGAGTTCAGCAAAAGCGATGTCGGCATGCTCGGGTCTATTCCAGTGAATGACGGGAGTCTCGTTGGCTTTACCGAAATAACATCGTTTGGCCCAACGCTCTAAGGGTGTTGATTCAAGTTGCTCTGCCCATTTTGTCAAATTGTACGCGCTAATCGAAAGAATGATGGCGATGCCCAATGGGCCATAAAGCACTGGATGGAATATGGCAAAAATGGAAAGGCTCACGCCGATAGCGGATGCTCCGCTTGCTAGTGAATACGAGAGCCATGCACGGGTGTCCCCTTTAGCAAAAGTGCGTTTAACTGCCAGACTCGTTTGAGCTGCATCCAAAACGCCCGTCACCGCACTTATCATCGCGCCCACTCTAACCAATGAATGGCCCACCGCTACCCCCGAGCTTGCACCTGACGCCCCGGCCGCCGCCAACGCCGCGCTTTTCTGAACCTGCAAAGCGCTCTGCCGGACAATCAACCCGACCGTTTCAACGCTCCCTCCGAGTATCGCCAAGCTGGAGCCCTGCAATGCCAGCCAGGCTTCCATGGACTTATCGCCAATTTCGGCCTCGGCCTTTTGCATGTTCTTTTCCAGGCTGTCACTGAGCAGGTACAGCCCGCCCATGGCCAGCAGCAACTCCCAGCTTCCCGCGACCCCGCGCAGCCCTGTGAAACTGGTGCCAAGCAACTGCGCCGCTTGTCGCGAGGTCACCCGCAGGCCTTGCAGCGCCTGGCGCGCATTCGGCTCCAGGGTGCCTACGGCGACGGACAGATCGAGCATCGTCACCTGCGCTGCCCGGTTCAATTCCTCAAGGCTGGCGCGTGTGCCATTGACCAGCGTGTCGCGCACTTGCTCTGCCGTTCCTTGGACCCAGACGCTGACGACAATCACGCTGTGCGCCAGCTTCGGATCGAGTACCGCCAGGCTCAGCAGCCCGTTCTGGATGATCGGCCGAACCTTGCGCAGGCTGGACTGCGACTGCTGCTGCAGCTCCTCAAGGCTCACGTGCATGCGCTCGCGGGCCTGGGCCATCGCGGCATTGGCGGTGCGCTGCATCTGCCGCAAGTGGGCACTTTGCAGGGCGTAGTACTCGCTGAGCTTCATCTGCACCTGCAACTCGACCAGCTGTACGCCGTTGTACAGCCACTGGCTGGCACAGTTCAGGCGCATCACCGCACGCTGAACCCCGGGGCCTGCCAGCGGGTGCAGGCGTTGGCTGGCCGCGTTGAGTGCGCCTTGCGCGTCGCTGATCGCTTGTTGCAGCGAAGTGCGCAGGCGCAAGCCGGCATCCTCGCTGGCAATGACCTTGCTCAGCGCCGCATAGAGCTTGTCGCTGTCGTTCCACTCGGTGGGATCGGTGATGGAGAAGCTTGGCAGCAAGGCCGCCAGCAACGACTGATCACGCAGGAGCAAGGCGCGATAGGGCGGGCTGTGCGGGTCTTGCAGCCACTTCAGCCAGAGCGCTGCGCTGCTGCCCGCAGCCGGCTGCGCCTCGGGGGTGGCGGTTGGCGCTTCGCTGATGCCGCCAGCCAGGCACAGCGCCATGGTCTTGCAGTAGGCAATGCCAGACTCGCGATCATTGCCGTCATAGTCGTATTGCTCGATGCGCTTGAACGTCGGGCTGGCGCACAGCGACGCGTAGAACCTGGCATTGAGGTCAATGTAATGTTGGTACTGCGCCTCCTGGCGGTCGTACTCGGCTTGGAAGGCGGCGCGCATCGGTTCGTGATAGCGCTGCTCGAGCCGCTCGTCGCTGTTCTGCGCCGTGTAATCAACTATTCGCTGGCGCTCCACCGCAGGGTCGACGAACAGCGGTGGGCCATCGCCGGTCTGCGCGTCGAACGCTGGCGTCTGTTGCTCGGCCCACTGCCGGTGCATGGCGCGGATGCTCAACAGCAGTTGCGAGGTTTGCAGTTGATAAGCCCGCAGCGGCTCTTCACGCCATCGCTGCCGGGTGGTGATCCAGTTCAGCCGCGCATGGTTGAACTCCTGCACCATGCCAACCGTGTCATCGAGGTCCAGGGCGAGCACACCGTGCTCCAACTGGTGCTTGGCGATGGCGTTGAGCACATAGCCGCGCAGCGCAGTCTGGCGCAGGAAGCGGCTGTGAAAGCCATGCACGCTGTCGAAGTCGCCGGGCAGTTGTTCGGCGTATTCGAAGACCTGGCGATCGACTTTGAGGGCGTCCGGGGTCATCGCCAGGCCCAGTTCGCCAGGGGCATTGCGCACCTGGGCCAGGTCCAGCACCTGAAAGCGCTCGGGCGGGGCCTTGCCATCGCGGTAGGCATTGAGCACGCTCGGCGGCCAGGCATCGCTGGAGAAGGCAATCCAGGCGCTGCTGTAGGTCTTGCTGTCGAGGGTGAGGAAGGCAGACGGGATGTCGTGGTCTTTGCCCACGCACCGTTTGGGCAGCGGCCGTGGCGGAGCCGGTGGGGGTTCGAGCGGGTTGAAGCGGCGCAAGTGAGCGTGTTCGGTGACCTCGAAGGCCTGCCAGACCTTGCGGTCGAGCAGCACATACAGGTAGCCCATGCGCAAGGTTCGCAGGCCCAGGCGGGTTTCCACGGGTTTGCCGTCAACCACGGGCGCGTTGTAGGCGGGACGGGTGTCGGGCACTAGTGCCCGGCGCAGGGGCAGGATCGGCAGGCCTTGGCGTTCGCAGGCCAGGCACTGGTCGGGGGGCATCGCCGACTCGGCGATGGCGTGGGCGATGTGCTGGCTAATGCTCATATGAATTCCTTGTCAGCGTCTGAAATGCTCCAAGCACTCGTGCTGTCATCAGACTGGGTTTGAGGCGAGCCAGAGGCTTGTGCGCATCCGGGCAAAGAGTTGCCGAACACTAGCGAGGAACGGCTTCACGGTAGCCCTGCAAGCTTCCGAAAACTGCGTAGGAACTTTCTGTGATTGCGCCGCGGAGGGCTTAAGGCGAAGGGAGGGGAGTGGGATGAGTGGGGCTGATGGCATGAGCTGGATCAGCCCAGCGGGTGGATGAGCTAGGGAGCGATGGAGCAGCTCTGGGTCGGCCTAGACCCAGAGCACAAGCGCTTAGAACTGATACTCCAACCCAGCCCCGGCATACCACGAGCGCCCCGGCGCGGCTTCGTAATAGCGGCCATTGCCGTCGCCAACGATCACCGAGCCGACGTACTGACGATCGAGCAGGTTGTCCAGGCGCACCAGTTGATGGAAGGTCCACGGCCCGTACTGTTGCTCAAGGCGGGTCCGCCAGTTGAACACCGCATAACTGGGGGCCGCGTGCTGGTCATTGGTGTCCTCGACATAGACCTTGCTGCGGTACTGCCCCTCAAGCCCCATGCTGATACCGGCACGCGGTTTCCATACCAGCTCGCCGAATACGCTGCTGCGTGGCACGCCCGGTAGGTGGTTACCTTTGTCGATGGAGTTGCTGCCCTGGCTGAACGCTTCGTCATAGGTGGCGTCGAGCAGGGTGTAGGCAAGGTTGGCCTGCCATTGCTCGCTCAGTTCACGCTGGATGCCCAGCTCCAGGCCGCGGCGCAGGGTTTTGCCGGCATTGTGATAACTGGTGCGGCCACCCTCGGAAGCAAGCACCACGATCTCGTCACGGGTGTGGATCTCGAACACCGCGACATTGATGCGGGTACGTTCGTCAGGTCGAGCCTTGAGGCCCAGCTCGTACTGGGTGCTGGTGGACGGCTTCAGGCCGAAGTTAAAGCCTTCCACCGAGCCTGGCGCATAGGCCATTTCCGCCTGGGTAGGCGTTTCGAACGCTTTGCCTGCACTGATGTAGCCGTGCAGATCGGGGGTAAAGGCATACATCACCGACAAGGTCGGGGTGGTGCGTTGGTATTTCTTCGAACCGCTGGCGTCGCCGTTGCTGAGGAAATGGTCATTGACCTCCATCTCCATGCTGCTATGGCGCACGCCAGCGTCGACAGTCCAGCGCTCCAACTCCCAATGGGCTTGCAGGTATGGGTCGAGGCTGGTGGCGGTGTCCTGTTCATCGCGGCGCAGTTCGCCTTTGACGCCCAAGGTGTCGCCGCTGAAATTCTGGTAGCCACGGCGGTCGTCGCGACTACGGTCGTAGTCGGCCCCGGCGGTCAGGGTCAGGGCGCCGAGGGCGACATCGACGGGCTGGATCCAGCGCAGGGTGGCGCCGTGGAACTCGCGGTCGAAGTCGACCACGCCGCCGCCGCGGTCTCGGTTGGACACGATGGTTTTTGGAATCGACAAATACTGAATTACGCTGCGCCGGCCTGTATATAAATTGAGCTGCAAGGTGGCATCACCAAAGTAACGCTCATAGTTCATTCCAACCTGCTGGTGGTGAATGCTTTTTCGAGTGTTGTATTGCTCGGCAGGCGGCATTACCGAACGCGGATCGTGCTTGTAGGCCTCCCAGGTCTGCCCAAGTGGATCCTGGGTGCCATTTTGTTCCAGGCTGCTGAAGATCAGCGCCAGGCGGCTGTCGTCATCGGGGCGCACATGCACCTTGGCAAAGGTCTGGTCACGGCGCGCGGCGCTGTGGTCGCGGTAGCCGTCGGTGTCCAGGCGCGAGGCGTCGAGGACGAACCCGGCCTGGTCGTTGCCGCCTTCGCCGTACAAGTGATTCTTGTTGAAACCGTCGCTGCCGACGGTGCTTTCGAGGCCAACCTTGGGCGGCCCGGCGCCGTCGCGGGAGAACATCTGGATCACCCCGCCGGCGTTACTGCCGTAGATCGCCGAGGCCGGGCCGCGCAGTACTTCGATGCGCTCGGCGACGTCGAGGTTGAGCGACGCCGCCTGGCCCTGGCCATCGGGTGTGCTGGCCGGGATGCCGTCGCTGAGCAGCTTGATCCCGCGGATGCCGAAGGCAGAACGTGCGCCGTAGCCGCGGGAAGAAATCTGCAGGTCCTGGGCGTAGTTCTGGCGGTTCTGCACCACCAGGCCGGGGACGCGGTTAAGCGCTTCGGACAGATTCACCCCGAGTTGGCCGTCGGCAATCTGCCCGCGCTCCACGGTGTCGATGGAGTAGGGCAGGTCGAAGCTGGGGTTGGGGGCGTAGGTGCCGGTGACCACCATCGGTTCGAGCAGGGTGAAGGCAGTGGGCGACGCTGCGTGAGCCAGGGAGCAAAGGCCGAGGCTCGGGAGCAAGAGGTAGAGGTGGCGAGGCATGGGGCTTCCTGCTGTGTAGCTATCAATATCCTGGTTGCCGGTACCGGCGCTATCGGGGGCAAACCCGCAAAAAAAGGCTACGCACCGTGGGAGCGGGCTTGCCCCGCGATAGCGCCGGCACTGGCGACAAACCAATCAGCCCTTGGCCGCCATCGCAGTGACTTCCACGCGCATGCCTTGCACTGCCAGCGAAGCGACGCCCACTGCCGCGCGCACCGGCCACGGCTTGCTGAAGAAACGCTGGTAGACCTCGTTGAACGCCGGGCGATCAGCCATGTCGGTGAGGTAGATGGTCAGGTGCAGTACCCGATCGATCGAGCTGCCGGCACGTTCCAGGGCGACCTTGAGCGCTTGCAGGGTGCATTCGCTCTGCTCGACGATGCCGCCCAATTCCAGGCTGCCGTCGGCACGGGTGGGGATCTGGGTGCTCACCAGCAGGTTGCCGAAACCGGTAACGTCCGAGGAGATCGACTCTGGATCCGGATCTGGAATGTAAGTGATATCTGCGTTTGCCATGGGAATGCTTGCCTTGCAACGGAAGGAAAGGCGCAAGCCTACTTGAGCGAAACCGGTCGGTCGAGCCGCCCGGGCATGTCCACTCAGCCAGGGAAATTGAAATACGCGGCATTGACCGGCAGAATCGCGGCCATTTGGCCGAGCGCGCTGCGTCGGTCGTGCAGAAGGATCAAGGCTTGAACGAACAGACATTGTCGATGCGCCTGGAGCGTGTGGCGGCGCATGTGCCCGCCGGCGCGCGGCTGGCCGATATCGGCTCGGACCACGGTTACCTGCCGGTAGCGCTGATGCTGCGCGGGCGCATCGAGCATGCGGTGGCCGGCGAGGTGGCGCTGACGCCGTTTCATTCAGCGCAACGCAAGGTGCGCAAGCATGGCCTTGAACAGCAGGTCAGCGTGCGCCTGGCCGATGGCCTGGCAGCCATCGAGCCTGCTGATCGGATCAATACGGTGAGCATCTGCGGCATGGGGGGCGAGACCATGTGCGAGATTCTTCAGCGTGGCAAGCATTACCTCAGCGGCGCGGAGCGGCTGATTTTCCAGCCCAATGGCGGCGAGCGCGAGCTGCGCACCTGGCTAATGGAAAACGGTTACCAGATCGAGCAGGAAGAGTTGCTGCGAGAAAATCGCTTCGATTACGAGATCATCGTGGCCGTGCCCGGCGCGGGCAGTGCCTACAGTGCTGAGCAGCTGTTCTTCGGGCCGCGTCTGCTGCAAGCGCGCAGTGAGGCGTTTCTGGCCAAGTGGCGGCGGGTGCTACGTCAGCGCCAGCAGACCTTGGCGCACTTCGAACATGCCCAGGCGGTCCCGCAGGACAAAGCACGGGAGTTTTCCAAGCAGGTTGAGTGGATTACCCAGGTGCTGGGATGAACAAGCATTGGCGGCAAGCCAGTTACATCTGCGAGCAGTTGCCCATTTCCCGGTAATTGACCTCACGACGCTGGCCTTGATGGTCGACATAGACCATGTGCGCAGTGCCCACCTGACAATCGGCGATGTTGCTGGCCGGGGTGATCGAGATGACCTTGGCCACATCCAGCGGCATGCCGTATTCGTAGTTCTGAGCACTGGCAGCCACGGGTTGATTGGAGGCTTGGTCAGCGTAGGCGCCAAGCGAGGCAAAGGATGCGAACAGGGCAAAAAGGGCGATCGAGGCTTTCATGACGGGCTCCTTGTGATGTTTTACCAATGATGTATTCGTTGGTGATACACAATAAAGGGGCTATCCCGTGATAGATTCCTGCCTGGGACGTACGAATAAGACTGAAAGGAGCGGACCTTCATGGACATGCTGCATGCCATGCGAACCTTTGCCCGCGTGGTGGAGTGCGGCAGTTTCGCTGCCGCTGCCAATGCGTTGGATATTTCTGCGGCGCAGGTCTCGCGCATCGTCGCCGAGCTTGAGAACCAGCTGCAAACCCGCTTGTTGCACCGCACCACCCGCCGCTTGCGCATGAGCGAGGCGGGCGAGCGTTTTCTGCAGCGCTCGCGGCAGATCATGCTGCTCACCGAAGAGGCCATGGATGAGGCCCGCGGCGCCCACCTCACGCCGCGTGGCCGGCTGCGCTTTCACTCCACCCACGGCTTGGGCATGTTGATGATGCCGCTGGTGGCGGCCTACAAGGCGGCGTGTCCGGAAGTGGTGATGGAGATGACCCTGTCCCAGCGCAACCCTGATCCGCTGGACGAAGGTCATGACGTGGTGCTCACCGTTGGCCGTGGGTTGCCAGACTCGCAACTGATCGCCATCCCGTTGGGCAGCATCTACAGCATTCTGTGTGCCTCGCCCGACTACCTGGCGCGCCATGGCGTACCGCAGCGCCCGCAAGACCTGCATGAACATGTGTGCTTGCGCATGGGCGATCCGTTGTTCGAGGAAGACTGGGCGTTCGAGCAGACCCCGGACAATTACGTCATCCTGCCCCAAGACACCTTCCTGACCAATGTGGCCGATGCGATGCTGCAGGCCACTGAGCTGGGCATGGGCATCGGGCTGATTCCATATTATTCGGCGAGCAAGTCGATCGAAGAAGGGCGCTTGTGCCGGGTGTTGGCACCGCACCGGCTACGCCAGCGGGAGATTTATGCGATCTATCCGTCGCGCCATTATCTGGATGCCAAGGTGCGCAC
Source organism: Pseudomonas urmiensis (assembly GCF_014268815.2). NCBI lineage: Bacteria > Pseudomonadati > Pseudomonadota > Gammaproteobacteria > Pseudomonadales > Pseudomonadaceae > Pseudomonas > Pseudomonas urmiensis. Next base: position 2,031,983 of record NZ_JABWRE020000001.1, read on the forward strand.
CTGGCTGGACCTGCTCAAGGAGCAGTTGCCGGTGATGTTCAAAGCCCATGAGCGGCTGGTTGATGATCCGCAGTACTGGCGCTGAGGGTTCTATCGCCGGACAAGTCGCAGCGGCGCGCTGACGCTGTGACTTGTCCGGCGATGAGGTCTTTACCGCCGACCATTTAGGTGCCGATGGTCATGGCCAAGCCTTATGCGCTAGGTCGAAACAGAGCAGTTAAGCCAAGCCAGGCTCAGCGGCTGTCGCTGTCTTCACTGGTCCCGCCAGAGCTGCCTGCGCCAGTGCCGGTGGCCTCGCCGGTGTTGTTCGAGCCGCCAGTGGTGCCATCAGCGGCATCGGTGTCGGCGCCGGTATCGCTGCTGTCGTTGTCTTTGCCACCTGGGCTGTTGACGCTGCTGCCATCACCTGCGGTTTCACCTTTGGGGTGATCGCCTGAAGAGTGATCGGCGCTGGGCGTGCTGCTGTAAGGGTCGCTGGCGGCGAAGCCGGCGGTGGAGGCCAGCCCTAAGCACAGGGCAAGCAGCAGTGGGAGAGGGCGAATGCTGACCATGGTGAGTCTCCTGTAAGGATGATCTTCATGGTTTCGGCTGCGCAGGGTGGGGCAGGGTGCCCGGCAGGCGACGGGCGGTCGGGGTTATCTGTTTCGGCGTTTTGTGCTGTCAGTGCCGGCCTCTTCGCGGGCAAGCCCGCTCCCACAGGCTCACCGCCTGTGGGAGCGGGCTTGCCCGCGAAGAGGCCAGGACTGACCCAGCCAAAAACCAGCTGGGAACGATCAAACGCGCTCAGGCGCCGGTGTCGGGGTCTGTATCTCGGCCATCGAAGGATGCTCCTGCACCGCATGCATCAGCTCTTCGGTAGCGCGCAGCTCAGCACCGGTAGGCGAGAAGGTTGCAGTCGGCGCGAAAGGTGCCGGATGCTCCGGTGCCGGGCGTTTGCCGCGCCGCCAGAGGAAGAAGCTGACCATCGCCAGGTTGATCACTGCAAAGGCCCAGAACAGCCCCACTTCACCATAGGAAGTCATCACCGGCGAGATCGCCAGCGGAGCCATTGCCGAGCCCAGCGAGTTGATCAGCAGCAAGCCTTGGATCATCGGCACCAGCGCATCGGCCGGGGCCCGGTCGGCAGCGCTGCTGACCGCCACCGGATACAGGGCGAACACGCCACCGCCAAGCAGGAACAACATGGCCGGCAGCAGCACCGAATTGGCCGGCAACAGCACGATCAACACCGACAGCACGGTGCACAGCGCGGCCAGCGAGATCAGCACATCCTGGCGATCCTTGCGGTCCGACCAGCGCCCCACCGGATACTGCAGCAGCATGGCGCCGAGAATCACCCAGGCCATCATGTTGCCAACCTCACCGACATCCAGGCCGATGCGTTGCAGGTACAGCGGCAGCAGCGCGTAGATCCCGGCGATCGCCACGCCCGAACCGAAGCAGCCGACCAGCCCGGTCGGGGCGATGCCCAGCAGCTGACGTGGCTTGAGCGGTTCGACCTGATCCATCAGCGGCGACACCCGTGGCAGGATCACGATCGGCAGCACTGACAGCGTTGCGAGCATACCGGCGACCATGTACGGCACGGTCGGGCCCCAGCCGGTGACGTCGCCCAGGGTGGCTTGGGCCAGCACGCCAGCGCCATAGAAGGCGATCATGTACAGCGCCAGCAGGCGTCCGCGGATCTTCGCGTCGCCCGCCAGCAGTAGCCAGCTTTCGATCACCAGGAACACCCCGACCGCAGCCCAGCCGTTGATCAGGCGCAGCACCATCCACCAGGTGGTGTCGTAGAACAGCCCTTGCAACAGAATGGTCGCGGCGATCAGCGAGGCGAAGCTGGTGTAGGCGCGGATGTGGCCAATGCGCAGGATCAGCCGATCGTTGAAGATCGCGCCCAGGGTCAGGCCGATGAAGTAGGCCGAGGACACCACGCCGATCATGGTCGCCGATTCGCCAGCGGTGCCCAGTTGCAGGGTGGTCAGGGAAGACATGAAACCATTGCCCAGGGCAATGATGAAGAGCCCGAGCAGGGGTGCTAGCGCCTGGGCCAGCAAACGCGGAGACATACGTACCTCAAGGTTGGAAAAAGCAGGGTGGTGCGCAATACCAGTGAGTTACAAGCCTGGGCCCGCCTTGCCGTCCTTCGCGGGCAAGCCCGCTCCCACAGGTACCGCGCCACCTTCCAGGCAAACGCTATCTCTGTGGGAGCGGGCTTGCCCGCGAAGGACCGCAAGGCGGGCCCAAAACAAACCGACTCGAGTCTTAACTGACTGGCATCTGGCTGGGTGCCTTTTCGTAACCGGGTAGCTGCGGGCGAAGGCCGGGGCAGTAATCAGTCGACGGATCGACGGGCGAAAAGGAGGCGCGATTCTAAGCCTTGTGGAGAATTTGCCAAGAGGGCCACCCCTGCGACCAGAGGCCGCAGGGGTGGCTTATTGCTATTAGTCAGACGAACGCGCGCGAGCTGCGCCGCCGATCTTCCTTGAGCAACGCGTCGATCTTGCGCAAGGCGCTGCCCAGGCTGGCCTGATCGGCCGGGCCGCCGAGCGATACGCGCACCGCATCCTGGGTCTGCGGGGCAACGCTGAACGAATCGGCACTGGCGACGTTGACCCCAAGCTCATCCAAGGCATGGGTGAACAGGTTTTGGTTCCAGTGCGCGGGCAGCGCCAGCCACAGGTGAATACCGGTGGGGTGAGTCTGCACCGGCGCCGTGAGCAAGCTGCCCGCCAGCTGCTGCCGGGCGCGCGCTTCGCGCTGAATCTCCTGCACCAGCTGCTTGGCGGTGCCGCTGCGAATCCAGTGCTCGACCAACCCCAGCAGCAGCGCCGAACAACCCATGCTCGCAGCACGCAGCCCGCTTTGCAGGCGCTCGCCGGTATCGCCCCGTGGTGGCAGGACGAACGAGGTGCGCAGGCTTGGCCACAGGCATTTGGACAGCGATGCCAGGTAGAAGGTGTTGGCGCCGCCGGTCAGCGTGGCGATGGCCGCCGGGGCGTCGTCGAGCAGGTAGCGATAGGGGTCGTCTTCGATCAGCGTCAGGTCCAGGCGCAGCACGGTGGCTGCGATCTGCTGTCGGCGGCCGATGGGCATGGTGTGCGCGGTGGGGTTGTTGAAGGTTGGGTTCAGGTACACAAGACGCGCGCCACTTTGCTGCTGGGCGCGCTCCAGTGCGTCCGGGCGCATGCCGTCGGCATCGCCCTCGACCGCCAGCACGCGCAGGCCCAGCTGGCGCGCTGCCAATAGCAGCCCAGGGTAGGTCAAGGGGTCGCAGAGCAGCGTATCACCGGGCTTCGCGCAGGACGCCAAGATGGCGAAAATCGCCGCCTGCGAGCCCGAGCACACGCTCAGCGCGCGGGTATCGAGATCGCCCAGGGCTGGTTTCAACCAGCCTTGCGCCGCTTGCAGCGCGGAGCGGGTGGTGGGCTCGTCCTGGTAGGTCGACAACGCCTCGATGCGGTTGCGCCGCAGCACATCGTCCAGGCCCTTGCCAACCAGCTCCGCCATCGCGCCGTTGGCCGGTTGCGGGGGAATGTTCATGGTCAGGTCGATGCGCACCTCAGCGCCCGGCTCGCTGACCCCGGTGACGAACGATCCGCGCCCGCTGTACGAGGCGATCAAGCCGCGATTGCGCGCTTCGGCATAGGCGCGGGTCACCGTGGTCAGGTCGACGCCCAGTTGCGCGGCCAGGGTGCGTTGCGGCGGAACCTGGTCGCCAGACTGCAAAGAACCCGATTGTATGGATTCTGCGATCATTTCGGCGATCTGTATGTATCTTGGCCCGCCCTTAGGTTTGAAGGGCCTTATCCAGCGGGCTTGAGCTGATTCTTTCGTCTCGTCAGCGAGAGGCATGCGAATTCCTCAGGTTGTCAATCCATACGCTCAAGCATAACATGGCATACGGTTACATAGTAAATCCATACAAACGGACTGTTTATGGATTTTATTGTCAGGCACCGGAGAGGCGCAGCAGGGTTGCAACGATAAGCGCTTCTAGGCTGCCAGTCATGGAGATGTTTGATGAATGACTGCCAACTGATCTGCGCCAATCGTCTCGACGATGGCGCAGTGGTCTGGCTGGACGCGGAGCACCAGTGGGTCGAGACCCTTGCACAGGCCAGTGCCTTTGCCCCGCAGCAACTCCCTGCCGCCCAGGCTGCGGCGCAACGAGCGGTGGACGCGAACCTGGTGGTCGGCCCGCTGCCCTGCGCTGCACGGCGAGTGGACGGCGTTGTCGAGCCGATCGAGTTGCGCGAACGCTTGCGTGCTCGTGGGCCATCGGTGCGCACCGATCTGGGTAAACAGGCGGCCCGCCTCAGCCCACCCGCGAGCGCTGCCCAGCCGCGCCCGGTGATCGCGGCACCGGTCGAGCACGCTGGGGTCTATCGCTACGACCCGTTCGAGCGCGACTACCTCAAGGCCCGTGCCCGCGAGTTCGAGCAGCAAGTGGCCCGGCGCCTGAGTGGCGAGCTCGACGAAGAAGCGTTCAAGGTCTATCGGCTGATGAACGGCCTGTACCTGCAGTTGCATGGCTACATGCTGCGGGTGGCCATCCCCTATGGCACCTTGAGCGCGATTCAATTGCGCCAGCTGGCCTATGTCGCCAGCACCTACGACAAGGGCTATGGCCACCTCACCACGCGGCAGAACATTCAGTTCAACTGGCCGCACCTGTCCGATACCCCAGAAATCCTCTCGGTGCTGGCCGATGCTGACCTGCATTGCATCCAGACCAGCGGCAACTGCATCCGCAACGTCACCACCGACCACTTCGCCGGCGCTGCCCAGGATGAAGTGATAGACCCGCGGGTGCACGCTGAAATCCTCCGCCAGTGGTCCACCGACCACCCTGAGTTCACCTACCTGCCGCGCAAGTTCAAGATCGCCATTACCGGCAGCCCGATCGACCGCGCAGCGGTGCGCTTTCACGACATCGGCATCCTCGCCACGCGCAACGACCAGGGCCAGGTGGGCTTTCAGATCTACGCAGGTGGAGGGCTGGGGCGCACGCCTATTGTCGGCACGCTGGTGCGCGACTGGCTGGCCGAGCGCGACTTGCTGCGCTATGTCGAGGCGATCCTGCGGGTCTACAACAGCCTCGGGCGGCGCGACAACCTGTACAAGGCGCGGATCAAGATCCTGGTTCGCGAGCTCAAGCCAGCCAAGTTCATCGATTTGATCGAGGCGGAGTTCGCCAGCCTTCCCGCGGACCATCAGCACCTGGAACCGGGCATCGTCCAGGCGATACACGAGCGCTTCGTCAAGCCCGCCTTCGCGGAGCTGCCCGGCATCTGTGAGGACTACCTCGATGCGCGCACAGCCGATGCCGAGTTTGCCTTTTGGGTGCGCAACAACACCCATCCGCACAAGAAACGCGGGTATATCAGCGCGGTCATCTCGCTCAAGCCCCAGGGCGGTATTCCGGGCGATGTCAGTGCCCAAGAGATGCTGCTGATCGCCGACTTGGCCGAAGCCCATTCGCTCAATGAGATCCGCGTGTCCCATGAGCAGAACCTGGTCTTGCCGCATGTGCGCCTCAGTGAGCTTTACCAGGTCTGGCAAGCCCTGCGCGGCGCCGGCCTGGCTACGGCCAACGTCAACCTGATCTCCGACTCGATCGCTTGCCCAGGCATGGACTACTGCAGCTTGGCCACGGCCCGTTCGGTGCCGGTGGCCCAGCGCATCGCGCAGCGTTTCGATGAGGCCCAGCAGCGTGAGATTGGCGAGCTCAAGCTCAACGTGTCCGGCTGCATCAACGCCTGTGCCCACCACCATGTCGCCCACATCGGCATTCTCGGCCTGGACAAGGCCGGGCATGAAAACTACCAGATCACCCTCGGCGGCAGCGCGGCAGAGGATGCCGCGGTGGGCACCATCCTTGGCCGCTCGGTGAGCTATGAGGCGCTGCCAGAAGTAGTCGAGGCGATTGTCGCGATCTACCTGCGCGAACGGGTCGAGGGCGAGCGCTTCCTGGATACCTACCGCCGCGTCGGCATCGATGTGTTCAAGGAGGTGTTGCGTGACGCTCATTGATCGTAACGGCCTGCCGGTTACAGACCCGTGGCTGTATCAACAACAAGACGCCCCCTTGGTGTTGGCCGAACGCTGCGTGATTCGCCTTGAGCAATGGGACGAATACCTCAGCCAATTCGGCGCGCCTGCCCAAGGTGTGCGGATCAGCGGCGAGCAGGATCCCGCTGGCGTGCTGGCGCTACTGGCCCAGCTCGAAGTGATCGTCATCGACTTTGCCAAGTCGCGCGACGGTCGCGGCTTTACCCTTGCGCGCCTGTTGCGCGACCGGCACGCCTTCGCTGGCGATTTGCGTGCCGCCGGGCCGTTGCTGCCCGATCAGTTCTCGATGTTGCTGCAGTGCGGCTTCACCAGCCTGCTGGCCCCGGCCACGGTGCCGCTGGTTCGCTGGCAAGACGCCGCCAGGGCCCGCCTGCAAGCCCAGGCCCGGCCGCGCACGCTGCTCGAGCGCCTTTCCCTAAGTAATGAGGCATAACCATGTTCAGCCTGACAGCCTTGGAGCTGGCACGTATTCAGTTTGGCTTCACCGTGACCTTCCACATCATCTTCCCGGCCATCACCATCGGCCTGGCCTCGTTCCTCGCGGTCCTCGAGGGCCTGTGGCTGTGGAAGAAAGACAACGCCTACCTTGACCTGTACCACTTCTGGTCGAAGATCTTCGCCGTCAACTTCGCCATGGGCGTGGTTTCGGGGCTGGTCATGGCCTATCAGTTCGGCACCAACTGGAGTTTCTACTCGCAGTTCGCCGGCAGTATCACCGGACCGCTGCTGACCTATGAGGTGCTCACGGCATTCTTCCTCGAGGCCGGTTTCCTGGGCGTCATGCTGTTCGGCTGGAACAAGGTCGGGCGCGGGCTGCACTTCTTCGCCACGGCCATGGTCGCCGTCGGCACGATGATCTCGGCGACCTGGATCCTGGCGTCCAACAGCTGGATGCAGACGCCCCAGGGGCATGAGGTGATCAATGGCATCGTGGTGCCGGTGGACTGGTTGGCGATCATTTTCAATCCGTCGTTCCCTTACCGCCTGGCGCACATGGTCACCGCAGCGATGCTGTCGACCGCACTGTTCGTCGGCGCCTCGGCTGCCTGGCACATGCTGCGCGGTACGCGCACGCCAGCGGTCAAGCGGATGTTCTCCATGGCCATGTGGATGCTGCTGTTCACCGCGCCCTTGCAGGTGGTGATCGGCGACATGCATGGCCTCAACACGCTCAAGCACCAGCCGGCGAAAGTGGCGGCGATGGAAGGCCACTGGAGCAATACCCCGGGTGAAGGCGTGCCGCTGATTTTGTTCGGCATCCCCGACATGCAGGCGGAAACCACCCACTACAAGATCGAGATCCCCAATCTTGCCAGCCTGATCCTGACTCACAGTTTGAACGGTCACATCCCGGCACTGAAGGACTTCCCGCCTGAGGACCGGCCCAACGCAACCATCGTGTTCTGGTCGTTCCGAGTCATGGTGGGCTTAGGCGTGCTGATGGTCGTGCTTGGCTTGTGCGGCGCCTGGTTGCGCTGGCGGCACCGGTTGTATGAGTCCAAGGCGCTGGCGCGTTTCGCGCTGTGGATGGGGCCATCCGGGCTGGTGGCGCTGCTCGCAGGCTGGTACGTCACCGAGATCGGGCGTCAGCCGTGGGTGGTGTATGGGCTGATGCGCACCAAGGATGCGGTGTCCAACCACTCGGCCATGACCCTGTCGGTTGGCCTGGTGGTGCTGGTGGTGATGTACCTGGGCATTTTCGGCACCGGCATCGTGTACATGCTGCGCCTGGTTGGCAAAGGCCCGCAGGAGCATGAGCACCATGAGCTGGAGGCTGAAATCACGGCCAACCAGCGACCGGCGCGGCCGCTGTCGGCGGTCGATGAGTCGCTGTATTCCACCACCCCTAAGAACCACTGACGGGAGCGTCTTTCATGGGTATCGATCTTGCGCTGATCTGGTTTCTGATCATCGGCTTCGGCGTGATGATGTATGTGATCACCGATGGCTTTGACTTGGGCATTGGCATCCTCTTTCCGTTCATCCCCGACCGCGATCATCGCGACACCATGGTCAACACCGTCGCTCCGGTGTGGGACGGCAACGAAACCTGGCTGGTACTGGGTGGGGCAGGGCTGATGGCTGCATTCCCCAAGGTCTATGCGATCTTGCTCAGCGCGCTGTACCTGCCGGCCCTGGGTTTACTGGTAGGGCTGGTCTGGCGTGGAGTGTCGTTCGAGTTCCGGTTCAAGGCCGATGATGCGCACAAGCCGTTCTGGGACCGAGCGTTCATGTCTGGCTCGTTCATGGCCGCGTTTTTCCAGGGGGTGATTCTTGGCGCGTTCATCGAGGGCCACCAGATCGTCGATGGCGTGGCTACCGATGGCGTCATGAGCTGGCTGACGCCGTTCAACGTGTTCTGTGGTTTCGGCGTGGTCATCGCCTACGCGTTGCTGGGGGCGACCTGGCTGATCCTCAAGACCGAAGGCGACTTGCAGGCGCGAATCATGCGCGCGACCGGGCCGATCACCGTGGCGACCGTACTGTCGATGCTGGTGGTGAGCGTCTGGACGCCCCTGACGCACCCGGCGATCTTCGAGCGCTGGTTCAGCCTGCCGAACTTCTGGTTCTTCCTGCCGGTGCCGGCGCTGGTGCTGGTGGCGACCTGGGCGATCTTGCGTTCGCTGCGCGGCGAGCCGCATGCCGGGCCGTTCATTTGGTCGCTGGTGCTGATCTTCCTGGGCTACACCGGTTTGCTGATCAGCATCTGGCCTTACGTGCTGCCGCCTAGCCTGACCATCTGGGAAGCCGCGGCACCGCCGCAGAGCCTGGGCTTTGCGCTGGTGGGGGCGCTGTTCATCATTCCGTTCATCCTGGGGTACTCGGCTTGGTCGTATTACGTGTTCCGAGGCAAAGTCAAAGTTGGCGAGGAGTTTCACTGATCATGAATCCATCTACTACCAAGGGGCCCGGGTGGAGCAAGCGTCTGTTGTGGTTGCTGGCGATCTGGGCGGCTAGCGTCATGGCGCTGGGTGCGGTTGCGTTGGCTACGCGGTTGGCCATGAGGTTTGCGGGGATGACGGTTTAAACTGTTGCGCTTGGGTTGTCCGTAAGGGTCTGGGGTTCGCTTCAGGCCCTTTTTTTGGTTGTTCGAAGGGGGCTGGGTTCTTCTGAGTTCCGAGCCTGTGGGCAGTAGTGGTGGATAATTCGGCCTCTTCGCGGGCAAGCCCGCTCCCACAGGGTTCGTGGCGTGCGCAGGATCTGCGTGGTGTCAGTGCTGGTTCAACGCAGGTCATAAATCTGCGCGGTACCTGTGGGAGCGGGCTTGCCCGCGAAGAGGCCAGTAGCGCCGCCACATCAAATGGATAAGCTCACTATCCTAGAGCCCAGAACCCCAAAAACCTATTCTTCCAACCACCGCGGACTATTGAAATTACTCAACCGCCGATCCCCCTCAGCACACTCCAATCCCTGCACCGAACCCAGCAACAAAACTTTCTGCAAACTCCGCTCACCCACCTGCCAAGCCTGCTGCAAAACCGGCAACAAACGCCGCGGCAGCACGCTGAACATCGGCTGCCAATACCCAGCCTGACGCACCATGGCCGCGCTATCGTGCTCAACCGCCAGCCGCAGCAGGTCCTCAATCAACCCTTGATCAATCAGCGGCGCATCGCAGGCCAGCACGACAACCCATTCATGCCGAGCCACCTCGACACCGGCAATCACTCCAGCCAACGGCCCGGGATAGTCCACCTCGGCATCCCCCACCAATTGATCGGCAAAAACCCGATAGGCCTCCTGATTGCGGTTGCAGGAAATCACCACGTCATCGCTCAAATCGCGCACCACCCGCTGCACATGCGCCACCAGCGGCTCGCCGCGCCAGCACACCAGGCCTTTGTCACGGCCACCCATGCGCTGGCCGCGACCACCGGCCAAAATGAGGATGGAGCAGGGGAGAAGGGCAGCGGACATAAAAAAGAGTTCCTGGCGGCTAAGCCAGAAACCCTCCCATGTCGCAGGTGGCTTGTCCAGTCAGCCTTCGCTGACGACCGCCGCGGTATGCTTGGCCTTGCCGCGCCCAGCCAAACGCATCACCAGCACAAAGAATACCGGCACGAACACCACCGCCAAGGTCGCACTGAGCATGCCGCCGATCACCCCGGTGCCAATCGCTTGTTGGCTGGCGGAGCTGGCACCGGTGGCGATGGCCAGCGGCACCACGCCGAGAATGAACGCCAGCGAGGTCATCACGATTGGCCGCAGGCGCAGACGTGCAGCGTGTACGGCAGCGTCCACCGGGTCTTGGCCCTGGTCGACCAGGCTCTTGGCGAACTCGATGATCAGAATGGCGTTCTTTGCCGATAGACCGATCAGGGTGATCAGGCCGACCTTGAAGAACACGTCGTTGGGCATGCCGCGCAGGGTCACGGCCAGGACCGCGCCGAGCACCCCCAATGGCACCACCAGCAGTACGGCAGTAGGGATCGACCAGCTCTCGTACAGCGCCGCCAGGCAGAGGAACACCACCAACAGCGATAGCGCCATCAGCAACGGCGCCTGGCTACCGGACAGACGCTCTTGCAGTGACAAGCCGGTCCATTCCAGGGCAGTGCCTTCGGGCAGTTGGTCGACCAGGCGCTGGATTTCAGCCATGGCCTCGCCGGAGCTGTAGCCAGCCGCCGGCTCGCCGGAGATCGCCACCGCCGGATAGCCGTTGTAGCGGGTCAGTTGTACCGGGCCACTGACCCAGTTCGCCTGGACGAAGGCTCCCAGCGGCACCATCTTGCCGCTGGTGTTGCGTACGTGGATCTTCAGCAGGTCTTCGACCTGGCTGCGCTGGTCGCCTTCAGCCTGCACCACCACCCGCTGCATGCGGCCTTGGTTGGGGAAGTCGTTGACGTAGTTGGAGCCCACCGCGGTGTCCAGCACAGCGCCAATGTCGGCGAATGACACGCCCAGGGCGTTGGCCTGGCGTCGGTCGATTTCCAGCTGCACCTGCGGGCTCTCGGCCAGCGACTCTTCGCGCACGTTGACCAGCACCTTGCTCTTGCGCGCGTTGGCCATCAGCTCGTCACGCGCTGCCATCAACCGCGCATGGCCAAGCCCGCCGCGGTCTTGCAAGCGGAACTCGAAGCCAGTGGACTCGCCCAGGCCGTCGATCGGCGGCGGCAGCACCGAGTAGGCGATGGCATCCTTGAGTTGACTAAAGGCCAGGGTCGCCCGGTCGGCGATGGACTGGGCGCTGTCGTCGGCACCACGCTCGGACCAGTCCTTGAGGGTGGTAAAGGCCAGTGCTGCGTTCTGGCCACTGCCGGAGAAGCTGAAGCCCAGGATCAGCGTGGTGTTGCCCACTCCAGGCTCCTCGGCGTTGTGCGCTTCGATCTGGGCGGCGATCTGCTCGGTACGGGCGCGACTGGCGCCAGGCGGCAGTTGGATATCGGTAATGGTGTAACCCTGGTCTTCGGTGGGCAGGAAGGCGGTCGGCAGCTGGCTGAAGCCAAAGCCCAACGCCACTAACAGCAGGCCATACACCAGCAAGTAGCGGCCACTGCGCTTGAGTGCCTGTACCACCCAACGTTGATAGCCGTTGCTCATGCCTTCGAAGCGCCGGTTGAACCAGCCAAAGAAGCCTTTGCGCTCATGGTGCTCGCCCTTGGCCACTGGCTTGAGCAAGGTCGCGCACAGCGCCGGGGTCAGGCTCAGGGCAAGAAACGCCGAGAACAGGATCGAGACTGCCATCGATACCGAGAACTGCTGGTAGATCACTCCCACCGAACCTTTCATGAAGGCCATCGGCAGGAACACCGCCACCAGTACCAGGGTAATCCCGACGATAGCGCCGCTGATCTGGCCCATGGCCTTGCGCGTGGCTTGTTTGGGTGGCAGGCCTTCTTCGGCCATGATCCGTTCGACGTTTTCCACCACCACGATGGCGTCGTCCACCAGGATGCCGATCGCCAAAACCATGCCGAACAGGGTCAGCACGTTGACCGAGAAGCCCAGCGCCAGCATCACGGCAAAGGTGCCCATCAGCGCCACCGGTACCACCAGGGTCGGGATCAGCGTGTAGCGCAGGTTTTGCAGGAACAAAAACATCACCGCGAACACCAGCAGCATCGCCTCGAACAGGGTAGTGATCACCTGCTGGATCGACACCTTGACGAACGGCGAGGTGTCATACGGGATGTCGTACTTGACCCCTTCGGGGAAGTAGTGCGCCAGCTGGGCCATCTTCTCGCGCACCAGGGTCGCGGTTTCCATGGCGTTGGCACCGGGCGACAGCTGCACGGCAAAGGCCGTCGACGGCTTGCCGTTCAGACGTGTGCCGTACTGGTATTCCTGGGCGCCAATCTCGACCCGGGCGACATCCCCGATGGTCACGCTGGAGCCGTCGGGGTTGGCGCGCAGGACGATGGCGGCGAATTCCTCAGGCAGGCTCAGCTGACCCTTGACCACCACGTTGGCGGTGATTTCCTGGGTCGGGCGGCTGGGCAGGTCGCCGATGCTGCCGGGGGCGACTTGCGCGTTCTGTGCGGCAATCGCTTCGGCGACATCGTTGGGCGTGAGGTTGAAACCGATCAGCTTGCGTGGGTCGATCCAGATCCGCATGGCCCGCTCCGAGCCATACAGCTGGGCTTTGCCAACGCCCTTGAGGCGGCGGATCTCGTTCATCACGTTGCGCGCGAGGATGTCGCTGAGCGCGGTTTCATCCAGGCTGCCGTCCTCGGAGGTGAGGGTGGCCAGCAAGAGGAAGCCGGTGGAGACCTTCTCCACCTGCAAACCCTGCTGGGTCACCGGCCGCGGCAGGCGCGACTCGACTACCTTGAGGCGGTTTTGCACATCGACCTGGGCCAGGTCCGGGTGGGTGCCTGGCTCGAAGGTCGCGGTAATGGTGGCGCTGCCCAGGCTGCTCTGCGAGGAGAAGTACAGCAGGTTGTCGGCGCCATTGAGCTCCTGCTCGATCAGGCTGACCACGCTCTCATCCATGGTCGCGGCCGAGGCGCCGGGGTAGACGGCGTAGATCTCCACCTGCGGCGGCGCCACGTTAGGGTACTGGGCCACCGGCAATTGCGGGATCGCCAGGGCGCCGGCCAGCAGGATGAACAGTGCGATCACCCAGGCGAATACTGGGCGGTCGATAAAGAACTGCGGCATGAATCAGGCCCTCACTGGCCGTTGTGCTGGACGATCGGAAGCGCGTCCTGTGATGACTCAACTTGCACCTGGTCGCCGGCCTTGACGTGTTGCAGGCCTTCGACCACCACCCGCTCACCTGCGGCGAGGCCTTCGCTGACGATCCAGCGATCGCCTTGCGCGCTGCCCAGGACGATCTGCCGTTCGCTGATACGGGCTTGCGCGTCGACCACCAGCACCTTCGGCACGCCCGCGCTGTCACGCAAGATCGCCCGCTGCGGCACGCTGATGCCCTTGGGCTGCACGGCCTGCTCCAGGCGCACGCGCACATAGCTGCCAGGCAGCAGGTCGAGATCCGGGTTGGGGAACTCGCTGCGCAGGGTGATCTGGTTGGTGCTCGGATCGACGCTGATGTCGGAGAACAGCAACTTGCCCGCCAGCGGGTAGGCACTGCCGTCATCCTGAATCAAGGTAGCCTTGGCCTGGCCTTCGCCGACCTGGCTCAATTCACCAGCGCGCAAGGCGCGGCGCAGGGCATTGAGCTCGCGGGTCGACTGGCTGACATCGGCATGGATCGGGTCCAATTGCTGGATGGTGGCCAGCGGCGTGGTTTCGTTCTGACCGACCAGCGCACCTTCGGTCACCAGCGCGCGGCCGATGCGCCCAGAGATCGGCGCGGTGACCGTGGCGTAACCCAGGTTCAGTCGCGCCCGCTCCAGGGCAGCCTTGGCCTCGGCGACTTCGGCATCAGCCTGGAGCAACGCAGCGCGAGCATTGTCGTATTCCTGGCGGCTGACCGCCTTGTCGTCGACCAGTTGACTGTAGCGTTGCGCTTGCAGGCGCGCCTGGTAGCGGGTGGCCTCGGCCTTGGCCAGGGTGGCGCGGGCGCTGTCGTGATCGGCCTTGAAGGGCGCCGGGTCGATCAGGAACAACACCTGGCCCTGTTTGACATCGCTGCCTTCACGGTACACCCGCTTGAGCACCACCCCCGCGACCCGTGCGCGCACCTCTGCCGTGCGCGGCGCCAGGATGCGCCCGCTCAGTTCGGTGCTGATCGCCAGAGGCTGGACCTGCACCGTTTCCACCCGCACCTGCGGCGTGGGCGCTTGTTCTTGCTGCTCGGCAGCATCGTCGCAGCCAGCGAGTAATACGCTCAGCAGCACCAAAGGCGCCAAACGGCGCAGGCGGGTAGGGCGGTGAGTAGACATGCGGGGTTTTCCGAAAATGACCAGGCGTATGCTAAAGCAGGCGCTCGCGGCGTGGGTGTGAAGCAGTGTAGGACGAGTGTGAAAAAGTGTAAGGAATGCCGCTGGCCAGGCGTAGGATTCTATATCCTGCCTCTCACCATTTCGCTACTACGCCCTTTATGCCGAACATTCTCCTGGTCGAAGACGACAGCGCGTTGTCTGAATTGATCGCCAGCTACCTGCAACGCAACGACTTTCATGTCCGGGTGATCGCCCGGGGCGACCACGTGCTGGAAGCGTTTCGCCGGGACAAACCTGACCTGGTGGTGCTCGACCTGATGCTGCCGGGGCTCGACGGCCTGCAAGTGTGCCGCCTGTTGCGCCAGGAATCCCAAGGCCTGCCAATCCTCATGCTGACCGCCCGCGACGATAGCTACGATCAGGTGCTGGGGCTGGAGATGGGCGCCGACGACTACGTGACCAAACCCTGTGAGCCGCGGGTGCTGCTGGCCAGGGTGCGCACCCTGCTGCGCCGCAGCAGTATCAATGAGCCGCGCCTGGAGAGTGACCTGATCCTGGTCGGCGGTTTGCAGATCAACCTGGCCGAACGCACCGTGACCTGGCGTGGCGAGGAAGTCGAATTGTCCAGCGGCGAGTACAACCTGTTGGTGGTGTTGGCGCGCAATGCCGGTGAAGTGCTCAGCCGCGACCGCATCCTGCAGCAGTTGCGCGGGATCGAGTTCAACGGCACCGACCGCTCGGTGGACGTCGCCATCTCCAAACTGCGGCGCAAGTTCGACGACAACGCCGGCGAAGCGCGCAAGATCAAGACCGTGTGGGGCAAGGGCTACTTGTTCAGCCGCGTCGAGTGGGAGTTCTGAGCGCATCATGCTGAAGATCCTGGTGCGCCTGTACCTGGTGATCATCGTCGCCTATGCCGGTGCCTTGCTGCTGATCCCCGACGCTATCGTCGGTGCCTTCCATGAGCGCTTCATGGCCTACAACCTCGACCAGGCCAAGGGCGTGCAGTCGCTGATCGTGCGCCAGTTCCAGCAGGCACCGCGCGAGCAGTGGCCAGCGGTGGAAAGCGACTTGGCGGCGCACTTCACGCCGTTGCAAGTCAAGCTGCTCAAGTGGGACGAAGCCGAGCTGACGGTGGCTGAGCGGGCACGTCTTGAGCATGGCTTGAAGGTGGTGCGCATCGGCGACTGGGGCTATTACCAGACCGCCCTGGCAGCGCTCGACCCGGACTGGCTGGTGAGCCTGCACAGCCCGCCGGATCCGGTCGATATCAATGTGTTGTCCTGGGGCGTGACGGTGTTGATCGGCGCCGCCATGCTCGGTTGCCTGCTGGTCTGGGTGTGGCCGCACTGGCGCGACCTGGAGCGGCTCAAGGAGACCGCCCGGCGCTTGGGCCAGGGGCAGATGTCGGAGCGCACACACATCTCGGCGCACTCGAACATCGGCGAACTGGCCGGGGTGTTCGACACCATGGCCGGCGACCTGGAGCGCCACGTCAACCAGCAGCGCGAGCTGCTCAATGCGGTGTCGCATGAACTGCGAACGCCGTTGACCCGCCTGGATTTTGGCCTGGTGCTGCTGTTCGACGAGGTCCCGCCAGCCAGCCGCAAGCGCCTGCTGGAGCTGGTCGGGCATGTGCGCGAGCTGGATGAGCTGGTGCTCGAGTTACTGTCTTACAGCCGCTTGCAGAATGCCGAGCAGGCCCGCGAGCGGGTCGAGGTGTCGTTGCTGGAGCTGGTCGACAGTGTGCTTGGCGGCTTTGCCGAAGAGCTCGATGGGCGCGGCATCCAGTGGGAAGTGCGCGCCGATGACAAGCTGCCGCGCTTTGTCCTCGATCCGCGCCTGACCGCCCGCGCGGTGCAGAATCTGGTGCGCAATGCCATGCGTTATTGCGACGAGAGCCTGCTGTTGCGGCTCAAGCTGGAAGCCGATGGGGCCTGTTTGCTGACGGTTGAGGATGACGGCATTGGCATTCCGGTCGAGGAGCGTGAGCGGATCTTCCAGCCATTCTATCGGCTCGATCGCAGCCGCGATCGCAATACCGGCGGGTTTGGCTTGGGGCTGGCGATCAGCCGGCGGGCGATCGAGGGGCAGGGTGGCACGCTTACCGTGGCGCAGTCGGTGTTGGGTGGGGCGCAGTTCAAGATTCGTTTGCCTGCCAGTTGAGGGTGTGTTTGTTCCGGCCTCTTCGCAGGCAAGCCCGCTCCTACAGGTTTTGTGTAGGGGCTGCGGGCGTGGGGTGACCACGCAGCGGCAGGTACTGGACCTGTGTCAGGCGCCCCCCAACTGGGCAGTCCACAACACGAACCGATCCTTGCCCGTATGCTTGGCCTCATACAACGCCTGGTCGGCACGTACCAGCGCCAGGCTCAGGCTATCGCCGCCGTTGACCTGGGCCAGGCCGATGCTGATCGTCACTGGATGCGCCCCCAGGTCTTCGCGCACGCGCTTGCACAAGGCTGCGACCTGACGCTCGGCAGCTTGCTGATCCAGGCCCTGGAAGAAGATCGCGAATTCCTCGCCGCCGAGCCTTGCGAACTCGAAACCTGCCATCGATGCCTTTATATGCCCAGCCACACGCTTGAGCACTTCATCGCCACTATCATGGCCAAATTGGTCGTTGACCTTCTTGAAGTTGTCGATGTCGATCATCGCCAGGAATTGCCCCGGCGGCGCTTGCTGCAACTGGCGTTCGGCCTTGGCCATGAACGAGCGGCGGTTGGGTATTTCAGTGAGCACATCGACATAAGCTTGCTCCAACAGCACCTTGGACATGTAGAAGTTGTGTAGCTTGGCCTGGCGGATGCGCAGGTAGCTGTAGATCACCAGGCCGCTGAGGAACACCGCATAACTGAGCAGCATGGCGGCTTCCAGGTCATCCAGGTCGATATTGGTGCCGTAGAAGGGGTTGAGCATCGCCCAGCAGATGGCCATGGCGCAGAAGAACGACCAACGCCGTACCGGCAGCACCGAGACGCTGTAGAGCACCGTCGACACGCCGAGCACCAGCCATACCGGGCGCAGGGCGATAGGGATGCCCTCGATCACCAGGCGCATGCCTAGGGTGATCACGGCGATGAACAGCAAGTTGAGCACATCGAAGTGGTGGCTTTTGCGGGTGAAACCCAGGACCACGGTGATACAGCCCAGTAAACCCATGAACAGGCCAGATAGCCAGGTGAAGCCTTGATCGCCCAGGTAACTGACGATCAGGTCGAAGATCAGCCAGATGCCAATGCTGCAGCAGAAGATCAACTGGCAGAACGGACGCATCAGCTCGAATTCGTGCTGGCGAAATTCCGCGCGCAGGGCGGCGGGGGCGACCTGCTTGCGCACGTGCTCTTCGATGGTTTTGAACATGGTTTAGTCGGGGACTCCTTGCTGGCTGTACTGGCCTCATCGCGGGGCAAGCCCGCTCCCACGTGTAGCGCTACTCATTGTCGCGGGCTTGCCCCGCGATGAGGCCGGTGAAACCCACTCAATTGACCGGCAATAAACCCTGCGCCCAAGGCCGATAACGCAAGGCGAACACGGCTTGGGCGTGGCACCCACCGCTCAGCGCCGGCGGCGCAGGCTCGGCGCGAAACGGCTGCCCCGGTGCGCTGGTCTGGCGAAACGCCTCCCGGACAATGCCGACCCGGCAGGGCAGCGCCTGTTCATAGCCCTGGCGCACCAGCGCCGGCAAGCGCCCAGTGCCCGCGCCATCCTGCCACCAGACAGTCAAGCCCATGCCGCTCAGCTGTTCCAGCCACACACCAGTGACCCGCGGCGACAGCTTGCCGGCGCTGAACGCGCTGATATGCAGCGGCTTGTCCAGTTGCCGGTTGAATGCTTGCAACTGGCTGTGCAGCGCCTCGCGGCGGGCAGCATCAGCGAAGTGCAGGTCGTCCAGCTCCATGGGCAGGTACCAGCCCGCCAGCTGCACGTCCCATTTGGTCTGGACCTGTTGCAACTGGGTCAGGGAACGGCCCAGTTGCGCTTTCCAGTAGTCCGACAGCCCCTGGGCGTCCAATTGCTCGATGCGTTGGTAGTAGCCGGGGTCCATGTACAGCCCAAGCACCAGTTCCAGGCCTTGCGCGTGGGCTTCGCGCAGGCTGTTGGCCAACCAGCCCTGAGCGCCACCGAAATCGCTGTCGCCATAAGCACTCCACTGCACGATCAAGGTCTTGCCGCCCTGGGCCACGGTGGCGCGCCACAGCTGTTGCCACTGGGCCGGGGTGAGCGCTGCATCGCGGTTCAGCGGTTGATAGAACAGGCGCTGGTCGGCCAGCGCCGGTAGGCACAACAGCAGCATGCCAATTGCCAGGAGCTTGCGCATCAGAAGGTCATCTCCACACCCAGGAGCACGCCGTTGGCCCGCTCATAGAGGTTGCCGCCCAGTGCCTGCTGGTACTCGGCGCGCACTTTCAACGAGCCGCGGTAGGCGTTGTAGCGATCATCATCGAACCACCATTGCCAGCGCAGGCCGACGCCGCTGCGCAGATCCTGGCGCCAGTCGTTGCTGGGGTCTTGGCTGGCGAACTCGACAAAGCCATAGGGCATGATCGTCTGCGGCGAGTCGACCGGCAGTTTCCAGGCGTGGCCTTGCTGATAGCGCGACAGCCAGGCGTGGTCGCCGGCGCGAGTCCACCAGGCAGCGTCGAGGTAGAGGAAGCGCTCGTTCCATTGATCTTCATCGATGCGCCAGTCGTTACGCCAATCGCCCTGGTCGAGCACCGAGGCGGTGGCGCGCAGCAGCAAGTCGTTGCTCGACTCGGCGTGCCCGCGCAGATCGCCCCAGTTATCGCCGACCTTGCTCGGGCTGAGCAACTGGCCAAGGCTCAAGCCGTTGTAGTGCTGGTCGTCGATCTGGCGCTGGTGATAAAGCTCGGCGTAGAGGTTTAGGTTGGCCTGGCCGAACGGTTTCCAGCGCAGGCCTACGCCAGTGCCCATGCTTTGCGCGTAGTCGGAGCGCCCCGGACCGCCAAACAGCACCCGGCCATACACCGACAGGGTACTGCCATTGCGGCTGGGCTGTTCGCCCAGGGCATGGTCCCACATCGCCAGCTGCACGTTCTGCGAGCGCGCCCGGCGCTCGCTACGGCCGGTGTCGAAGTTGTCGTTGGTCGAGGTACCGGCGGGCGACCAGGTGCTGGCCAGGGTGATGCTGTCGCGCCGCGACAGGGTTTCGTGGGCACGACGCTGGCGGTATTTGCGCGCTTCCAGGCTGCCGTATTCGTCGTCGCCGTCGACCACATGCTGCTCCACATCGATGACGCGGCGCAGTTCGCGGCGGGCCGAGGCACTGTCTTCGACTTCGTCATAGCGCAGCGCCAGGGTTTCGCCGAGGCGGTAGTCCTCGGGAAAATCGCGGGTCGAACGCTCAAGGTAGGGGATCGCTGCGCGGCGCTGTTGCGGGTCCGCCGAGCTTGCCAAACGCATGCCGTAGTCGGCGCGGTAGCGCGGCTGGTCAGGCGCCAGGCGCACCGCTTCGGCCAGCCAGGCGGTGCTTTGCGCACTGTCACCGGCCGCTTGGGCGGTGCCCGCGGCGGCGTAGTAATGATCGGCTCGTGGGGTGTGCGCCAGCGCCTGGCGTTGCCGGTTGAGCGCTGTGTTGAAATCGCCCTGGCGCTGGGCGATGGCGGCGCCCAAGGCCCAATCATCGGCGCTTTTGTGCGCTGCCACCTGCCAATAGCGCTGGGCGGCTTGGGCGTCGCCTGCATTCAAGGCGCCTTGTGCGGCGGTCAGGCGGGCGTTGTCGGTCCAGGCTTCGGCGGGCAGGCTGCGCCAGATTGGCAGGGCTGCTTCGAAGTCACCCGCTGCCTGCAGCGCATAGGCCAGCGGCAGACGGCTGGCAGTGTCGCCCAGGCCTTCTGCGGCCTGGTAATAAACCACCGCTTCGCCGGGATGCTCGGGCATGGCGCAGCGGCCCAGGGCACGGTATTGGCCGGGTTCGGTTGGTTTACCCGGGATTACCCCGCGCACCGCATCGCACTGTCCGGCTTCGGCCAGGCGCGCGAGCAGTTGCGCCCGGGTGGCGGCGTCGACCCGGGGGACCAGCGCCAGCATGCGGCGGCTGTCCAGCGGGCCATCATTGCGTGCGTAAAGGTTGCCCAGGCGCCGCAGCAGGGACGGCGTCAAGCGGCCCTGGCGACGGTCGTAGGCCTGCACGAGCAGGTGTCGTGCGCGCTCGGCCTGGCCTTGCTCGACTAGCAGGAAACTGGCTTGTTCGAGCGCCGCCAGGTCGCCGCTTTGCCGGTAACGCTGCTCCCACTGCGCGGCCGTGCGCGGCTGCGGTGGTTGCGGCGGGTCGCCATACAGGCGTTGCTTGAGCACGGCATGGGCGCGTGGGTTGTCGTCGCGGGTACAACCCTTGAGCTGCTCGCGGGCCAGCGCAGGATCGTGTCGCGACAGCCAGTCGACCGTTTCCAGGCACGGTTTGCCGAGCTGGTTGCTCAGCTGCTGGACCTGCGCCGCGTTATCGCCCTGGCGCGCCAGTTCCCACAGTTGCTGGCGTTGCTCGGGGTGTTGTAGCTGCTCACTGGGCAGGCTTTGCAGCCAGCGCTCGGCCTGCTGATTATGGCCCACGGCGATTGCCCGGTTGGCCATGGCCAGGCGCGTCTGGTTGGCCACCTCGGCCGATGGCGCGCTGGCCAGGAGTTTGTTCAGGCCGTTTTCGTCGACTTGCTGCACGTAGGCGTTGGCCAGTCGCTGCCAGTTCTCGGCTGACAGCTGGCCCTTGTCGGCCAAGGGTTGCAGTTGCTCGATGGTCTCGCCCCAATTGCGCAACTGTTCGGCGAAGTTGGCCCGTGTCAGGCGCAAGACCATGCCGTCGCCATGCGCTGGCAGTTGGTTGAGCCACGCCAAGGCTCGCCCGGCGCCTCCGAACTTGGCCAGGCTCATGCTGTAGGCCTGCCACAGGCGCACACGGGTGTTGCCTTCGCTGCTGGCGATCCAGCCCTCGACCTGGCTGGCCGGTGGCGGGTCTTGCTCGATCCAGGTCAAGCGCAGTTCGAGCAGGGCGTCGGCGTGCTCGGGGCTGTTCTGCAACTGCTCGGCCATTGCCTGGGCTTCTTTATAGCGGCGCTGGTGGGCCAGTGCCGACATCAGCAAGGCACGTGCCTCATCGTTGTTCGGTACCCGGTCGAGCACATGGCGAGTCAGCCGCTCGACCTCGGCCCAGTTGTCTTTCTGCGCCTCGCGATAGCCACGCTCCATGAAGGGATAGCTAGTGAAACGCTGGAAGTCAGTCATCGGGGCTGCCAAAACCGGCAGGGCGGTGGAACACAGCAACAAGGTAGTCAACGTCAGGGAAATACCGGGCTTCATGCCACCTCCCGCGTCAGGTCATAGGCAGCCTGCTGTTCGCTGGCTTGTTCGGCGAGGGCTTGTTGCAGCACCTGCTCGGTGATGATGCCGCGGGCGATCAGGTGCTCGCCCAGGCTCATGGTGTCGGGGTCGAAATCGATCAGCGCCTGATTGAACAAGGTCGCCGGGACCATACCGCGCACTTGCAGGAGTGCACCGAGCATGACCTGGTGGGTGCTGACCTTCTCGATCAGCTCGGCGTCATCCTGATGACGCTCCAGCACGGCCAGCATCTGTTGGGTCTCGGGTTTTTGCCAGGGGCTGGGATAGTGATAACGCAGGCCCAGCGTCACCCGCCCCTGGGGCGCCAAGCGGCTGCGCACCGGGCGCTTGAGCTGGCGGCTGATGACCCCCAGCGACACCTGGCTGACCGGGCTTTCACTGGCCAGCACCAGCGTGTCGCCATCTTCCGCCACAGGCAGCACGCCATAGTGAACGGCCAGGCGGCGCGGGAGTTTGCCGATCAGCGCTGGGGGGATCTTGAACGGATTGAGTGGTGCCCAGGGCAGCTCCAGCTGTTCAGCCAGGGTTTCGACCAGTTGCTCGCTGGTCAGCCATCCACGCAACAGCAGTTCGCGTCCCAACCGGCGGCGTACTGGGCTGGTGATGGCTTGCTCAAGTTGCGCTTCGCTGATGTAGCCTTTTTCAACCAGACGATGGCCCAGGGGCGTGCGAGCTGGTGAGGCGAGGGCCGGGAATTCGTGGGTGGTTGTCCCAGGCCACTCGCCGTGAATCACCCATTTCCATCACTTGGCGCAGGGCACGCAGGTTGGCGAAGAAATTGACGAAGTTGCTCCACATCATCCGCGGCGCCGACAGCAGCCCTTCGCCAATACCGTAGTAGCGAGTGACGAACCAACCACGCTGGAACAGCCGATTGATCAGCAACAAGCCGTTGAGCCAGAGCAGGGTGGAGAGCAGCCAACTGTCACCCAGGATCGACATGAAGCGCCAGGATTCAGGGGCGATCACCGTCACCAGCCACATCGCCAACAGGACCAGGAACAACAGGTTGACCAAAAAGCTCAGCAGGTAGGCGAACAGCCCGCGCCGGTCACGCCAAAGGAAGTAATTGAGCGCGCCCTTGCGGCTCCAGCCCAGGTTGCTGGTGCCTTGGAACACGATGCCGACGATCCAGCGCGACTTTTGCCGAATGGCGTGCTGCCAGTCGCGCGGGAAGTGTTCGCGCACGCAGATCACCTGGGAGAAGGCCCGGCTCATGCCGAACCGCCAGTCCTGCTTGAGCGTCAGCGCCGGGTCGGTGATGGAATAACGGGCGAAGATGCACTTCATGCCTTTTTGTTTCAGGCGAAAACCGATGTCGTAGTCCTCGGTCAGACTCTGCACATCGAACGCGATGCCGTCACCGTCCTCGAGCAGCGCGCTGATCGCCCGCCGGCTGAAGCAGGTGCCGACCCCGGCACTGGGCACTTGCCCGGTCAACGCTTCGCGGACGATGACATCCTTGCCGTGGTTTTCGGCGAACTCATCCACGTAGTGCCCAGCGGTGAAGCCTTTCCATTCTGGCGCGTAGGGATACACCGGGATCTGGATCATGTCCTTGTTGGGCAGCAGGTAGTTGAACAGGCGCAGTTCCATTGGCGAGATGACGTCTTCGGCGTCATGCAGGATGAACCCGGCGAACTCGATGCGTGCGTCCTGCTGGAACCGCAGGATGGCGTCGATGATGTTGTTCAGGCAGTCGGCCTTGCTGGTCGGGCCTGGCCGGGCGCAGACCACTTTGTGCACGTTGGGGTAGTGCAGGCACACCGCATCGACATCGGCTTGGGTCTGCGGATCGTTGGGGTAGGTGCCGACGAAGATCTGGTAGTTCTCGTAGTCGATGGTCGAAGCGGCCAGGCGCGCCATCTCGCCGACCACGCCCACCTCGTTCCAGGCTGGCACCATGATCGCCAGGGGTTTTTCCGGCACTTCGAACAGGCGTTTCTCATCGGCCGGTTCGTATTTGTCATAGATCCGGAAGCGCCGCACCAGCTTGCGGCCCCAGTAGCACAGGTCGATGAACAGGTCATCCAGGCCGAGCAGGAACATCAGGCTGGCGAGGATGATGGCGAGAATCTTCAGGCCGAACAGTACATAGGTCAGAAAATCGATAAAGGCCAGGCTCATGCGTCGTCTCGTCCGTTTTCGCGCTCCTCGAACCAGCGTTGCAGGCGTTCGGCAATGCGCTCGCTGGCATGGCCGTCGCCGAACGGGGTGTACACCCGAGCCATTTGCCGATACGCCTCGGGGTCATCGAGCAGTTGGCTGGTTTCCCTGACGATGCGTTCGGTGAGGGTGCCGACCAGCTTGACCGTACCGCCTTCGAGCACTGACGGACGTTCAGTGACCTTGCGCAGGACCAACACCGGCTTGCCCAGCGCCGGCGCTTCTTCCTGGACCCCGCCAGAGTCGGTGAGGATCACCTGGGCGCGGTCCATCAGCCAGACGAAGTGCTGATAATCCTGGGGGGCGACCAAATGGATGTTGTCGCGGCCCGAGAGCACGCCGTAGACAGCTTTTTGCACCTGGGGGTTGAGGTGCACCGGGTAGACGAACTGCACGTCTGGGTAGCGCAAGGCCAACTCGGCCAGCGCCAGGCAGATGCGCTCGAAACCGGCGCCGAAGTTTTCCCGACGATGGCCGGTGATCAGCACCATACGCTGATCAGCGCCCAGCACTGCCAGCGGCGAATCGGCTGCCGGATGCCAGCCGCTGGTGTTCAGATGCGCGCGCATCCACAGCAGCGCGTCGATCACGGTATTGCCGGTCACTTCGATGTGTTCGGCGGGCACATGTTCGCCCAACAGGTTGTCGCGGGACTTGGTGGTAGGGGTGAAATGCAGATCGGCGAGCACCCCGGTCAGGCGCCGGTTGGCCTCTTCCGGCCAGGGTTGCTGCAGGTTACCGGTGCGCAGCCCGGCTTCGACATGGCCGATGGGGATGCGCCGGTGAAAGGCGGCGAGGGCGGCGATGAAACTGGTGGTGGTATCGCCGTGGACCAGCACGATGTCCGGGTTTACCTGTGCGTAGGCCTGGTCGATCTTGTCCAGCAGGTCGCGGGCCAGGCCATTGAGGGTCTGGTTCTTGGTCATCACCTGCAGGTCCTGATCGACCGACAGGCCGAAGGCAGTCAGCACTTGTTCGAGCATTTCCCGGTGCTGGCCGGTGGAGCAGATATGCAGGTCGAGCTCGGGCCATTCGCGCAGCACGCGCGCTAGCGGAGCCATTTTGATCGCTTCTGGGCGGGTACCGAAAACCATCATGACGGTATGGGGCATCGTCTCGCTCCTCGTCCGATTCCGTGTCCGAAGTTGTACGAATGCGTCGCGCTTGTAGGAGTTAGATACAAGCAGGCGAACCAGGGGTTGTCCAATTGCGTGCGCAGCGGCCAGCGGATGCTGCAAAGGTTGAAGATCCGCCCAGAGCGGCGTACCGTTTCTGTCCATTTCTCATCAGGAGGCCCCCATGCAAGGCAAGGCCCGCAAGATCGTCCAGGCCATCTGCTATGAAGTCATCGCCGTGGCCTGCGTAGCGCCGGCGCTGTCGTTGATGTTCGACGCAGGCATGGCCCATTCGACGGTGCTGTCGGTGCTGATGTCGGGCATCGCCATGAGTTGGAACATGGGCTACAACTGGGCCTTCGAGCGCTGGGAGGCGCGTCAGCAGCAGCGTACCCGTACCCTGTTGCGCCGGGTGCTGCATGCGTTGGGCTTCGAGGGTGGGCTGGTGTTGATCCTGCTGCCGCTGGTGGCGTTCTGGCTCGACATCAGCCTGTGGCAGGCATTGCTGACCAACCTGGCCTTGTTCGTGTTCTTCTTCGTCTATGCCTTCGTGTTCCAATGGGGCTTTGACAAGGTGTTCGATGTGCCGCTCTCGGCCCAGCACGTCAAATGTTGACTTGCCGTACCCAGGCAGGCTAACGTCAGCGCCCATGAATACCTTCCCGCAACGTCGCGCCCTGAGCATTATTATTACCGCCATTATCGGATTGGCGGGCTAGCGCGTACGTGCACCGAACCCGCCCTGGAGGCGGGTTTTTTCTCTCTGACTCCTGGGCAAATCAAAAAAAAGCCAGGAGTCATCGATGACCAGCCTCAGTGTCAGCCCGCGTACCGCCACCACGCCGCAACAATTGCTTTCGGAGCAGGTGCGGCGGATTCTTGCCGCCCCCGTGTACGACCTGGCCATCGAGACCCCACTGCAAGTCGCCCCCGCCTTGTCGGCAAGCTTGGCTAACCAGGTGCTGCTCAAGCGTGAAGACCTGCAGCCAACCTTCTCGTTCAAGATCCGCGGTGCCTACACCCGGCTATCACGGCTGACCACTGCCCAGCGCGAGCGCGGGGTGATCACCGCCTCGGCGGGCAACCACGCCCAGGGGGTCGCCCTGGCTGCGGCGCACCTGGGGATGCGTGCGACCATCGTCATGCCCACCACCACGCCGACGCTGAAGATCGAAGGCGTGCGTTCTCGCGGTGGCAATGTGGTGCTGCATGGCGAAAGCTTTCCCCATGCGCTGGCCCACGCCCTGCGCCTGGCCGACGAGCACGGCGCGACGTTCGTGCCGCCGTTCGACGATCCAGACGTGATCGCAGGCCAAGGCACCGTGGCCATGGAGATTCTTCGCCAGCAGCCTGGGGCGCTGGATGCGATCTTCGTGCCGGTGGGTGGCGGCGGCCTGATCGCCGGGATTGCCGCCTACGTCAAATACCTGCGGCCCGAGGTCAAGGTGATCGGCGTCGAGCCGCAGGACTCCAACTGCCTGCAAGCGGCCATGGCTGCCGGTGAGCGGGTGATCCTGGCGCAGGTCGGCACGTTCGCCGATGGCGTTGCGGTGGCGCAGATCGGCGCCCATTGCTTCGAATTGTGCCGACATTTCGTCGATGAAGTGATCACCGTCAGCAGCGATGAGCTCTGCGCGGCGATCAAGGACATCTACGACGACACCCGCTCTATCACCGAGCCCTCTGGCGCGTTGGCGGTGGCCGGGATCAAGAAGTACGTGGCCCGTGACGGCGTGCAGGGGCAGACCCTGGTGGCGATTGACTCGGGCGCCAACGTCAATTTTGACCGCCTGCGTCATGTCGCCGAGCGGGCCGAGCTGGGTGAGCAGCGCGAGGCGATCATCGCCGTGACCATCCCGGAGCAGCCAGGCAGTTTCCGCGCATTCTGCCAGGCCCTGGGCAAGCGCCAGATCACCGAGTTCAACTACCGCTATTACCCAGGAAAAGAAGCGCGGCTGTTCGTCGGGGTGCAAACGCATCCGCTGAACGACCCGCGTGAACAGCTGCTGGCCAGCCTGCGTGAGCAGGGCTACAGCGTGCTCGACCTGACCGACAACGAATTGGCCAAGCTGCATGTGCGTCATACCGTCGGTGGGCATGCCGCGCCTGGGGCGGATGAGCGGGTGTTGCGCTTTGAGTTCCCGGAGCGGCCGGGGGCGTTGTTGGGCTTTTTGGAGCGCTTGGGCAAGCGTTGGAACATCAGCCTGTTCCATTACCGCAACCATGGTGCGGCCGAGGCCCGGGTGTTTGCCGCGCTGGAAGTGCCTGGGGATGAACTGGCGGGCCTGCCGGTGGCGTTGGATGAAATGGGCTATCGCTATTGGGATGAGACGGATAACCCGGCGTATCAGCTGTTTTTGGGCTAGAAGTACCGCGCCCATCGCTGGGCAAGTCGGCGATGGGCGCGTCACTCACAACACATTGCCCTGGATCAACACCCTTCGCGCCATTCAGGTCGATCCTCAAGCCAGACCCAGTTTGCCGAGGAACCGCCCATGAGCAGCACATTCTTCATCCCCGCCGTCAACATCATGGGCATCGATTGCCTGGAGGAGGCGATGACCGCCATTGCCGGCTATGGCCTGCGCAAGGCATTGATCGTCACCGACGAAGGGCTGGCGAAGGCTGGCGTGGCCCAGCGTATCTCCGAGATGCTGGCAATGCGTGACATCGATTCGGTGGTGTTCGACGGCGCCCAGCCCAACCCGAGCATCGCCAATGTCGAAGCGGGCCTGGCGGTGCTCCAGCGTGAACGCTGTGACTGTGTGGTGTCCCTCGGTGGCGGCTCACCCCACGACTGCGCCAAGGGCATTGCCCTGTGCGCAACCAATGGCGGGCATATCAGCGATTACGAGGGTGTCGACCGCTCAAGCAAGCCGCAGTTGCCGCTGATTGCGATCAATACCACTGCCGGTACGGCCAGCGAGATGACTCGCTTCTGCATCATCACTGATCAAGCACGCCACGTGAAAATGGCCATTGTCGACCGTAACGTCACGCCGATTCTCTCGGTCAACGACCCAGCCTTGATGGCCGCTATGCCCAAGGGCCTGACGGCCGCGACGGGCATGGACGCCCTGACCCATGCCATCGAGGCGTATGTGTCGACAGCGGCAACCCCGATTACCGACGCTTGCGCGCTCAAGGCCATCAGCCTGATCAGCGACAACCTGCGCCAGGCGGTGGCGGACGGCAAGGATCTGCAAGCGCGGGAGAACATGGCCTATGCCCAGTTCCTTGCCGGCATGGCGTTCAACAATGCCTCGCTCGGCTACGTCCATGCCATGGCCCACCAGCTCGGCGGCTATTATGACTTGCCGCATGGGGTCTGTAATGCGGTGCTGCTACCGCACGTGCAGCGCTTCAATGCCAAGGTCAGTGCGGCGCGTCTGCGCGATGTGGCCAAGGCCATGGGCGTGCGGGTGTGTGCCTTGGATGCGCAGCAGGGCGCGGGGGCGGCGATCAGCGCAATCGAGCATCTGGCTGCGGCGATCGGCATTCCCGCGGGGCTGGCGGAGTTGGGTGCCAAAGTCCAGGACGTGCCGGTCCTGGCTGAAAACGCGTTGAAGGATGCGTGTGGGCTGACCAATCCGCGGCCGGCCAGCCAGGCTGAGATCGAGGCGATCTTCCGCGCGGCGTTCTGATCGTTCAGCTCAATCGCCGGACACGTCCCAGTGACGTGTCCGGCGATTGGCAGCGCTACTGTCTTCAGCGTTCGCGCATGAAGAACCCTGCCACATACTTGCGAAACGTCTCCAGGCTCTTGAAGTCGGCATAGCGCTTGAAGTGCTCGGTCTCAGGCTCCGGCCCGACGGGTTGTTCGAGCAGTGAAACCGATAGCACCCGGTCCTGATCCGAGGTCAGCACCAGTTCATCCATCACCTGGCCACCGATTACCGGCCGGCGCATCAGTACCTTGACCCCCTTGCTCGCCATCCAGTCGATCAACGACACCAGCGCCTTGAGCGGTTCGCGCTCTTCATCGCGGTACACCGGGAACAGATGCGCGCGCGACAATACCGGCACGCTGGCGACATGGATCAACTCATAGAAGTGGCTGCCTGCCATGGTCGGTGAGTAAAGGGCCAAGGCCAGCAGTGGCCCAGTGGTGCGGCTGCCACCCCAATACAAGTGATGCCCCTGGAAATCGAAGCCATCTTCGCTGCGGGCGTTGAACAGCTTGCGTGCCTTGATCTGATCGACGCAGTCGAGC
Source organism: Pseudomonas urmiensis (assembly GCF_014268815.2). Taxonomy (NCBI): domain Bacteria; kingdom Pseudomonadati; phylum Pseudomonadota; class Gammaproteobacteria; order Pseudomonadales; family Pseudomonadaceae; genus Pseudomonas; species Pseudomonas urmiensis. The sequence continues at coordinate 2,061,187 of NZ_JABWRE020000001.1, forward strand.
AACAGGCCGTGGCGGCGGTGGTTGGCAAATACCGTGGCTTCGCGCAGGCGGGACTTGAGCATCATCATGTGCTTCATGTCCAGGCGGGTTTCCAGGTAGTTGCTGGCCGGCACCCGTTCGAGCAAGGGGTAGCGACTGGCGACGCTGCGCAGTTCGGCGAACTGGGCGGTGAGGTCTTTTTTCAGGTGGGTGGCATAGACGTTCAGGCCGCTGATCTCGATCCAGGTCAGCAGTAGCGACAGCAGATGTTGCTGCTCACGCCGATCGCCAGGCTCTGCAGCCGCGCCGCCTTCTGCGGTTTTGCGAAAATCGCCTATCAGCCGCAGCGGCGTATCGGGCGCCAGCCAAGCCGGTGGCGGGGTGGTCTCGTTGCGGCGCTCGTCGGCCTCGCGCTCATCCTTGGTGAACGGGCAGCCGGGGGCATGCTCGGGGGTGTCGGGGTTGTTGCGCAGGATCAGCCGACCGGTGTCGCCATTGAGGGCGATGTTGAGCACCGGCAAGGCATCCTTGCGGCAATCACAGGCCAGCCACTGGTTGGCGCTGCGCACCTTCATCAGCATCTGGTTGGCCTGTAGCACGGCGGGGCCGCTGAGGCTGGCGCTGGCAAAACCGGCCAGCAGTTCTTCCTCGGCTGGGGTCAGGCTGCGCACCAGGGTGGCGTTTTTTTCGATGATTCGCATGAAGCAGCTCCAAGCTACAAGCCTCAAGCTTCAAGCAAAGCCGCGCCGCTTTCAACTTGAAGCTTGTGGCTTGGTGCTCAAGGCTCAGTTAGCGCCGAACATCTTCGCGGCGCGGGCGCGAATTTCTTCAACCGAGAGGTCTTCCTTATGGGTCGAGACGAACCACAGGTTGCCGAACGGGTCCTTCACGGTGCCACTGCGGTCGCCGTAGAACTGGTCTTGCAAAGGGCTGACCTGGGTAGCGCCAGCAGCGATGGCCTGGGCGTAGATCTGGTCGCAGTCCTCGACATACAAGTGCAGGCCAACAGCCACGCCGTTGACCGATTGGCTGGCGGTCAAGCCGCCGCTTTCGCCGCAGGGCTCGGCGAGCATCAGCGACGAGTCGCCGATTTTCAGCTCGGCGTGGCCGACCCGGCCGTCTGGGCTGTCGAGGCGAAACATCTCTTGGGCGTTGAAGGCCTTTTTGTAGAACTCGATGGCCAGGTGGGCGTCCTTGATGCCCAGGTAGGGGGTGATGCTGTGTTGCCCTTCGGGAATCGGTTTGGCTGCCATCTTGTTATCTCCTTGGGGTTTGAGCATTGGGCGGGTCATGCTGGCCTCTCGCGGGACCAGCCCGCTGCTACACGGACGGTGTCGCGCGATGAGGCCAATATAAACAGCGAGGCTGTATGTTTATACAGCTAGCCGCTTAACGCAAATGCCAATTCCCCATAAGCAACCGTCTGGCTAGAAGATGTAGTCGGTCGTCAGGAAGCTCGATTGTCGATTACGAATGATCTCGCTGATCAATTGTTTGTTAGCCTCCTGGAACTTGGTCGCGACCAAGGTGCGGATCGAGAATACCCGCAAGGCGTCATGTACCGACAAGGTCCCTTCAGCGCTGTTCTTGCGGCCGTTGAACGGGTAGGTATCCGGGCCACGCTGGCACTGCGCATTGATGTTGATGCGCCCCACCTGGTTGGCAAAGGTGTCGACCAGCGTGCCGATGGTCTGGGGATCATTGCCGAACAGGCTCAACTGCTGGCCGTAGTCGGAGTCCAGTACATATTCGATCACTGTCTCAAGGTCGCGGTAGGGCACCACCGGCACCACCGGCCCAAACTGCTCCTCGTGATACACGCGCATATCGGCGCTAACCGGGTAGAGCAGGGCAGGATAGAAGAACGAACCCCGGCTGTGGCCGCCGCCTTCATGCTCATTGAGTACCTGCGCGCCCTTGCCCTTGGCATCCTCCACCAAGGCGTTGAGGTAGTCGACCTTGCCTTGCTCCGGCAGTGGCGTCAGCGCCACCCCCGGTGCCCAGGGCATGCCGGGCTTGAGCGCAGCCAGCTTGCGTTGGAATTTCTCCAGGAACGGCGCGACCACATCCTCGTGCACGAACAGGATCTTCAGCGCGGTGCAGCGCTGGCCATTGAAGGACAGGGCGCCGGTCACTGCTTCCTCGACGGCGTTGTCCAGGTCCACCTGGGGCAGCACGATCCCGGGGTTCTTGGCGTCCAGGCCCAGCGCTGCGCGCAGGCGGTGCGGGCGTGGGTGGAGTTTTTTCAGGTCGCTGGCGGCTTTGTGGGTGCCGATGAAGGCGAACACGTCGATCTTGCCGCTGGCCATCAAGGCGCTGACGGTCTCCCGGCCGCGACCATAGATGACGTTGATCACCCCGGCCGGGAAGCTGTCGCGGAACGCTTCGAGCAGTGGCCGGATCAGCAGCACGCCGAACTTGGCCGGCTTGAACACCACGGTATTGCCCATGATCAACGCCGGGATCAGGGTGGTGAAGGTCTCGTTCAGCGGATAGTTGTAAGGGCCCATGCACAGCGCCACGCCTAGCGGCGCACGGCGGATCTGGCCGAGGGTGCCTTGTTCGAGTTCAAAGCGGCTGGAGCGTCGGTCCAGATCCTTGAGGGCGTTGATGGTGTCGACGATGTAGTCGCAGGTGCGGTCGAACTCTTTCTCCGAATCCTTGAGGTTCTTGCCAATCTCCCACATCAGCAGCTTGACCACCGCGCTGCGCTGTTCGCGCATGCGCGCCAGGAACGCTTCGACGTGCTGGATGCGCTCGGCCACGCGCATGTTCGGCCAGCTGCCGCGGCCTTTGTCATAGGCTTGAACCGCAGCATCCAGGGCGGTGAGGGCGGTGTCGGCGTCAAGCAACGGTGCACTGCCCAAAATCACCTGGTGCTCTTCATCGCCCTGTTTGAGCCAGACCGGACTGCGCACGGTAGCCAAGGGCCCGTGCCATTGCCTGAGTTCGCCATTGACGAGGTAATCGCGCTGTTCCAGTGGCGGGCCGAGGCGCCAGGCTTCGGGGATCTCTTCGGCGGTCGGAAACAGCGAATCGAGCAAACGGTCCATGGTTACTGCACCTCACAGGTTTGGCTAGGTGAAACGCTTCAGCGTCCGAGCATGCACCCGCCGCAAGAAAAACACCAGTCTGGCTCAACATTGGCCAGCCTGCGCCGATACAGGATCAATCGTCCTCCGATCGCGGGCCCATGAGAACCGTCCACCCTTCCCCTGATGACCCGCCAGCCGCCGCGGGCTCGCTGCGTCGCAGCGCCAACCGCCTGCTGCCAGTGGGTTTTGCCGTGATTGGCATCAGCTTGTCGCTGGTGCTTGGCCGGCTGGACGTGCAACGCGAGCAGAGCGAGCAGGTCGCCACCATTGCTGCACATTTGTCTGGGGTACGGGCCGCCTTGGAGGCGCAACTGCGCGCAGCCTTTGGCGAAACCGAGGGCATTGCCCAACTGATTGCCGCCGATGGCCATATCAGTGCCGAGCACTTCCATGGCATGGCGCGTGAAGCGTTGGCTTCGGTGCCGTACATGCGCCATGTGTCGCTGGCGCCGGACGATGTGATCAGCGATGTCTATCCGCTCAAGGACAACCAGGCCATCATTGGCCTGGACTACCGGCGTCTGCCGGAGCAGTTCCCGCTGTTGCAATCGGCGCGCGAGCAGATGCAGCCGGTGCTTGCCGGGCCGGTGAAGCTATATCAGGGCGGCCAGGCGCTGATTTATCGGCGCCCGGTGTTCATCAATGGCAAGCGCGGGGTGAAGTTCTATTGGGGCAACGTCTCGACCGTGGCCGACATCGATCGGCTGCTGGCCGCCGCCGGGCTTGGGCCGGAGCTTGAGATCGACGTGGCCGTGCGTGGCGCCAATGGCCAAGGCGGCGAAGGCGGGTTGATCTGGGGCGATGCACGGCTGTTCGAAGACCCGCTGCTCAGCCAGACGGTGGAAGTGCCAGGTGGTCGCTGGCAGCTGGTGGCTGCCCCGCGTGCCGGCTGGCCGGTGCTGGGCTTGTTCGCGTCGCCCTTGTTTTTGTTCGCCTTGAGTTGCACCGGGCTGTTCAGCGTGTTCGTCGCCCAGCTCAATCGCAATCACCGTTTGCTCAAGCAGCGCAACCGCGAACTGCGCCAGTCACAGGCTCAGCTGGAGCGCCTGGCCCACTACGACACCATCACTGGGCTGCCTAATCGCGTGCTGTTCCAGCAGCAGTTGGCCGCTGCCATCCTCAAGGGCAATGGCCTGGCGGTGTTGATGCTGGATATCGACGGCTTCAAGCAGGTCAATGACAGCCTCGGCCACCCCATGGGCGATCTGCTTTTGCAACAAGCCACCGCGCGCTTTTTGCAAGAGCTCGACAGCGCCGACCGCGTATGCCGACTCGGCGGCGATGAGTTCGTGTTCATGCTCCAAGGCAGCCAGGGCCAGGTCAGTCATCAGGTACGGGCAATCTTGCGTTGCCTGCAACGGCCGTTCGACCTCAACGGCAATGCCGCGCTGGTCACCGGCAGCATCGGTTTGGCCTGGTGTCCGCAGCATGGCGAGAGTGTCGACAGCCTGCTGCGCCATGCCGACACCGCCATGTACGTGGCCAAGGAGAGCGGCCGCAATGCCTGGCGCCCGTATCACCCCGAGATGACCGCGCGCCTGCAGCAGCGGCTGGAGTTGGAACGCAACCTGCGCCGGGCCCTGCAGGACAACGAATTCGAGCTGTGGTACCAGCCCAAGGTGGATTTGTTCAGTGGTCAGCTGGAGGGGGTCGAGGCGCTGTTGCGCTGGCGTGACCCCGAGCATGGGCTGGTGTCGCCGGCCGAGTTCATCCCGTTGGCCGAACGCACCGGTTTGATCATCCCGCTAGGTGAGTTGGTGCTGGATCTGGCCTGCGCGCAGTTGGCCAGCTGGCGCGCCGCAGACTGTTTGCCTGGGCCATTGGCGATCAACGTCGCGGCCTTGCAGATCGAGCGCAGCGACTATGTCACCAGCCTCGCTACGGCGCTGGCACGTTACGACTTGCCGGCGCAACTGCTGGAGGTGGAGATCACCGAAAGCTTGCTGATGGAAAGCCAGCAGCAGGCCTGCGCGGTGCTGGCCCAGCTGCAAGCCATGGGCGTGGCCACCGCGGTGGACGACTTCGGGACCGGCTACTCGTCGCTGGCCTATCTGCGCTCGCTGCCGATCGATCACCTGAAGATCGACCGCGCCTTCATCAAGGACCTGCCTGGCGACGACGATGCCGTCGCCGTTGCCCGCGCGATCATCGACCTGGGCCATGCGCTGGGCTTTCGGATCACCGCCGAAGGCATCGAAACCCAGGAGCAGTACGATTTTCTGCGCAATGCCGGATGCAATCAGGGCCAAGGCTACCTGATGGCCCGGCCGATGCCTGCGCAGGCGTTGCAGGCATGGCTGGTGCAACATGAGCAGCGGCGGCCGGCGCGCTGAGATCGCTGCTCGACGCCTATCAAGTCTGCGCAGCGAGTGCCGAAGGCTGAGCAGCCAGGCAGGTGTAGCCAACCCGAGGAAGCCCCGCCAGCCGCTGGTCAATCAGGCTCTTGAGCGACTCGCCGGTGGCCAGGTAGGCATCACCAAAGTCATGCCCGCCCAGTGCGCTGGGATGGGCGACGATTTCCAGTACGCCCTGTTTGGGCGCCAGGCCCGCTTTCAAGTCCAGCGGCGTGCACACGTAGTCTGCCGTCGCCCCGCTGAGTTGGCGCAAGCGCCGATTGAGCAGCGCCTTGAAAGTTTTCTTCAAGGGGCCGATGTTCTGCCCCAGGTTGCGCGCCAAGCGCACTGGCACCCCTTGTTTGCGAGCGAAGCGTGCGACGATCTCGCCGATCGGCCAGATGTTGTGCACATGCTGATGCGAGTCCAGGTGGCTGGGCATCACCCCATGTTCCAGGCAGCGGTTCCACTGGGCTTCGAGCTCCTGCTCGACTGCCAGCCGCTCACGCCGCGTCAGGCGCAGGGTGCGGCGCTTGAGCTTGAGCTCGAATTCGCCGTGCGGCGCGCAAAAACGCGCTTCGGCCAAGATGGCCTGGCTTAACGGCCGGCCGTAGGTCAGGTTGAAATGCAAGCCAATCCGTCCTTTGAGCGCCGGCTGCTGGGCCAGGACGCAGGCTGCGGCAAACGCCGGCATGTTGGCCATGGCCGTCGCCGAACTGATCAAGCCGGCCTGGAAGGCATGCAAGATCACCGCGTTGGTATGGGCACTGAGGCCGAAATCGTCAGCGTTGACTATGACCTGAGATGGCATTCGGACTCTCCTGTGGGGGATTGGGGGTGGCCGCGACCTGGGGGCTGGCGGCGCGCTTGCCCAGGCGCGGCTTGAGCCACTGCCAGCAGCGCAGCGCCAGCCCCAGGGCGATGCCGTCCAGGCGCCAGCTGTAGCAGCTCAGGCGCCACTGGTCGACCTGCTCGGTCTGGCGTTCGTGCAGCTGGTGGCTGGAGTTTTCCAGGCTGACGCGGGAGGCGTCGACCCACTGCCAGCCGTCGTCCAGGCCCCAGTGGATAAACTCTTCGAGCAGCACCCGGCCACTGCCCAGGTCGCGATAGGCAGGCTCGAAGGCCAGGTTGTAGTCGTACACCCGGCCCCGTTCGAGCAGGCCCAGGCGGTAACTGATGCAGCGGCCGTCGAGCTCCAGCAGGACCAGGCACACCAGGCCTTCACCCGCCAGGGCGGTAAAGGCCTGGTACATCCACTGGCGGCGCTGCTCGCCGGAGAAGATGCCGACTTCATCGTCACCTTTCCAGCTGGCCGCTTCGACAGCGCTGATGGCATCGAGCAGCTGGCCGATGTTGTCCTGAGTGGCGATGACGCGCCGCACTTGCGCGCCACAGGCGGCGATGCGTTTGCGCGCGCGGCGCAGTTTATAGCGCGGATCGCCGCTGACTTCCTGGCGATCGGCGTCGCTGATGCGATGCACCGGCACGCTGCAGGTCAGGCGCCGTTCGAAGGTCGAGCTGCGGCTGGCCCAGCGCCGCAGCCAGTTGTCACCGGCCGCGCCGTCGGGCACTTCGCTCAATTGCAGCAGGGCATGTGGCAGCTGGTTGCGAATGGCGCGCAGGACCTTGCCAGCCGCATTGCCCGGCAGGTCGATCAACAGGGCGATGCGGTCACTCAGTGGGTAGCCCAGGTGGCGTACCACCGCCAAGGAGATGGGGCCGAATGCTTCGCGCTGGCGCACCAGCGGCAGGCACAGGCAGAGCTGGCCGTTCTTGTAGCCAAGCAGCACTTGCAGCAATTGCCCAGGTTGCAGGGCGGCCTCGGCGGCACGTAGCCAGCCCAGGTGGTTGAAAGGGGTGCTGCCGGCCAGGCGCTGGCGCAGCGCCTCGTAGTCGGCAGCGGGGAAGTCGGGGGTGCGCAGCGAGGCGCACCAGCTCAGGCGCAAGCCCATGGCTTCACGACGCCGTGGCCGAGACGGTTTCCCGCTCAGGTTTGCGCAGTGGCTCAAGGCGTGACTCGGTGTAGCGGGTTTCGCGGAAGAACTTCCAGCGACCAAACAGGCAATACACGTTCATGATTCGTCCTTGCTCCTTGTAGCCGGTACGCAAATGCAGCTTCAGCGCAGGGATGTTGTCGCTTTCGCACACATCCACCACCTTGGTGCAGCCTTGCGCGGCCATGGCTTTCCAGATTTCCAACTGGATATCCAGGGACAAGCGCGTGCCCCAGTATTTGCGGATCAGCTCGCCACCGAACTCGAAGAATTCGCCCGCTTGCACCGGGAACCAGCACCCGTAGAAGTGGCGGTCGTGGTAGTGCCGGCTGCTGCCCCAGATGAACGCACAGGTGTGGTTGTCATCGTCAAGGAACATCAGCCCGGTGTGGCCCTCGGCGGCCAGCTCGCGCATGACTTCCACGCGATCGCCGAAATGCTTGGCAAAGGCCTGGACATTGTTCACCGTGATCCGCTCCACCCGCAGCGGCGTGTACGCTTTAAGCCGGTGGGGAGGGACGGGGCTGACCAGGTCACGCTCCATCCACAGCAATTCCCAATGATAGAAGACGAATCGCTTGAACGCGGCTCGCAGTGTGTTGCGCAATCCTTTGCGCTGGATGCGCTCCCGGATTTTGCTCAATGCACGCATGGTGCCTCCTGTTTGTGGCAGGTCGAGATGCGTCGGTTGACGCGTTCCAGCTCAGGGCGACCTCCTACTGCCCTGGCGCTTGGAGGTGGAGTGAGAGAAGAGAGATTCATGCCGGCCTCCGTTGCAGCATCTGGCGCAGCGGGGCGAAGTCGCTGGGTAGAACGATCAAGGTCTGCCCCAGCGCGACGCCACTGAGCCGGCAATACAGCACCAGCATGGCCACGGTCACCGCGAGGTAGGCGATCGAGGAGGCCATGGCGGCGCCGACGATGCCCCAGGTGGGAATCAGGATCAGGTTGAGCACCAGGTTCAGCGCGGCGCCTGCGCCCATCATCAGAGACACCGTGCCGGGGCGATTCTTGCCCAGCAGGTCCAGGCGCAGGATGCTCGCGTAGCACAGCCCAAGCAGGCCTGGCAGCAGCGCCAGCAGGGCCGGGTAGGCGGGTTGGTACTCGGCGCCGAACAGGGTCACGATCAGCCATTGGCCAATCAGCGCCATGCCCAGGCAGGCGCCGAGCATGACCGTAGCGGTCAGGCGCAGGGCCAATGGGGTGATCTTGTCCATGCCGGCATCTTGTTGCAGCAGGCGCTTCATCAGCGGCGTGGTGACCGCTTCGGGGATGATCAGCAGCAGTTCGGCGGCGGCGCTGGCCATGGCGTAGTGTCCCAGCGCGGTACTGCCCAGAATCGCGCCGATGAACAGGTAGTCCGAGCGCAGGATCAGTTGCTGGAACAACAGGTCCGGATGGCTTTTGGCGCTGTAGTTCAAGAGCTCGCGCTGGCCGCTGCGGTCCCAGCGCAGGTGCAGGGGGTGTTGCCGCCGTAGCCACCACAGGCCCAGTACCAGCACCAGGGCGATACCGCCCAGCCAGCTGATCAGCGCCGCTTCCAGGGCGTGCTCCTGCCACATCCAGTACAGCCCGACGAACAGCAGCAGCGGCGCCAGTGATTCGCTCAGGCGCAGGGCATTGAAGGCGCCGACGCCGCCGCTGGCGTTGTGCAGGGTCAGCAGGCCGCTCTTGAGCACGGTCATGGGCACTGCCAGCAGCAACAGCCAGGCGAGCACGCCCAGCTGCAGGGTGATCTCCAGCTCAGCACCGAACTCGCGCACCAGCACGACACACACCAGCGTCAGCAACCCGGCCAGCAGGCAGCCATAGATCAGCACCTGGGTCAGCAGCAGGCCCATATCGCGTTGCTTGGCCGCCTGGTAGCCGACGGCACTGTTGAGCCCGCCGCTGGTGGCGGCGCTGATCAGGTCGGGCAGGGTGCTGAGCAGGGCGAACAAACCGCGCTCGCTGGGGCCGAGGATGCGCGCCAGCAACACGTTGCGCGCCAGGCGCAGGGCGATCATGGCAAGTTTGGTGCCCATGCTCAGCAGCAGATGGCGCAGGTAGCTGTTGCGGTTCATGAGCGGTTCCCGCGGCTGATGCGCCAAGCCAGCAGCGAAGGCCGGCTGGCATTGCGTTGGCTGACGCCGATACGGGGCAACGCCAACGGGTCGTCATAGCCTTGGCAAATCCCGGCGCGGGTGCTCAGGGCATAGGGGTAGCGGTGCGCGGCGACCCGCGCACGAACCCGCTCGTCGTGGTCGCCGTTGGGGTAGCAGTACACCGGCAGCGGTTGCTGGCAGCCTTGGTTGAGGGCGGCGTGACTGCGCTGCAGTTCTTCGTCCAGACGGCGGTCGTCCAGGTACGGCAGCAGCGCATGGCTGGCGCCATGGGGGCCGAAGCGCACCAGGCCTGAGTCTTCCAGTTCGCGCACCTGCTGCCAGTCCATGGCCTGGGCCAGGGACTCTGGCGGGCAGGCGTCGGTGAGCAACTGCAAGGCCTGATGATTGAGGCTCTTGAGGCTTTGCAGATACTGCGCCAGCGCGTGGCTGCGCGCTTTGGGCCGGTCGTTCATGAAGTAGGCCGCAGGCAGCGGTCGCCCGAGCTTGCGCAAGCGCTCGATCAGTTGCCGGCGCGGCTCTTCGCCATGGCTGCCCCACAGGGTTTCGCCGACGCTTTCCCACCAGAAACGCTGGCGGCTGCCGATGAAATCGGTGGAGAGGAAGATGCTCGCCGGTATGTGATGTTTACGCAGCAAGGGAAAGGCGTTCAGGGCGTTGTCGCGCCAGCCGTCGTCGAAGGTCAGGGCAACCTTGGGCCGGCCGCTGCCGCGAGTGCCTTGGTGGTCTTTGAGCAGGTCCATCAGGCTGACGCAGTCAAAGTGCCGCGGCAGCCAGCGCAGCAGGCCCTCGAAGGCCTTGGGGCCGACGCACAGTTCATTGCGATGGGGCAGCGCGGCGCTGGCGTCGTCGGCCAGCACCCGGTGCAGCATGAGTATCACCCCGGCACCGCGCAGCTGGCTGCGGCCCTTGGGAGAGTTGAGGTAGAGCCAACCGCTGGCACGCTTGATACTGGTCTTGATCGGCATGTCAGGCACTCATCGAGTCTGGTCGGGGTTCCATTGGTTGTAGCTGTGCCCGCGCAAGAACTGCCACAGGCCCACGCTCATCCCCGCCAAGGTCACCAGGACGAATGCGGCCAGGCGAAACGGCTTGGGCAGGCGATGACGCACATCCAACAGGCCCGCCACGGCAATCGCGTAGCAGAGCAACTGGGCGACCAGCGTCAGACGGTAGAAAACGTGCTCGTCGAGCAGGAAAAAGTTGGCCAGCAACAGCGGCAGCAGCAGTACCGGCGCCAGCCGGCGAATCAGCTTGTGGCTGATCAGGGCGATGGCGTACAGGCCATGGCGCAGTGGGTTGAGCAGCTCGCGGCGTGCGGCCAGGCTGATCAGGCCGCCGACCGTGACCCGCTGGCGGCGGCTGAATTGCCGATGCGCTTGGTCCACGCCAATGTCCAGCACCTTGGCCTGGTCGACGTACACCACACGCTTGCCGGCCACCGGTGCGCAGGTATTGATGTAGAAGTCGTCGTTGACCCGTGGCGGGATCGGTTGGTAATACTCGCGGCGTACCGCTTGCAGCGCGCCATCGGCCGAAACCGTGCAGCCGGTGCGGTTCTCCACCCGGCGCAGCCAGGCTTCGTAGTGGCGATACAGGCTTTCACCCAGGCTCAGGCCTTTACCGGCGACGGGGATGACCATGTTGCCGACGCTGGCGCCCACGGCTGGGTCGGCAAACGGTGCCAGCAGGGCGCTGAGGGTGCCATCGAGCCAGTGCACATCGGCATCGGTGAACACCAGGATATCGCCGCTGCAGTGTTCGACGGCGGCGTTGAGCACGCTGTTCTTGCCTTGGCGTGGCAGGTCCAGCACGTGAATTCGTGGGTCATCGAAGCTGCGTGCCAGGGCCACGGTGCGATCGCTGGAGCCATCGCTGGCAACGATGATCTGCAGGTCGGCGGCTGGGCAGTTCTGCGCGAGCAGGTTGCGCAGTTTGTCTTCGATATGCCGCTCCTCGTTGTGTGCGGCCACCACCACACTGACCTGTTGCCGGGGCAACGGCCCTGGCCGATGGCGGGCGAATAACGGCCCGACCAGGGTCAGCAGCAGCGGGTAGCCGAGCCAGGCATAAAAGGGCAGTAGCAGGCAGAGCCAGAAGATTGATTCAGCCACGTGCGGGCCTCCTTGCATTCCAGTTGAACAGGCTGAGTACACAGGCCGCGCCGGCCAGGTGCAGGCGCACCCAGTGCAGGCCCCATAGCTGCAGGACAAACAGTGGATCGCGGTGTTTCAGGCTCTGGCGCAGGCTCAAGACCAGGGCGGGCAGGGCGCCGACCAGCGCTAGCAGCAAGGCTGCGCGAGCATTGCCGGCCACTAGCAGCGCCAGGGCAAGTGCATCGAACAGCCAGATCGCCAGCGACAGTAGCGGGAAACGCAGCAAGCGCAGGCTCAGGCCGTTGCTTCGCAGCAGTTGCAGGTGGCTGCCCTGGCGCCACAGCTCCTTGCCCAGCCACTCCGCCCAACTGCCTTCGAAGCCCCAGTGCAGCACCACCGGTTGGCGCAGCACACGCAGGCGCGCGCCAGCTTGATGCAGGCGCAAGGTGAAGTCTTTGTCTTCGCCCGTGCGCAGCCGTTCGTCAAAACCGCCGACCCGGTCGAACCACTGGCGCTGCATCAACAGGTTGGGGGTCGGCAGCCAGCTGCTGTCTTGCAGGGTTTGCCCGGCACGCAAGGTGCGGCGCTGCCAGGCGTAGGCGAACCACGGCGCCTGGCGTGGGGTGTCGCAATCCAGGGCGAACACATCGCCCTCGCCACGGCGCTGCAGGTCGAGCAAGCGGCTGAGCCAATCGCTGGGCACCTCGATGTCGGCGTCGAGAAACGCCAACCATTGCCCGTTGCTAGCGCGGGCGCCGTAGTTGCGCAGGGCGCCGATGGCCATTTTCGGCAAGCTCAGCACCCGCGCACCGAAGCTTGCGGCAATAGCAGGGCCGGCGTCGCTGGAGCCGTTGTCGACCACCAGCACTTCACAGTCGAGCCCGGCATTGGCCGCCGCCAGCTGCACCGCCTGCAAGGTCCGGGCAATATGCCGGGCCTCGTTGAACATGGGAATGACGATGCTGATCAGGCTCATGCCGCCCCCTGCAATGCCCGGGCCTGGGCCGCTTCACGCCAGACCACGCTGGACAGCGCCAGCATCAGCCACAGGTACTTGAGGCTCGGTGAACTGAGGAACATCAGGAACAGCGCAATGGCCAGCATGCTGATGGTCAGGTGGGTCATCATGTCGGCTTTGTCGTGCTCGCCGATCGCCGCCCAGGCCGCGCGCGCCCGCCAGAAGTTGCGCAGGGCCAGGGCGATCATGCCAACGAACAGCAACCCAGCCGGCAGGCCGATTTCGCTGAAGATTTCCAGGTAGGTGTTGTGCGCGCGGCGATACAGGTCGGTGGCGACGCTGTTGACCGGGGCAAAGGCCTTGGAGAAGCCGGTGTCGGCGTAATGCAGTGGGAAGGTGCCTGGGCCGGCACCGAGGACCGGGTTGTCGCTGATCATCTGCTTGCCCACCACCAGGTAGGTGGCGCGCCGGCCGAGTGACTCGTCCTTGTGCGCATTGACCCCGGACTTGAGCATCGCCAGCGACGCGATACGATCGACATAGCTGGCCGGCACTACCGCAGCGGCCAACGGCAGGATGATGGCGATGCCCAGCATGGCGAAGCCCAGGTGGCGCGGGCGAATGTGGCTGAGCTGCTCACGGTAGTTGTAGAGCAGGATGCCCGAGCTGATCAGCAGCACCACCAGCCCTGAGCGTGAGTCGGTCTTGGTCATGCCGGCCAGCAGCAACAGACAGCAGCCTATCCAGAACAGCTTGATCGGCAGCTGGCGGCTCTTCAGGGCCAGCCACAAGCCCATCGGCATGGCCACGGTAATCATCATGGCGAACAGGTTGGCGTCGAGCATGGCGGTGGCGCGGCCGCCTTCCTGGTACTTGGTCGAGAACAGGCCGAACAGGCACATCACGCAGACGCTGAGGGTAATTACCCGGGCCAGCCAAGGCAGGTTCAGGTCGCGGCCGATGAGCAAGGTGAGAACGAACACCACCAGGCCAACGATCAGGTCGCGCAGGTGGTTCAGCGACAAGCTGAGGTTGTCGCTGGTCCACAGGCTCAGCAGATAGAAGGTCAGGAACAGCGCCAGCAGCCGCCAGTGCGAGCTGCGCAGGCGCGCACCCTGCAACTGGCCGACCGCCAGTTGCAGGGTGAGGATCAGGGCCAGGCCAATCCCCACCAGTTTGGCGCCGGAGACCAGGCCATCTTTGAGCAAGCCTTCCAGCGGCACCAGGGTGACGATCGCCAGCAAGCCCAAGGCCGGCGGCCGGTACAAGACCAGCGCACCGGCAAGGCCGAGCACCGCGCCAGGCGCCAGGTAGGGGTAGGGGCTGGCCAGCAAGCCCAGGCACACCATGGCGACCAGGCCGACCAGCGACAGTGGAATGATCATGCGACGACCTCCTGTGCCGCGCCCCGGTAAACCTGGGCCCAGCGTTGTGCCAGGGTGGGAAGGTGGTAGCGTTCACGTTGGGTCTGGCGGGCGCGGGCGACCAGCTCGCCAGCCTGCGCCGGGTCTTCGAGCAGGGCCAGCAGCTGCTGGCCCAGCTCATCGACGGCCAGTGGCCGGGCCAACAGGCCATTGCGCCCATGTTCGATGACGTCAGGGATGCCGCCGACGCCGAAGGCCACCACTGGGACGCCATCCTGCATGGCTTCGAGCAGGATCATCGGCGTGCCTTCGGTGCGCGAGCTGATCACTAGCGCATCCAGGCGGGCCATCCAGCTGCGCATATCGCGCTGAAAGCCTGGCAGGGTGATGCGCTCGGTGAGCCCGGCGGCATCGATGCGCGCTTGCAGTTCAGCGCGTTCAGGGCCTTCGCCGAGCATTACCCCACGCACCTGCCGGTGGCGTTGGCACAGCGGGATCAAGGCGTCGAGGAACAGGTCCGGGCCTTTTTCGCGGCTCAAGCGTCCCACATAGCCGGCCAGCCACGTCCCGCTCGCCGGTATCCGTTCAGGCAGGGCAGCGGCTTGCGGCAGGCCATTGGGAATCACCTGCAGGCGGCTCGCCGGTACCCCCGCATCGCGCAAAATACGCGCGATGCTTTCGGCCACGCAGACCACCCGCTCAACGTTGGGCATGCGGCACAGTTGCAGGCTCAGCCAGGTATACAGGCGTTGTTTGCGGCTGCTGGGGGTAAAGCCGTGCTGGGTGATCACCAGCGGCAAGCGCCACACGCTGGCACCCAGCCAACCGAACACCAGGCCTTTGAAGTTGTGCGTATTGATCAACGGCCGTTGCTCGCGCAACAGCCGCAGCAGCGCTGGCAGGCTGTCGCACGACTGGCACTGAACCCCTGCCTCGCGGAACCGGGTAACCAGCTCCGCCGGGGCATCGAGGAACACCACGCGATGGTCGCCCGAGGTCGCCTGGCAGTGGTCCAGCAGCATGCGCTCAGCACCATAGAAGCCGCCGCTGCTGAGCAGGTGCACGATCGGCCGGCCGGCGGCGGGCACGGCGGCGTTCAATTGCGCACCCAGTGCACCAGCCGCGGCAGCGACCAGGTCTTGTGCGGGTTGGGCAGGGCCGGGGCGTGGTCGTTGATTACCAGCAGTACTGGCAGGCCCAGCTCTTGACCGATTTGCGCAGGGTGTTTGAAGCGATGGTCGAAGAACTCCTTGACGTAGACCACGGCAATCGCCAGAAGCAAGCCGCAGAGCAAGCCGAACGGAATGATCAGGCCAGGTTTGGGGAAGGCCGCCGCGGTTGGCTCGTAAGGTGCGCTGAGGATCCTGGCGTTGGACTGGCTACCGTCGAGCAGGCCCTGGCCACGGCTTTCTTCATAACGCTGGGCGTAGGTCGAGAAGGCCTTGTGCAGGGCATCGATTTCGGTGTCCAGCTGGCGGGTCTTGCTCTGGGTTTCGCGCAGTTGCAGGATGCGCGCCTTGTAGTCGGCGATGCGCTGGGTCTTCTGGTCGATCACTTGCTGGGTGACGGAAAGATCCTGTTGGCGCTCACGGATGCGGTTCTCGACGATCTTGAGGAACTGCCCGCGCAGCTGGGCGATCTGCTCACGTGCCAGCAGCATGGGTTCGGAGCCCGGTTGGAACACCGTCCGGTCGGCGTTGTAGCGCGCCAGTTGGGTGGTCAGCTGCTCGCCCAGTTGCTTGATCTCGCGGTCTTCGAACGCCACGTTCTCCAGGGTGGTGGTGAAGGTGTAGGGGAAGGCGTAGTCGGCAATTCTTGCCTTGCTGGCGGCAGCCAGGTGGGTTTGCAGGTATTCGAGCCATTTCTGGTTCTGCAACTGGCGGTCGCGCTGCACGTTCAGCGCCTGCTCTTCGGTGTTGATCGCGTTCAGGCGGAAAGTGATCTCCTCTTTCGGGTCAGACGAGCTGATCGCAGTCAGCAGGCCCATCCGTTGCCCTTCCAGGTCACCCAGGCGGGCTTGGTAGTGGAGTTTTTTCTGCTCGTAGAAGCTTTGTGGCAGCTCGTTGGACTGCAGGTCCTGGCGGTTTTTCAGGAAGTTGTCCAGCAACTGGCTGACGAACAGGGTGCCGACCTTGGGATCATCGGCGCTGTAGGTCACCGAGATGACGTTCGAACCTGGCAGGGTCTCGACGGTGAGTGCCTTGACCGCTTGGTCGGTGAGGGCGTCCAGCTCGGTGTCGCGCTGTACTGCGGGCTCACTGCCCAACAGGCTTTTCAGCGGATTGAGCACCTGCTCGCGCAGCGGCGTGAACACATGACGCTGCAAGACGCCGGGCTCGGTCTTGAACTGGCCGTCCTTGCGCAGCTGGTCGATGGTCTGGCGAATCAGGGTCGGCGAGCGCAGGATGTTGCTCTCGGTTTCCATGTCGGCCAGGGTCGGTGGAATGAAGCGGTCGGCTTCCTGGGTCAGCGCCGAACTGGTGTCGCTCTGTGAGAGTTTCTTCGACTGCACGATGACCTCAGCGGTGATGTCGTAGCTCTGCTTGAGCACGAACGGCAGCACCAGGGCGATCACCGCAAACACCAGGAACACCCGCTTGGCCAACTGCTTATTGGCGAAAAAGATGCGGAAGAACTCATGCACATAGTTTTCTTTGGGTTGCGTCGTCATGGTTCGATCCCCGGTCAGTTGTTGTCGTCTTTGTTGTCGACGCGATAGCTGAAGCTGAAGCCGAAGCCCTGGAACAGCACGACGTCAGCCAATTGCCGGGACAGCTCGCCGGCACTGGCCAGCTTGCTCTTGGGCACATAGAGCATGTCTTCGGGCTGCAGGTAGGCGATCTTCTGGCTGCCACCGGAGAGGGCCTGGTCGACGTCGTAGTTGTAGGCATGCACGGTGTTGCCGTTACGGCGCATGATCACCACCGAGCCGAGCTTGGCCTTGAGGGTCGGGCCGCGGGCCAGGGTCAGTGCTTCGAGCACCGATACCGGCCGGCGGATCTGGAAGGCACCCGGCTGGCCGACTTCACCCAGGACATAGATCTCGTTGGCAGCGGTTGACTTGAGCAGCACGTCGACCGTCATCCGGCCCGGCAGGCTGGCGTAGCGCTCGTTGAGGTAGTCGCGCAGTTGGTTGACGGTCATGCCTTGCAGCGGCACCGAACCAATTTCCGGGAAGGTCGCGCGGCCGTCGGTACCGACCGTGATGTCGCGGCTCATGCCGGTGCCAGGGTGGGTCAGGGTGTTCTTCAGGGTGACCTCATTGGTCATCGGGCTGATCACCCGCAACGTCACCTGGTCGCGGTTGTTCTGGAACACGCGCTTGTTGCGGTAGGCCTCGCGGATGGCGTTTTCAGCTTCGCCCGGGGTCATCCCTTCGACCTTGACCGTCGAGTTGGTGCTGGGCAGGGTAATGGTGCCGTCTGGTTGCACCAGCTGGCTGCCGTTGAGGCCGCTGGCGGCCATGAAGTTGAGGTCGATGCTGTCGCCCGACTGGATGCGATAGGCGCCAGCACTGGTGCCGCTGATGTGGAAGATCACTTCCAGCACGTCTTGCGGGCGCAGCACCTGCTCGCGCCGCGCCACTTCGGTGGCCTGGCTGTCTTCGGGCGCAGCAGTGAGGATCTGCACCGGCATCTCGCGGTTATCCTGGCTGGCGCAACCGGTCAGGACCAGCAGGCACAGGGCAATGGATGGGTATCTCATGGGTCTCTCCTGTACCGGCCTAGAGGTTGTTGTACAGCCACTTGGGCATGTAGTACTTGCGCTTGTTGAACACGCTACCGATCAGGCGCGCGCCGGCCTGGGTCAGGCGCTGGGCGGCGGCCTGGGCGACTTCCTTGCGGGTCTCCTCGGCGCACACCACCAGGATCACGCCATCGACCAGGGTGCCGATCACCAGGCTGTCGGCGCTGGCATAGATCGCTTCGCCGTCGATCACCACGAAGCGGTACTGGCCGCCGAGCTGGTGCAGCAGCACGCGCAGGCGCTCAGGATCGAGCGCGGCGCGCCCGCGCTTCCAGGTGCCCCCGGGGAGGATGTCGAACAGTTGATCGGACAGGCGCACGATGCAGTCCTGGGCCAGTGGCGGGGTGTCTTGGTCGAACAACAGGTCGGTGTACCCGCGCAGCTTGCCCAGACCCAGTTGCTGACTGAGGCCACCGGTGCTGTTGCTGCTGTCGATCAGCAGCACGGCGCCGGCGCTCATTAGCGCCAGTTGGCTGGCGAACGCCAGCGCGCTGGTACTGGTACCGCTGCCGGTGTTGGCCGCGGTCAGCAGCAAGGTGCGCTGCTCCAGGTCAAGAACGGTGGCGGTCAGGTTGGTCTCGCTCGGGGTGGCGATACTCAGGCTTCTCGAAGTGGAACCGTCCATCTCAACTTGCTCCGTGGCCAGTGAACACTTTGAACGGGGTCTTGAAGAGGATCTTCAGATCCAGCATCAGGCTCTGTTCGTTGATGTAGCTAAGGTCGAGCTCTACGCGTTGGTCAAAATCGATGTTGCTGCGCCCGGAGATCTGCCACAGGCCGGTCATGCCGGGGTAGATCGACAGCCGCGCGAGGTGGTTGTCCTTGTAGCGGTAGGCGTTGAAAGAGGTGGGGCGGGGGCCTACCAGGCGCATGTCGCCGGTGACCACGTTGATCAGGTTGGGCAGCTCGTCCAGGCTGCTGCGGCGCAGCCAACTGCCCACCGAGGTGATGCGCGGATCCTTGTCGATCTTGAAGTCGATGGCGTCGGCGCCGTGTTTGTTCAGGTGGCGCACCGAGTCCTTGAGCGCTTCGGCATTGGCGACCATGGTGCGGAACTTGAACATGCCGAACAGGCGGCCGCGGTAGCCGGTGCGTTTTTGCACGAAAAATACCGGGCCTGGGCTTGAGGTCTTGATCAGTATTGCCAGCACCAGCAACATCGGCGACAGCAACAGCAGCAGAACCACCGCCGCGATGCCGGACAACACCCGGTTGGTGCGTGACAAGGTCCACGGGCGCCCGCCCACCCGGCCGGTGATCCAACCGCGACCTTGCATGTGGATGGCCGCATCGATACGTTGCCGATGCGCCGGATCCATCCGTTTATCCTGGTATAGCGCCTGTAGTTGCGCGCTTTTAGGTTGTCCTGTCATACCGCCCTCCGTTGATCGGACTGCTCGCCAGCACGGTTGGCCTCCAAGGCGGTGTGCGAGTAGTACTCTTGAAACCAGGCGACGAACCGCCTGAGCCCTTCATCCAGGGAAATACGTGGGGTAAAGCCGGTCACCTGAGCCAAGGCGCTGGCGTCGGCGCAGGTGGCCAGCACGTCGCCCGGTTGCAGTGGCAGCAGCTCGATCACGGCGTTGCGCTGCAGGTGGCGCTCCAGCACGGCCAGGTAGTCGAGCAGTTCCACCGGGCGTTGCCCGCCGATGTTGAACAGCCGCCACGGCGCTTGGCTGCTGGCCGGATCAGGTTCCAGGGCGTTCCAGTCCGAATTGCCTGCCGGGGGGTGGGGCATCAGCCGCACCAGGCTCTCGACGATGTCGTCGATGTAGGTGAAATCGCGTTGGTGGCGGCCGTGGTTGAACAGCTGGATGGGCCGGCCTTCGCTGATCGCCTTGGCAAACTGCATTGGCGACATGTCCGGGCGGCCCCAGGGGCCATACACGGTAAAGAAGCGCAGGCCGCTACAAGCAATGCCGAACAGGTGGCTGTAGCTGTGGGCCATCGCCTCGTTGGCTTTTTTCGTAGCCGCGTACAGCGACAGCGGATGATCGACCGCGTCCTGGACCCGATAAGGCGTGCGCTGGTTGGCGCCGTACACCGAACTGGACGAGGCGTACAGTAGGTGGCGCACCGGATGACGGCGGCAACCCTCGAGGATATTGAGAAAGCCTGCCAGGTTGCTGTCGACATAAGCCTGAGGGTTTTGCAGCGAGTAGCGCACCCCGGCTTGAGCAGCCAAATGGATGACCACCTCGGGGCGTTCGATGGCAAACAGCCGGGCGACGCCGTCGCGGTCGACCAGATCCAGGCGATGCACCTCAAAGTCGTCGGCCTGCTCACGTACCCAACGCAGCCGAGCGTGTTTGAGCGCCGGATCGTAGTAGTCGTTGAAGTTGTCCAGGCCCACCACCTCATGGCCATCGCGCAGCAGCCGCAGGCAGGTGTGGGCACCGATGAAGCCGGCCGCGCCGGTTACCAACACCTTCATGGCGCACTCACTTGTGCGTTGACCTGACGCAGACCGATGCCACTGTAGTGCAGGCCGTGGGCTGCCACGTGCTCGGGGTTGTACAGGTTGCGCCCGTCGATGATCAGCCGCTCACGCAGTTTGCTGGCGAGCAGGGCGAAGTCGACCACGCGAAAGTTCTTCCACTCGGTGCAGATCACCAGGGCGTCAGCGTCCTGCAGGGTGTCGTCGCGGGTGGCGCACAGTTGCAGGTCATCGCGGTAGCCGTACAGGCGCCGGCATTCATCCATGGCTTCTGGGTCGTAAGCGCGCACCGTGGCACCCTCGGCCCACAGCGCTTCCATCAGATAGCGGCTCGGCGCTTCGCGCATGTCGTCGGTGTTAGGTTTGAACGCCAGCCCCCAGAGCGCAATAGACTTGCCGGCCAGCTGGCCTTGCAGGCGTTGCTGGAGTTTGGCGAACAGAATCTGCCGCTGCCGATCGTTGACGTCGTGCACGCTTTGCAGCAGGCGCAGCGGCATCCCGCTGTGTTCTGCGGTGTGCAGCAGGGCCTTGATGTCCTTGGGGAAGCACGAGCCACCAAAGCCACAGCCGGGATAGATGAAGTGGTAGCCGATACGCGGGTCGGAGCCGATGCCCTTGCGCACCGCTTCGATGTCGGCGCCCAGGTGCTCGCTGAGGTTGGCCAGCTCGTTCATGAAGCTGATGCGCGTGGCGAGCATGGCGTTGGCGGCGTACTTGGTCAGCTCGGCGCTGCGGTTATCCATGAACATGAGCTTTTCATGGTTGCGGCAGAACGGCGCGTAGAGCTCGGCCAGTTGGTCATGCGCAAGCGCGTCGCGGGTGCCGACGATGATCCGGTCGGGGCGCATGCAGTCGGCCAGGGCGCTGCCTTCCTTGAGAAACTCGGGGTTGGACACCACGCGCACCTGCAAGTGGTCTTTACCCAGACGCTGCAGTTCGGCGCGGGCCAGGGCCGAGACCTGGTCGGCGGTGCCTACCGGCACGGTGGACTTGACGATCAAGGTCCGGTCGGCGTCCATCAGTTCGGTGATTTGGCGGGTGACGTTGAGCACATGGCTGAGGTCGGCGGAGCCGTCTTCGTCGGGCGGCGTGCCAACGGCGATGAAGATCAGCTCGGCGTGGCTGACCGCGTCGCTGGCCTGGGTGCTGAACAGCAGGCGGCCTTCCTTGATGTTGTCCTCGAGCAGTTCCGACAGGCCAGGCTCGCTGATCGGCGGCACGCCTTGGCGCAGTTGGTTGATCTTGTGGGTGTCCAAATCCACGCACAACACGCGATGGCCGACATCCGCCAAAGCCGCTGCTTGAACCAGACCGACATAACCGGTGCCAAAAACGCTCACGTCCATGCGCGGTGCCTCGTATGGATGGGGGGTAAGTAAGGTGGATGAAACAGGGTGTGAGTTCGGTATAGCTCAGCTGTGGGGAATTGCGTCAAAGCAATGGCATGTTTCGTCAGATTTACACGCGCTAGCTGAACGGGCCATTGGCCACCAACCCTTTGCCAATCCGAGGCTTAGCGCTCAAAGCTACTGGCAATTGGCCGGTCAACAAGCCGATGAACGGTCTAAGCCCCCGAAATTTGGGAAGTTTGAGTAATAGAGAGGGTCGGGTGAGAGGGCGTGAAGACGCCAAATTCTGGCGTTGTGATATCGTCGGAAAATTGACTTTTGCGACTTGTGATTTGTTTCAGGGCTGCTACGGTTTGGGTAGATTTCCATGAATGGAGGGGCCAAATCATGCGCGGGTGGATCAAGTTGCTGTTGGTGCTTATCTATCTTGGCTCCTTTCATGCCTATTACCTGGAGCGCATAGATGCCTTGGGCCTAGGCCTGCCGCTGGTACTTTTCCTGGGCGTATTCGCAGTATTGGTAGTGGCTTTGCTGCTGGCCGCCTGGATACGACCGGCCTGGCTGCGCTGGCCGCTGGCACTGGCGCTGGCGGTCAGTGCGGTGTTCTTCGACGCCTATACCCGCATTACTGACTCGTACATGACCTATAGCGCATTCGTCTCTATGGTGTATGCCGGCGGTTTTGTCGGCGAAGCGCTGCAGCAATACCACTACGCAATTACCTTGGCGTTGGCCAAATCGCTGTTGCTGCTCCTGGGTGTCGGCCTGCGCCCAGGCCCGGCGCCGCGCCTGCCGCAGTGGTTGCCGATTGCCGCGCCAGTACTGGCCTTGCTGCTGCTGATCAGCGTGCTGTTCGTGCGCGCTGGCGAAGGTGCGCGCGGGCTGCCGGTGATGTACACGCCGCTGGCCTACATGAGCCTGCTCACTTATGAAACGCTGAGCGACAATGTCGGCCCGCGCGAACCCGTAAGCCTGGCACGCAGCGGTGCACCGCTGGCGCGAGACATCGTGCTGGTGATCGACGAAAGCATTTCCGGCAACTACCTGGACGTCAATGCGGCGGGCGGGGTGACCAGCCATCTGGCCCAGTTGCAACCCAAGGCAGACATCTTCAATTACGGTTATGCCGCATCCATTGCCAATTGTAGTGCTGATACCAACATCACGTTGCGCTATGGCGGCACCCGCGAGGACTACCTGCGGATCAATTCGACCCTGCCTTCGATCTGGCAGTACGCCAAGCAAGCCGGGCTACGCACGGTGTACATCGACGGCCAGCGCACTGCGGGTAATCTGCAGAACCTGATGACCGCCACTGAGAAGCAGGATATCGACCAGTTCATTCAGTTTGATGACACGCCCGTGTTACAGCGTGACATGGCAGCGGTAGCCAAGCTCAGCGCATTGCTCAACGATGGCCAGGCGCAGTTGATCGTCATCAACAAGGTGGGTGCGCACTTTCCGGTGCACGACAAGTACCCGAATGAGTTCATGAAGTATCAGCCGGCGCTGCCGCGTGGACGCTTTGCCGACGTGGCCGACTCAGGCACGCGTGAAGGCTTCGATGGACGTAGCGAGGATTGGGTGCTGTATCGCAACTCCTATAAAAACAGCGTGCTGTGGAGCGTTGGCGAGTTCTTCCGCCGCTTGTTCGCCGAAGCCGACTTGAGCCAGGCGGTGGTGATCTACACCTCCGACCATGGCCAGGACCTGCACGAGCGCGGCAACCCAGGGCTCAATACCCATTGCGACAGTGATCCGGTGCCTGAGGAAGGTTTGGTGCCACTGGTGATCATCCAAGGCAAGGGCCTCAAGACCCTCGACTGGCAGGCGCACCTGGAGCAGAACCGCAACGCTTCGAGCCACTACAACATCTTCCCGACCTTGCTGCGTTTGATGGGCTATGACAGCGCGGGGGTAGGGCAGGTGTATGGGCGCGCCCTGGATGTACCGACTGAGGATCCATTCACGTTCAATGTACGGTTCAACGCTCGGTTGGGTGCGCAGCCGGATTTCCGCCATATCGACCTGGGCCAGATCGTCACGCCGGTGGTGGTCGAGAAGGGCACTGTGGCGGCGCAGTGAGTACTGCATTCGCCTGATCAAGCCAACGGATGGAGTGCCCGGAACCCCTGGGCCTCCTCAACCAACCAGTCATGCACCGCCCGCGCGCCCGGCTGGCTCAGCCCGCCTGGTGGGTAGTGCAGCACGTAGCGTTTATGATTGGCCACCGGCACCCCGAACGGCACGATCAACGCCCCGCGTTCCAATTCGTCGTTGAGCAGCGTGCGCCGCGCGATGGCCACGCCAACCCCGGCAATCGCCGCCTCGATGGTCAGGTGGTTGCGGTTGAAGGTGTGCCCGCGCCTCACATCCAGCCCAGCGGCGCCGATGCCCTCTAGATAGAACTCCCATTCGGCATACTCCGAGCTGCCGCGCCAGGCGGTAATGTCGTGCAGCAACGGATAGTGCATCAGGTCAGTCGGCCCGTGCAGCGGCGGGCGACCGCGCAGCAGCGCCGGGGAGCAGACCGGGAAGATCTGCTCATCCAGTAGCGGCGTGGAGAGCATGCCTGGATAGCTGCCGTCGTTGAGGTCAATGGCCAGGTCGAAATCATCCGGATGCAGCGCTTGGTTGCTGTCTTCAGCGACAAGCCGCAACTCGATGTCCGGGTAGCGTTGCTGGAAACGCGGCAAGCGCGGCGTCAGCCATTTGGCAAGAAACGAGGGGATCGAACGCAGGCGCAAGGTGCCGCGGATCTCGCCGGCATCCAGGCGCAGTAACTCCGCCTCGATGCTGCCATAGGCCTCGGCCACCGTTTGTGCCAGGCGCTGGCCTTCGGCAGACAGCTCCACTCCGCGCGCCCGACGCAGAAACAGCCGGTAGCCCAGGCGCTCTTCGAGCTGGCGCATTTGCTGGCTGACCGCACCAGGAGTGATGTGCAGCTCCTCGGCGCAGCGAGTGAACGACAGGTGCCGCGCGGCACACGCGAACACATGCAGCCAGACATACATCTGGCCATTAAGTTGCCGCCTCATTGTTTAGTCCTGCTAAAGGCTTGCTTAGAAACTTTCGTTGGTCATTATCAGTTGAGAGCGGCAGTATCGCCCAACTTGGCAATACCGTTCAATTTTTCCAGAGAGCCGTTGGCCGGTGCAGTAGGCCGCCACGGTCAGGCATTAGCATGGCTATCAGTGTTTTCGACCTTTTCAAAATTGGCATCGGCCCCTCCAGCTCCCATACCGTGGGGCCCATGCGGGCGGCAGCGACCTTCGCCCAGGCCTTGCGTGAGCGTGGTCTGCTGGCCCAGGTGCAACGGGTCGAGGTGCGCCTGTATGGCTCGCTGTCTGCCACTGGCGTGGGGCACGCCACCGACCGTGCCTGCCTGCTGGGGCTGATGGGGCAGTGGCCTGATCGGATCGATCCGCACAGTATCGAGCCACGCATCGATCAGTTGATGCAGGAGCAGTGCCTGATGCTCGATGGCCGCCAGCCGATTGCCTTCAACTACGCTCGCGACATGCTGCTGCTGGATGAAAACCTGCCGTATCACCCCAACGCCATGACCCTTGAGGCACAAGGCGAGCAGGGCCTGGTGCTGAGTCAGACCTACTACTCAGTGGGCGGCGGCTTCATCGTCGAACAAGACGAAATCGATGCCCCGCAAAGCAGCGCCGAGCAGATCAGCCTGCCGTATGAATTTTCCAGCGCCGCCGAACTGCTTGCACTGTGCAAGGCGCATGGGCTGAGTGTCAGCCAACTGATGATGGCCAACGAGTGTGCCTGGCGGCCTGAAAGCGAAACCCGCCAAGGCCTGCTGTCGATTTGGGCGGCGATGCGCGAATGCGTCGACAACGGTTTGCGTAATGAGGGCATCTTGCCGGGAGGTCTCAAGGTCAAGCGCCGCGCCGCGCGCTTGCATCGCAGCTTGCAAGAGATCGGCAAGCCCAACGTGATCGGCTCGACCTTGAGCGCCATGGAGTGGGTCAACCTGTTCGCCCTGGCGGTCAATGAAGAAAACGCGGCCGGCGGGCGCATGGTCACCGCGCCAACCAACGGTGCTGCGGGGATCATCCCGGCGGTGCTGCATTACTACATGAAGTTCAACCCGGGCGCATGCGATGACGATGTCGTCGCCTTCCTGCTGGCGGCTGCGGCGGTGGGTATCTTGTGCAAGAAAAACGCCTCCATCTCAGGAGCCGAAGTGGGCTGTCAGGGTGAGGTGGGTTCGGCCTGTTCGATGGCCGCGGCAGGTCTTGCCGAAGTGCTCGGGGCAACCCCCCCGCAGTTGGAAAATGCCGCTGAAATTGCCTTGGAACATAACCTTGGCCTGACCTGTGATCCGGTTGGCGGCTTGGTCCAGGTGCCCTGCATCGAGCGTAATGCGATTGCCGCAGTCAAGGCGATCAATGCCGTGCAGATGGCCTTGCGCGGTGATGGCGAACACTTCATTTCCCTCGACCGGGTGATTCGTACCATGCGTGACACCGGCGCCGACATGCACGCCAACTACAAGGAAACCTCCCGCGGCGGCCTGGCCGTCGCCTTCGTCGAGTGCTGATCTGCGCAGCGTTTGCTGTGTAAGCGTGCTTGCGCTGCGATTGAGGCTCAAGGGTCAACCTTGCTGCCTGTTCTGACGGCTCGCAGCCCAGGCCCGCTTGCACAGCAAGCGCGGCGCAACGCCTCTATTGCAACACCTGCTGTACCAGCAACAAAAACAACTACAAAGGCGATATCTGATGACCGATGTACAAAGCACCACGACTGTTCGTGCGGATTCGGCTGCCCCGGCTTCTGCCGTCGGCTCGACCACCTGGAACCGCCACGACACCACCTGGGCCTTGGGCCTGTATGGCACGGCGATCGGCGCGGGCACCTTGTTCCTGCCGATCAACGCCGGAGTGGGCGGTTTCTGGCCGCTGCTGATCCTGGCGCTGCTGGCGTTTCCGATGACCTTCTATGCGCATCGGGCGCTGACGCGCTTCGTCCTGTCAGGGCGCAAAGGCGGCAACGAAGACATCACCGAAGTGGTCGAGGAGCACTTCGGCACCGGTGCTGGCAAGCTGATCACCGCGTTGTATTTTTTGGCCATCTTCCCGATCCTGCTGGTCTACAGCGTCGCCCTGACCAACACCTTGACCAGCTTCCTTGAGCATCAGCTGCACGTCCCTGCGCCACCGCGGGCAGTGCTGTCGCTGTTGTTGATCTGCGGGTTGATGATCGTGGTGCGCTGCGGTCAGCAGATCATCGTCAAGGCCATGAGCGTGCTGGTGTATCCGTTCGTGACGTCGCTGTTGCTGCTCGCCCTGAGCTTGATCCCGAACTGGAACGGTGCCTTTCTGGCCCAAGCCAACGAGGGTATCAGCGCATCGAAGCTGCTCTTGACCCTGTGGCTGGCGATTCCGGTGATGGTGTTCTCGTTCAACCACTCGCCGATCATCTCGGCGTTCGCTGTCGATCAGAAACACCGTTACGGCGCAGCTGCCGATCGCAAGAGTGGCCGTACCCTGGCCACTGCACACCTGATGATGGTACTGACGGTGATGTTCTTCTGCTTCAGTTGCGTGCTGGCGTTGAGCCCGGCCGACCTGGCTGCGGCCAAGGAGCAGAACATTTCCGTGCTGTCGTACCTGGCCAACCACTTCCAGACGCCGGTGATTGCCTTCGTGGCGCCGCTAATTGCCCTGGTGGCGATCACCAAGTCGTTCCTGGGCCACTACATCGGTGCCAGCGAGGGCTTCCAGGGGATGATCGTCAAGAGCCTGCGCGGGCAGGGCAAGGCCTGGCCGGCCAAGCGTCTGGAGCGGATCACGGCCGTGTTCATGGTGCTGGCTTGCTGGATCGTGGCGACGCTCAATCCGAGCATCCTGGGGCTGATCGAGAGCATGGGCGGGCCTGTGATTGCCTGCTTGCTGTTCCTCATGCCGATGTATGCCGTGCGCCGGGTGCCGTCGCTGCGCAAATACTCGGGCACGTTGTCGAACGTGTTCGTGACCTTGGTGGGGCTGATTACCCTGTCGGCGATCTTCTATAGCTTTATCGCCTGATCACAGGCCTTGGGGCTGCATAGCAGCCCCAAGGCCTGCAATAACCGCCCTGAGCAATGGCGCTCAGCTGTTCAACGGGCCTTCTGCTTGAGCGCAACGAAGCTCTTGCGCATGTCGCTCGCCCAGCCATCGAGCACCGGCTTGACGTCTTCCAGGGTCAATTGCTGGGTGTCGTTCTCCAACTCCTTGCCACTGCCCTTGCGCACCACCTGCGCGAGCACCTTCTGATTAGCCCCATCCAGGAAGGCCGCCTCCACGGCGATATCCACGGCCTGATCACGCCCACCAGCGGCCGTGTTCACCGCCGCGGCGACCAGCGCGATCGGGATCACTTCATAAGGCTTCAGGCCCTCGGTATGGGTCGATACCGCGGTGATGGCCGGGCGCACCACGATAGTCCCTGGCCCAGGTGCCTTGGCCAAGGTCATCACGCTGCCCAGTTCTCGGCGCATGGCGTCGTTGAAGTAGCGGGTGATGGCTTGCAGCGTTTGCGTCGAGATCACCGATGTCGCTTGCGGCTTGGGATAGAACTGGCTCGGCTCGATGAAAACCTGGTTGTAATCGCGGGCTTTGATGTTGGGGTCAATCCAGCGCATCACCGGCTGGCCGGAAATGCTTTCGGCAGGCTGGAGGCGACTGTAATCGTTGAGAAACCCTGAGTACTGGCTAGGATCGACACGGTTGCTCGAGCATGCCGCCAGGGCTAGCAGGGCGGCGCACAGCAGGGTGGCGCGGGGCAGTGATTTCATGATGTAGGGCATCCATTGAGGGGACGGCCAGAACAACGCTAGCAGGTGCTTGGCGCTTGGCCAGCTTTAGCCTGGGCAGTCATAAAAATGGCGGCTGTGTTTCGCTGATCAGCGTGTGCCGCTGCCGATTGTCGGCATTTTGACTTTTCTCCTTGGCGGCGAGCGACAGTCGTACTACATATCAAAGGTGGCATTTTGCCTCGACGCCTTTTTCGAAGGATGATCACTCATGCGTCAGGAAAGTTACCGCTCCGATATTGACGGTTTGCGCGCGGTGGCGGTGATTGCCGTGTTCCTGCATCACCTGAACACCTCGTTGTTGCCGGGCGGTTTCGTCGGCGTCGACATCTTTTTTGTCATCTCCGGCTACCTGATCACCTCGCAAGTGTTCCAGGAGGTGCGTCAAGGTAGCTTCTCGCTCAAAAGCTTCTATCAGCGACGGATCAACCGCATCGTGCCTGCGCTGGCAACGGTGCTGTTGGTGTGCGTGGTGCTCGGCGCCTTCTTGCTGTCACCGGTAGACCTGATGCGGCTCAACGCCAATGCCCTGTTCGCCCTGTTGGGGGTGTCGAACATCTTCATCTGGCTCAAGTACGGCAACTACTTTGCCGCCGACGCCGGTGAAGCGCCGCTGCTGCATACCTGGTCGCTGGGTATCGAAGAGCAGTTCTATGTGGTCTGGCCATTGCTGGTGCTGTTGGTCTATCGCGTGGCGCCACGGCATTTGTTGTGGGTGCTGGGGGGCGGGCTGGTGCTGGCGATAGGCGTTTCGCAGTATGCGACTGGGGTGTTCGCTACGGCGTCTTACTATTTGCTGCCAACCCGCTTTTTCGAACTGATGCTCGGCGGCTGGTTGGGTATTTGGCACTTGCAACATACGCCGCGGGTTGGCCGGATGACATCGCTGGGGTGTTCGCTGCTTGGCTACCTGTTGATTGGCTCGTCGCTATTGCTGCTTAGCGAGGGCGCGCCGTTCCCAGGGTTGAATGCCTTGTGGCCGTGCCTGGGGGCAGCATTGCTGATCCATGCCGGGGTCAGCGGCGGTCCTTCGCCGGTTCTCGGTTGCCGACCGATGGTGTTCGTCGGGCTGATCTCGTATTCGCTTTATCTATGGCATTGGCCGCTGATTGCCTACCTCAATTACCTTGAGGTGCCGATGACCTTTGCCCTTGGCTGTGGGGTGGTCGCCGGCGCGCTGCTGTTGGCCTGGCTGTCCTGGCGCTATGTGGAAAAACCCATGCGCCGCAGTGGCGTAAAGCTTGGTTTCGCCCAGGTGTTCGCGCGCCGCTTCGCCGTGCCGGCCCTGGGCTTGGCGCTGTTGGCAGGGGTCACGCAGCAGTTCAGCGGCTTCCCGCAGCGCTTCAGCCCGCAGGTGCTGGCCCTGGAGGCGATGACCCTGGAGCGGCCAGCAGAGATTCGCCGCGGCTGTCACGTGCCCAGCGGGCTGTACCGCACCGAGCCGGATGACACCTGCCGCCTTGGTGCGGCGAAAGCGGCTATCGACGGCATCCTGGTCGGCGATTCGGTGGCCAACCATTTCAGCGGCATGGTCGATATCCTGGCACGCCCAGACGGCATCAGCCTGATGGACTACACCCTCGACTCCTGTGCGCCAGTGCTGGGCTACAACGGCGGCATGCCAGGGGCCTACGCCGATCATTGCGCTCAACGAAACCAACGGGTGTACGCCTTGATCGAGGCCAAGCGTTATCCCTACGTGGTACTGGCGGGTAACTGGCCGAACAACGAATCGGTTGGGCCGGCGATCGAGGCCAGTCTGGCGCGGGTGGTGGCCAGCAGCGGGCAGGTGATCGTGATCCTCAGAAACCAGCCGATCGACAAAGCCGCGACCTGCCCGATACGGCGGCTGATGTTTGGCCTTGAGCATCCGTGTGAAGCCGCTGAGACGCCACTACCGCAGTATTGGGCGCAGATTCGCGGCAAGTATCCGCAGGTGCGCTTCATCGACCCCAACCAAGTGATTTGCCCCAATGGCCTGTGCAGTCCGTTGATCGATGGCAAGTTGCTGTATCTGGATAACGGCCATTTGAACGAGGTCGGCTCGCGGTTTATCGGCCAGACCTTGCTGGAACGGGGGTATTCACTGCTCAAGGATCCTCGGCCGCAGGTGGTCAGCACCAACGCGCCCGGCAAAGCTGACCGGTCGAACTAAGACAATCTTCTACTGTTTGCGTGCACTGGCTGACTGAGCAGTGTCACGGGCAATGTGGGGTACCTGTGCCCGTTCGATTTGCCCATAACGCCGGACCAGTTAGGGCAACGGCTGCGCCGTTGAAATTTCCCACAATGCGCCCTGATTCCGCCGACTTATCACTGCTGCCCATCATTGGAAACTATACCCGTAAAGGGTATGGTTAAGGCCGACTCACATTTGCCGGCAGGGTATTTCTCGAATTATCTGCTGCTGCCTTGGCGAAGGCCCTCAGGGCAGGTGTACTGATGGAGGTGTGCTGTGAGCAGCAAACTTATTGAGTCGTTGCGTGATGACCTTACTGCACTGCATCAAGCAGGGGCGGTGGGCAAGGTTACGCTGCGCGACTTCGAGGCGATTTGCCCCGCGCCGGTGCGCGATTTCAGCGCGCTGGATATCCGCCGTTTGCGCGAAACGCTCAATTTCAGTCAGCCGGTCTTCGCCCTGCATCTGCATACCAGCGCGTCCACTGTACGCAAGTGGGAGCAGGGCGAAACACGGCCAGCCGGGCCTGCGTTAAAGCTGCTCAATGTCATTGCTGACAAGGGGCTGCAGGCCATTCTTTGAAGCGCTGCCCGTCGCAGGCTAGCCCAGCACCTCGCGCAGCCGGTACCACATCATCCCCAGCGCCAGCAGCGGCGAGCGCAGGGCCTTGCCTCCCGGGAAGGTCAGGTGCGGGACTGCGCTGAATACATCCAAGCCCTGGCTATGACCGAGCGCGATGGCTTCGGCCAACAGCTTGGCGGTCCAGTGGGTGACATTCAGGCCGTGCCCTGAATAGCCCTGGGCGTAGTAGACGTTGGGATACTGGCTGAGCCGACCGACTTGCGGGAAGCGGTTGGCAGTGATGCCGATCATGCCGCCCCACTGATAGTCGATGCGTACACCGGCCAGTTGCGGGAACACCTTGAGGACCTTGGGCAGCATGTAGGCGCCAATGTCCTTGGGATCGCGCCCGGAGTAGTGGCAGGCACCGCCGAACAACAAGCGGCGGTCGGCGGTGAGGCGGTAGTAGTCCAGGCCGACTTTCTGGTCGCACATCGCCATGTTCTGAGGGATCAGCGTCTTGGCCAACTGCTCTGGCAGCGGTTCGCTGGCTACAACGTAGCTGCCCGCGGGCAGTACCTTGCCGCTCAGGCGTGGTTCGAGTTCGTCCAGGTGGGCGTTGCAACCCAGTACCAGACTCTTGGCCCGCACGCTGCCACGGGCGCAGTGCAGGGTTACCGTGCTGCCGTGCTCGATGCGCAGCACAGGGCTCTGCTCGAAGATCTGTACGCCCAGGCCTGCGGCTGCGCGGGCTTCGCCTTGCACCAGGTCGAGTGGGTGCAGGTGCCCTGAGCCCATGTCGATCAGGCCACCTGCGTACTGCTCGCTGGCGACCACTTCATGCATCCGCTCGGCACTGACCAGGCGCGTTTCGTGGCGGTAGCCGAGGCTGGCCAGCTCTTGCTGTTCATCGCTGAAGGCAGCGAACTGCGCCGGGGTGTTGGCCAGTTCGCAAAAGCCCCAGTGCAAATCGCACTGGATGTCGTATTGGGCGATGCGCTGGCGGACCAACTCGACCGAATCGATCCCGGCGTGCTTGAGGTAGCGCACGCCGTCCTGGCCGACGTAGCGGGCAAAGCCACTGACGTCATGGCCGATGCCGCGAATCAGCTGGCCGCCGTTGCGCCCGCTGGCGCCCCAGCCAATCCGCCGGGCCTCCAGGAGGATCACCGAAAGCCCGCGCTCGGCCAGCTCCAGGGCGGTGTTGACCCCGGTAAGACCACCCCCGACCACGCAGACATCGGCAATGAGCGCGCCTTCGAGTGCAGGGTAGGGCGTCGTCGCCCGCGCGCTGGCAGCGTAGTAGGAGGCAGTGTGGTGAGTATCAAGGGACATGGCGCGTACTCGGCTCAGCGATTGGATTTGATCTTGCTCCAGGAGCGGGTCATGACGCGCATGATCTTCGGGCTCGGGGTGCTGGAGACATACAGCTTGTCCAGCACCTCCTGGGGAGGATAGATCTCGGGGTTGTTGACCAGCGAGGGGTCCATGTGGGCCTTGGCCTCAAGGTTGGCATTGGCATAGCCGACCGTGGCACTGACCTTGGCGATCACCTGCGGGTCGAGCAGGTAGTTGATGAAGGCCAGGGCCTGGTCGGGGTTGCTGGCATCCTTGGGAATTGCCAACAGGTCGAACCACAGGTTGCTGCCTTCCTTGGGAATGCTATAGGCGATTTTCACGCCGTTGTTGGCCTCCACCGCGCGGTTGGCGGCCTGGAACACATCGCCGGAGTAACCGAAGGCGACGCAGATATCGCCGTTGGCCAGGTCCGAGACATATTTGGAGGAGTGGAAGTAAGTGATGTAGGGGCGCAGCTTGAGCAACTGGGCCTCGGCCTTCTTGTAGTCGTCTTCCTTTTCGCTGCGTGGGTCCATGCCCAGGTAGTTGAGCATTGCCGGGAACAGTTCGTCCGGCGAGTCCATGAACGCCACGCCGCACTTTTGCAGCTTTTTCAGGTTCTCA
Source organism: Pseudomonas urmiensis (assembly GCF_014268815.2). Lineage (NCBI taxonomy): Bacteria > Pseudomonadati > Pseudomonadota > Gammaproteobacteria > Pseudomonadales > Pseudomonadaceae > Pseudomonas > Pseudomonas urmiensis. The sequence continues at coordinate 2,094,157 of NZ_JABWRE020000001.1, forward strand.
GGTTCGAACAGCACCGCCCAGGAGTCGATCTTGTCGATGCCCAGGGCTGCCTTGACCTTGTCGACGTTGTAGCCGATGCCGTTGGTGCCCCACAGGTAGGGCACCGCGTACTGGTTGCCGGGGTCGTTCTGCTCAAGCTGTTTGAGCAGTTTAGGGTCCAGGTACTTGAAGTTCGGCAGCTTGCTGCGATCGAGCGGCAGGAACGCGCCAGCCTTGGCCTGGCGCGCCAGGAAATGGTTGGAGGGCACTACCACGTCGTAGCCGGTGCGTCCGGCCAGCAACTTGCCCTCCAGGGTTTCGTTGGAGTCGAACACGTCATAAACCACCTTGATCCCGCTGCTGGCCTGGAAGTCCGCCAGGGTGGTGTCACCGATATAGTCGGTCCAGTTGTATACGCTGACCGTTGGTTGGGCCTGGGCGGCCGCGCCGAACAGCAAGGCGAATGCTGCGGGAAGCAAAGAGTGCAAATGACGCATGTCGACACCTCATTGGTATTTTTCTTGGGTCTGTTGCGAGTGTTGCGGATCAGACGCTGAGCATCAGGAACTCACGCTCCCAGGAGCTGATCACGCGCTTGAAGTTCTCGTGTTCGGCACGCTTGACCGCCACATAGCCTTGGACGAACTGGCGGCCCAGGTAGGTCTGCAGAATTTCGCAGTCTTCCATGTGCTGCAGGGCGTCTTCGATGGTGATCGGCAGACGCAGGTTGCGCCGCTCGTAGGCACGGCCTTGGACCGCTGCGCTCGGCTCGATCTTCTCGACCATGCCCAGGTAGCCACACAGCAGGCTCGCCGCGATGGCCAGGTACGGGTTGGCATCGGCGCCCGGCAGGCGGTTCTCGACCCGCATCGCTTCGGGGCTCGAGGTCGGCACGCGCAAGCCGGCGGTGCGGTTTTCTTCGCCCCACTCGACGTTCACCGGCGCCGAGGTATCGGGCAGGAAGCGGCGGAACGAGTTGACGTTGGGGGCGAACATCGGCAGCACTTTGGGGATGTACTTCTGCAGGCCGCCAATGTGATGCAGGAACAGCTCGCTCATGCTGCCATCGTCGTTGGCGAAGATTGGCTTGCCAGTGGCAATGTCGACCACGCTTTGGTGCAGGTGCATGGCGCTGCCCGGCTCGTCGGTAATCGGCTTGGCCATGAAGGTCGCGGCGACGTTGTGCTTGAGCGCCGCCTCACGCATGGTGCGCTTGAACACGGTGATCTGGTCGGCGAGGTCGAGCGCGTCGCCGTGACGGAAGTTGATTTCCATCTGCGCCGGGCCGTCTTCATGGATCAGCGTGTCCAGGTCCAGCCCCTGGATTTCGCACCAGTCGTAGACGTCTTCGAACAGTGGGTCGAATTCGTTGGCGGCATCGATGGAGAACGACTGCCGACCGCTCTCGGCGCGCCCCGAACGGCCCAGTGGCACTTGCAGGGGCAAGTCCGGGTCTTCGCAGCGCTTGGTCAGGTAGAACTCCATCTCCGGCGCGACGATAGGCTGCCAGCCTTTGTCGGCGTACAGCTTGAGGACCTTTTTCAGCACGTTGCGCGGCGACAGTTCGATCGGGTTGCCTTGTTTGTCGAAGGTGTCGTGGATCACGATCGCGGTCGGCTCGATCGCCCACGGGATCTGGTACACCGCACTAGGGTCGGGGCGGCAGACCATGTCGATGTCGGCAGGGTCAAGCAGGTCGTAGTAGATGTCGTCGTCGACATAGTCGCCGGTGACGGTCTGCAGCAGCACGCTCTCTGGCAGGCGCATGCCGCGCTCATGGAGGAACTTGGCGGTCGGCGCGATCTTGCCGCGGGCGATGCCGGTCAGGTCGCTGATCACGCATTCGACTTCAGTGATGCGGTGTTCTTTCAGCCACGTGGACAGCTGATCGAAAGGGGCGTTCATACAGACCTCTTGGTTGGGTTTTGGTGGCACATCGTTTCAAGGAATCTTCCCAGCTGATGCGCTGAGGGCTATCTTGGTCGCAGCCCACAGGGTTGATCTATCCACTTCCTTCGGCAATGAATGCACCAAAAGAGTGCATATAGGACATCGCGTGACAACGCCCCATGCCTTGCAGGTCCAGGCTTTCAACACCAGCGACGTAACAGAACAGGTGCGCGCCACCCCGGGCTGGCAGCAGCAATACCGGCAAATGTCCCCCGGGCATTTCAACGGTCAGCTGCGCTGTTTGGGGCTCGATGGCGTGGAAGTCTACGAAGAACGCCTCAATACCCGGGTCGAGCAGTTCTTCCGCGCGCCCAGCGGGTCGCTGACGTTTTGCTTTGATCGCAGCGATAACAGCCTCTACGTGCTCAATGAAGAGAGCCGCAATATCTGGATCACCCCAGAGAACTACCAGGAAGTGGCGGTGGTGTTCGATCAAGGCTTCTTGCAACGCCATGGGCTGGATGTCAATCGCTTGGAAGGCTTGTTCATGGTGCCCTTGGACAGCGTGCAGAACGCGCTGTTCGGCGGCTGGCTCAGCGCCACCCTGACGCGCCTGGGCCAAGCCGATTCGCCGTTGGAGGGCAGGGCGCTGGCCGAGCAATTGCTGGAGGACTGCCTGTTCATCCTCGACAACGCCAGCCAACGGCTGCAGGGCGATGCCCTGGAGCGGCGTGGCGAGGCGCGGGCGGTGATGCGGCGGGTCAGTGACTGGGCGGCGGATTGCCCGGACGAGACGCTTAACCTGGTGGAGCTGGCCAACGTTGCCGGGGTCTCGGTGCGCCAGTTGCAGCAGACGTTCAAAGCCTTCACCAACCTGCCACCGGCTCATTGGTTGCGTTTGCGCAGGCTAAACGGAGCACGGCGAGACCTGCTGCGTGGGGGCGAGTTGACAGTGGCTGAAGTGGCGATGCGTTGGTCGTTCTGGCATCTGGGGCGGTTTTCCGACAGTTATCGCCAGTTGTTTGGCGAGTTGCCGAGTGAGACGCTGCGCCGGGCAAGGGGTTGAGGCCTGCGCCAGCGCAGACAATCCTGCATGCCCCGGTAAATATTGGTATGGTGCCCGGCAGTTTCCCTGAGGTTCCGATGTTCTATCTGCCACTGACCAGCGACCAAGCCGAACGCCTCGCCAGCGAGGCCTGCGCCGGCGAATTTCTTCCCCAGGCCAGCCTGCCGGAAACGGCCAGCGTGCTGTTCATTCAGAACCTGCCGCGCCAGCAAGGAAAACCCTCGGTGGAGGCCCAAGAACGGCGCTTTGCCGAAATGCTGCGCATCGCCGATGAAGTGCATGCTGCCGCCCCCGAGCAGTTCCAGGCGCAAGTAGCCATGCGTTTCGACGCCGAGGCGTTCGCCATGGGGCTGGGCATGCTCGGAGAAAACGGCATTGGCCTGCTGAGCCCTGAGACGCCAGTCGATCCTGCCGACTGGCGCGACAGTGAGGGCGGCTGGAACTTCCTGTTCGCCGATAGCTACCGCCAGTTGGTAACGCCGCTGCACCCTGTCAGCCTGCCGTCGCTGTCCAGCGACCTGCGTCTGAGCGACCAGCAGAATCGCCTGCTGCGCGAATTTCTCTCCGGTGTCGACGAATCGGTAGCCGTGCAAGGGTTCGCCGGCACTGGCAAGACGTTCCTGATCCATCAATTCGCGCGCTTGCTCGACCCCCAGCGCACCTTGTTGCTGGCCATGACCGAGGGCCAGTTGCGCGCCTTGCAGGCGCGGGTCAAGGACGCTTCGGCGTTCACTGCGCTGACGTTCGGCCAGTTGGCCGACGAAATCCTCAATCGCGACCTGACCAGCAATGGCTGGCGCCTGCGCGACGCCTACCGCAGCAAACTGTCCTGGCGCCCACAGGAGTCGCAGGTGGTGCAGTGGCTGGGTATCCCCGATATCGGCCCGCTGGCTGCTCGTGAGGTGGTTGCCTTGTGCATCAAGGCCGTGCGCAGCTTCTGCCGCAGCGCTGATGAGGTTATTGGCTTGCAGCATCTGCCATGGATGGGGCCGGGATTCTCGCCGCTGGATCAGGAGGTGTTGCTGGAGAAGGCGCGCCTGTACTGGCAACAACTGATCCGCCCTTCGGCGCGGGAGATCCAGCTACCGGTGCGCGACTACCATCGGGTCAAGCTGCTGTCGCTGACGCGCGAAGTCATCGATGTCCAATTCAGCCATGTCATCGTCGACGAAGCCCATGAGTTATCCGCGCCGATGCTTGCCGTGCTCGACCGCAGCCCCCAGGCGATCATCACCCTAGGGGATGACCTGCAGAACCTCAATGGCCTGAGCCCGCACCACGGCAGCTTCATTCGCCAGCGCTGCATCGATCACTCGTTGCGAGCGGGGCCGGCGATGGAGGGCGTGCTCAATCCGCTGATCCTGGCGCACCCATCGGCTATCCAGGCGGCGTTCACCGGCAGCGCCGAGCACTACACGCGGGTGAGTTTCTTCGATGCGGTGACGGTGCCCGAGCAACCTACGGCGTTGCTGGTTGACGATGAATGGGGGCTGTTTGGCTGGTTCCAGCGCCTTACCCATCAGGGCGTGCCGTTCGTGCTGCTCCAAGGCGCACGCAAGGAGTTCGAGCTGTTCGTCGAAGACTGTATCGAACTCTACCGCCATGGCACCCGACCACGGCACAACATGCTGTTTCGCTATGCCAGCTGGCAAGCGCTGGAGCAGGACAAGGGTGACGACAAGGCCTTCGCTGCGGTGGCCAACATGCTGCGCAAAGGCTATAGCCCGGAACACTTTGCCAAGGCCAAGAGCCGCTACCGCTGGGACAAGGCGCCCAAGCTGTTTCTAGGTCGGGTAAGGGATGTGAAGAACATGGAGTTCGCCCGGGTGATGGTGTCGCCTGAGCTGATGGTTGCGCCTGGCGCCGGCAACAACCGCAACGAGCGGGCGCGGATGTTGGCCGGATTGTATACCGCCTGTTCGCGGGCCAGGCATGAACTGATTGTGCCTGGGGGAATGCTCGATTGGGTCAAGGATCAGGTGCGCGATTGAACAGGTTGGGGCCGCAAAGCGGCCCCAACTGCCAACGCAAAACAATCAGTTGCGATCCAACCAAACCGTCTGCACGTTGCAGAACTCACGCACGCCAAAGTGCGACAGCTCGCGGCCAAACCCGCTTTTCTTGACGCCACCGAACGCCACCCGCGGATCGGACGCGCAATAGCCGTTGATGAACACGCCACCGGTATCCAGTGCAGCAGTCATCCGTTCTGCCAAGGCAACATCGGCGGTATAAATGGTCGCGGCCAAGCCAAACTCGCTGTCATTGGCCAGTTCCACCGCGTGGTCGGCATCGCGCGCTGCGATGATCGCCGCCACTGGGCCAAACAACTCTTGCTTGAACGCGGTCATTTCGCAGGTCACGCCAGCGAGCACGGTCGGCGGGTAGAGGTTGGCGACGCCCTCGGCTTTCTGGCCGCCGAGCAGCAGGGTTGCGCCTTCAGCCAAGGTCGCCTGTACCTGGCCGTGCAACTCGTCGCGCAGGTCATAACGGGCCATCGGGCCGATGTAGGTGTCGTCCTGCAGCGGGTTACCGACCTTCAGCTGGCGGGTCGCCTCGACGAATTTGCGGGTGAACTCATCAACGATGCTGTCTTCGACGATCAGGCGCTTGGCCGCGGCGCAGACCTGGCCGGTGTTCTGATAACGGCCGATCACCGCGGCTTTGACGGCAGCATCGAGGTCGGCGTCGGCCAGCACGATGAACGGGTCTGAACCGCCCAGCTCCAGCACGCATTTCTTCAACGCAGCACCGGCCTGGGCGCCGATGGCCATGCCGGCGCGCACGCTGCCGGTCAGGGTCACGGCAGCAATGCGCGGGTCATTGATGGCGCGAGTGACACCATCAGGGGTGACGTTGATAACCTCGAAGCTGCCATCTGGCAGGCCGGCCTGCTGGATGATCTGCAGCAGCAGGTAGGCGCTGCCCATCACATTGGGTGCGTGCTTGAGTACGTAGGTGTTACCGGCCAGCAGCGCAGGCACGGCGCCGCGCAGGACTTGCCAGATGGGGAAGTTCCACGGCATCACCGCCAGGATCGGGCCCAGTGGACGGTACTCGATACGCGCTTTTTCGATCTGCGTCGGCTCCGGGGCGAGCATGGCTGGGCCGTGTTCGGCGTACCACTGGCACAGGCCAACGCACTTGCTCACTTCGCCACGGGCCTGGCTGATCGGCTTGCCGATTTCGCGGCTGATCATCACCGCCAGGGCTTCGTGGTTGGCTTGCAGGGCATCTGCCAGAGCGATCAGGTATTCGCTGCGCTGACCCAGCGACACCTTGCGCCACAGGTTGAAGCCAACCTTGGCACGTTGCAGCGCCGCGTCCAGTGCGGCGTCGGTGTCGAATGGGTAGTGGCCGATCTGCTCGCCGCTGTACGGGTCGACGGAGATGGCGTGGGTCAGGCTAGTGATCTGGCTCATGGCAGAGCGCCTCGTTGTTGTTGGTGAGTGACGCCAGACTAGTGGTGTGCATCATTATTGAAAACTGAATAATAATGAGCGAAACATTCACGTTTGGAGAAAGATAGTGGACTTGGTGCAACTGGAAATCTTCAAGGCCGTGGCCGAGCACGGCAGCATCAGCGCGGCCGCCCAGCAGATTCATCGGGTGCCGTCGAACCTGACCACCCGTATCAAGCAGCTTGAGGAGGACCTGGGCGTCGAGCTGTTCATCCGCGAAAAAAGCCGGCTGCGCCTGTCGCCGGCCGGTTGGAATTTTCTTGAATACACCCGGCGCATTCTTGACCTGGTGCATGAAGCCCGACTGACCGTCGCCGGTGAAGACCCGCAAGGCACATTCGCCCTGGGTTCGCTGGAAAGCACCGCCGCGGTTCGCATCCCGGTGCTGCTGGCGGCCTACAACCAGCGCTATCCCAAGGTCGATCTGGACCTCTCTACCGGACCTTCGGGCACCATGCTTGAGGGGGTGTTGTCTGGCCGACTGGTCGCGGCATTCGTCGACGGCCCGGTGTTGCACCCGACCTTGGAAGGCATGGCGGTGTTCGAGGAGGAGATGGTGGTCATCGCGCCGCTCAACCATGCACCGATCAGCCGGGCGCGCGAGGTCAATGGCGAGAGCATCTACGCCTTTCGCGCCAACTGCTCCTACCGCCATCACTTCGAGAACTGGTTCGTACAGGATCAGGCGGTGCCCGGCAAGATCCACGAGATGGAGTCCTACCACGGCATGCTTGCCTGCGTCAGCGCCGGTGCGGGCCTGGCACTGATGCCGCGTAGCATGCTCGACAGCATGCCAGGGGTGAGCACGGTGAGTGTGTGGCCGTTGTCGCAGGACTTTCGCTATCTCAAAACCTGGCTGGTGTGGCGCCGCGGGACGGTGTCGCGCAGCTTGAGCATGTTCATCAAGTTGCTGGAAGAGCGCCGCGCTGCCTGACCGATGGTCGCGCCATGGCGCAACGCCAGGCGCGGCGCAGCGTCGAACATAGGGTAAGCATCCCGTTGATGGAGGAGTGCACCATGCGCAACCATCATTACAGCCTGTGTGCGGCATTGCTGGTGGGCCTGGCTCTACCCTGGACGCTGGCCGCTGGCGCAGACCTCAACGCGCCAATCGATACGCAGGCTGTGCAACTGCAGCCGCAGGAGCAGAACGGCATCCGCTATCTGCAAGGTGGCATCGGCCAGGACGAGGCCAACGCCTTGCGCCAAACCCAGGGCTACAACCTGCACATCACCCTGTCGACCGGCCCCGAAGGCAAGTTCCAGACTGGGGCGGCGGTCGATATTCAAAGTGGCCAGGGCCAGCCGCTGCTGAACCTGCAGGACGTTGGCCCGATGATCTACGTGCAACTGCCACCGGGGCATTACCGGGTGATCGGCCAGGCTCAAGGGCAGACCGTCCAGCAGCAAGTGAGTATTGACGGCAAGGCGCCGGCGAAGGTCAATCTGAACTGGCGTTGAATGCCCATTCATAACCAGGAGTACAGATGTGCTCCTGGCGCCGGAGGGTAACCCGATGGGTGTGCAGGAGCAGCTGCAAGCGCTGCACGACGACGGTTTTGTGCTCATCCGTGACGTGCTCGATGCGCTGCAGATCGCCTTGATACGCTGCGCGATCGACGACCTGCAGCCACTGCATTGGGACTACCAAGGCCTGCTCGAACACTACAAGTGCGTCTTCAACCGCAGCCCGCTGTGGCTGAGTTTTCTCGACCTACCGGCGCTTATCGGCCTGGCCGAAGCGGCCTTGGGCGACGATTGCCACATCATCGGCCAGACCGCTTGGCGCAGTCATCCTGGCTATCCAGGCCTGCCATTGCATCTGGATCACCTGCCGATGCAATTGCCGCCGTGGCTTTACGCCCAGCACGATTTCAGCCTGCCCATGCAGATCATCACGGCGCAGCTGTATTTGTGCGATATCGACCTGGCCATCGGCCCAACCTGGGTAGTGCCAGGCAGTCATCGCGCGGGGCGAGCGCCAGAGCCGGGCGAGGACAGCTGGCAAGGGCAGGGCGCCCAGGCGCTGCTGTGTCGGGCCGGTACTGTCTTGGTGTTTCGCAGTGACCTCTGGCACCGCGGCGCGGCCAACAGCAGTGCTGGACAGGTGCGCGACATGCTCCAGGTGCACTATGGCCGGCGCATGGTGGCGCAGAAGTTTTCCCCGTACCTGAGCTGGCAGTTCAACCCTCAAGTGCTCGCCGCAGCCACTGCCCGGCAACGGCGGTTACTCGGTGAGCACGCCGAATCGGAATACGATTAGCCTATTAGCCAATAGTGGCAATCCACTTTCAACTTCCTGACCATCTAGTCGATAATCCGAGAAGTATTGCACCTTGTTACTTGGCGGGATGCCCAGGTAGACAAGCGAAAAATGAGGGGCTCAAGCCCCCGATGTCCGTGAAGACCATCAGGAGAGTCATTGATGAAAACCCGTCTCGCCACCACGCTGGCGGCCGCCGTCCTGGCGTTCGCTGGCGCCAATCTGGCCCACGCCGCACAAGTGTCCGGCGCTGTTGGCGCCACCGGCCAAGGTGACATGACCTACCGTATCGGCCTGTCCTGGGATTGGGACAAACAATGGCTGCAAAGCAGCACTGGCCACCTGACCGGCTACTGGGATGCCGCCTACACCTACTGGGAAGGCGGTGAGGCCAGCGGCGCCCATTCGCTGTCGTTCAGCCCGGTATTCGTCTACGAGTTCAGCGGCTTCACCTACACCCCCTACATCGAGGCGGGCATTGGCCTGGCAGCGTTCTCCAAGACTGACGTTGGCGACCAACGCCTGGGCTCTGCGGTCAACTTCGAAGACCGCATCGGCTTTGGCCTGAAGCTGCCGGGCGAGCAGAAGGTTGGCATCCGCGCGATGCATTACTCCAACGCCGGCATCAAGCAGCCTAACGACGGCATCGAGTCGTACTCGCTGTTCTACAGCAAAGGCTTCTGATACCTGGCAGGCAGGGCGGTAATCGCCCTGCCTGAACGTTCGCCAGTGCCTTCAGTGCACTGCCTTGATCGCCAGCACGTTGCACAGTGGATGTTCCAGCACATGCGCGGTGGTACCGCCCAGGAAGGTCTGCATGGCGTCGTGCCGATGGCTGCCCATGACGATCACATCGACCCGGCTATGACTGATGTACTGGGCAATCGCCCTGATCGCCGGCCCCTCGAGGAAATGCCTCCGCTCCAGGGCGACTTCATGATGATCACCCAATCGATTGAACGCGGTCCGTTGCGCGACCCGCACACTGGCGTCGAAGCCAGGCATGGTCACTGTGCCTGCGCCAAAGTCGGCGATATGGGTTTTCGACGCATCGCACACATGCAGCAAATGCAGCTCGGCATTGCATTGCAGGGCCAGCGCACGCGCGCTGTGGATGACCTGCTCGTCCAGGTGTTCACCGGCGCCGTGGCTATTGAGATCGACTGCTGCAGCGATTTGCCGGGGTAGCGGCAGGCGGATTTCGCTGACCAGATGCACGGCGACCGGGCTGTCCTTGAGCAGTTGCCAGTCCAAGGGGGTTACCAGTAGCCGCTTGAGCACCGGCTCGTGTTGCACATCCTTGACCAGCAGATCGCAGCCCAGGCGTTCGACTTGTTCCAGCACACTGCCCAGGGGATCGCGGGTCAGCAGCAGCTCGGTGGAAACATCCAGACCGGTATTACGCAGCTGCTCGGCAACGTCCGCCAGCCACAGACGATTGTGGGTCAACAGACGTTCGCGCTCGCTGCCATCGCTCATCAGGCCAAAGGTGTCGACATCGTCGACGAAAACGTTGACATCCAGCAAGGCACCGCTGGATTCGGCCAGCGCCGCCGCCCGCTGCAAGGCGGGTGAGTAACGCATCTGCGGGCCGAGCATGACGAACATGCGCTTGAACTGGCTCATCGCACACCTCCTCGTGTGGCAGCCCCCCGTTCATGCCGTTGTTGGTTTGCGGGCCAAGTGGCGCGCCAATCCACTTTCAGTCTAGACGCTCTGCGCCGGCGGCACGTCGCTGGGGCGATCGATGTCGATCAATACCCCCGGGTCATCGACCGTCAGCGTGTGCACTGCGTGGCTGTTGGCCTGGACCACGCTACGCGCGCCGCTGTCGCCGGCAAGCTGGCTGAGCTCGGCCCAGAAGTCGCGGCCGAATATGACTGGATGGCCGGTCTTGCCTTGGTAGGCGGGGCGGCAGATTCGATCAGGAGCAGCGCTGGCGAGCAGGGTATCCAGGGTACTGGCGTGGATGAACGGCATGTCGGCGAGAAACACTGCCAGCGCCTGGCCCTTGGAAACGGCGCTGATACGCTGGACGCTGGCGGCGATGCTATGACCTAGACCCAGCCGGCTGCTGGCGCACTGAACGATACGGACCTTGCTCGGCAGGTCGAGCGGCACCGGATCGTCCTCGCGCAGGGCCAGCCAGACTTCCTCGAACACCGCGCAAGGCAGTAACAGGCTCGATTGCAACAAGGTGAGGCCATTGCTCAAGCGCTGTTGACGCTTGTCGGCGCCAAAGCGTTGGCTGCGGCCGGCGGCGAGTACCAGGGCGATTGGCTTGCAAACCATGGGCGGTGTCCTTATCGAGGGCAAGGTTCGCCTGCGCTGGATCGGTGCTGGCGGCAGGTGCATGTTAACAGCCCGCCTGGGGACACGGCTGCCCCTCAGCTCTGCCTGGCAAGGCTGAGGCTAACGCAGCGCTTGGCCAACACCTGCGTGGGATCGACGAAGTGCACCTTGACTCCCTCGACCAGCTGATCGCCCGCGCGCTGGATCAGCGGCAGCTCCGTGCATCCAAGAATCAGTACTCGCGCGCCCTCGCGGACCAACTGGACCGCCGCCGCCCGCAGATCGTCGACACAACGCCCCTGGGTAAATCCCGCCTTGACCCCATGCTCAGCGTAAATCGCGCGCATCAGCTGGGCCTGAGCCGTCTCGTCCGGCGTTTTCAAGGTGAGCCCCAAGCGTTCGGCCACCTGGTGATAGACCCCGCTGTGCACCGTACCCGAAGTCGCCAGCAGGCCGATGGGCAGTTGGTCGCCATACGCCTCGCGGATCGACTTCAGGGTCTCTTCGAGCATATGGACGATGGGAACCGCCAAGTGCTCCTGGATCCGTTCGACATAGGCATGGGCGGTGTTGCACGGAATGGCGATCGCCTGGGCCCCCTCGCGCTCCAGGCGCTTGCAGGTGGCGTACAGGGCCACGGTTGGATCGCTTTGGCCGTGCAGGAGATTGGCAGTGCGATCAGGAATCTGCGGGTTTTGCTCTACCACCAGCTTGATATGTTCCTGATCGCGCCCGGCGGGGGTCTGGCTGACCAGCTTGGCCATGAAGTCCACCGTCGCCGCTGGCCCCACACCGCCGACGATGCCGAGCTTGAACGGCGCAGGGCGTGGCCCGAGCGCAGCGCTGATGGCGAAGTCGGCATATACCTGGTTGGCGTCGAGCAGCGCCACGCCTTGGCGCTGCAGGTCATTGGCCAGCAGCGACAGTTCAGTCATGCCCGGCAGCATCAGTTGAGCGCCTTGGGCCTGTAGTTCACCGCAGATCTGCTGCAGTTGCTCCAGCACCCTCCCATCCAGGTAGCCGCGCTTGATGCCCTGGGGGCCGTAGACGATCTCCATCAACCGCGCCTGACTGCTCGCACTGGGGTAAACCAGCGGGTATTGCCCGGCAAAATGCCGTTCGAAGCTGCCGCAGGCGCGTACATAGTCCGAAGCCAGCACGCCCAGCCGCGCCCCTGGCGCAACGCGGCTGGCCACCTGCCTGGCAACGGCGTCGAACAGGTCGAGAATCGGCGTTTGCAGCTCCGCCTGCAATTCTTCCAGGACACTCTGGCTAGCGAAACACGGCACCAGCACGGCATCGGCGCCGCGCTCGGTGAAGCGCTGGCAAGCCTGGTAGACATACAACTTGCGCGATGTCAGGCGCGCCTGTGCGTCGAGCGGCAGCTCCAGGTCCTTGAAGGGGTGTTGCTCGAACAACAAGTGGTAGCGCCCCTGATCAGCCAGCACTGGCTGGCTTTTGAGCAGCTTGGAGAACAGGTCGGCACCGGCCAGGGCGCCGAGGCCACCGATGATACCGAGCGTGCGCGAAGCTTCATGGGAAGGAGTGGGGTTCATGATCTGGCTCAGGCGTTGTGGGCAGCGAGGGTAGGTTGTTCAGCAGGCGCTTGTGGCTCGCCACGACGCGCCTCCAGGTTGGCGATCACTGCCGTGGCGATACTGTTGCCGACCACATTGGTCGCCGTGCGGGCCATGTCGAGGAACTGATCGATCGCCAGGATCAGCAGCAGCCCGGCTTCGGGCAGGTTGAACATCGGCAAGGTAGCGGCGACCACCACCACCGAAGCGCGAGCAACGCCGGCCATGCCTTTGCTGGTGATCATCAGGGTCAGCAAAATCAGCAACTGCTGGGTGAAGCTCAAATCGATGTTGTAGGCCTGGGCGATGAACAGGATGGCGAACGCCTGGTACATCATCGAGCCGTCCAAGTTGAACGAGTAACCCAGCGGCAAGACGAAACTGGAAACCCGCTTGGGCGCGCCAAATTTTTCCAGCGCATCGATGGTCTTGGGGTAGGCCGACTCACTGCTGGCGGTCGAGAAGGCCAGCAGGACCGGCTCGCGAATCAACTTGCCCAGGGTGAACACCGGACGGCCGAGGAACAGATAGCCCACCGCGAACAGCAGCGCCCACAGCAGCAGGATGCCCAGGTAGAACTGGCCGATCAGCTTGCCGTAGTCGAGCAGCAAGCCGATGCCCTGGGTGGTGACCGCTGCCGCGAGCGCGGCAAACACGCCCAGTGGTGCGCACAGCATCACGTAGTCGGTGATGCGGAACATGACCTTGGCCAATTCATCGACCAGGTTGCCGATCGCGCTGTGCCCCTGGCGTTTGGCATAGGCCAGGGCCAGGCCGAAGAACAACGAGAACACCACGATCTGCAAAATCTCGTTGTTGGCCATCGCTTCGGCGATGCTGCGCGGGAACACATGGCCGATGAACGCCTTGAGGCTGAAGTCGCCGGCGTTGACCGCCGCCTGGCTGCCCACCGCCTGGCTGACGCTCAAGTCCAGGTGGGCGCCGGGCTGGAACCAGTTGACCAGCAACATGCCCAGCGCCAACGAGGCGAACGAGGCGCAGACGAACCAGGTCATCGCCCGCAGGCCGATGCGCCCGACCGAGCCGGAGCTGCCCAGGCTGGCGATGCCGCCGACCAGGGTGGCGAATACCAGCGGGGCGATGATCATCTTGATCATGCGCAGGAAAATGTCGGTCACCAGGCTGAAGTAACCGGCGATGCGTTGGCTGGCTTCGACACTCTCGGCGTAATGGTGACAGCACCAGCCGACCAGGATGCCCAGGACGATCGCCACGGCGATGTAACGGGGAAGTTTTTTAGGGTTCATCGCGACCTCTCTTGTTGTTGGCAGTCACCACGGCTGGGTGACGCGAACAGATTAAGAGGGCAACCAGAGGGAGCTGATGAGATCGCGCCATAGTTTGATGCGAAAAGCGCATAGTTTTCGATTAGAGCCAATACACGCCGATCAGGCCGCTAACATTGAGGTTGTTCGGCTTAGTTCGCATCTTGCGTTCATATACCGCTACCCGCCTGTATCGCGAGACGCTGGCCAGTCGACTTAACATTCCAGAATCTCTCCTTGCTTAGGCGCCCCATGCAAACCAAATGGATCGACGATCTGCTCGCTGTTGCGCAAACCAAGAACTTCTCCCGCGCCGCAGAAATCCGTTGCATCACGCAGTCGGCCCTATCGAGGCGAATTCGCTCGTTGGAAGAGTGGGTCGGCGTCGAATTGGTCGACCGCGGCACCTACCCGGTGCAGCTGACCCAGGCTGGGCAGACGTTCTGCGAGGAGGGCGGCGAAGCGTTGGCCACCTTCATGCAGTTGCGCTCGGTACTGCGCCGGGGCGAGCGCATGCCGGGGCGTTCGATCCAGGTGGTCGCCGGGCACACCTTGTCGATGACCTTCGTGCCACAGTGGTTCGCCGCCTTCCAGCGCCGTAACGGATACTTCAACGCGCGGGTGTTGGCCGACAACGTGCAAGAGGCGGTGATTGCCCTGGCGGAAGGCAACTGCGACCTGATGATCGGCTACAGCCACCCGCAAGTGCCGATCTTCCTCGACCCGGACAAGTTCGTCGGCCTGCGCCTGGGCAGCGACCGCTTCATTCCAGTGTCAGCGCCCGACGAGCATGGCCAGCCGCTGTTCTCCCTGCCCGGCACGAGCGCGCAACCGATTCCTTACCTGGGCTACACCGCGACCTCGTTTCTTGGCCGGGTGGTCGACGTGATCCTGCGCGCGGCGCCCCAGCCCTTGGCGCTGGAGCGCTTTCATGAAGCGGACATGGCCATGCACCTGTCGCGGATGGCCCGCGAGGGCTATGGCATCTGCTGGCTGCCGGAATCGGCCGCGCAGGATGAACTGGCCGCCGGCCGCCTGGTGCACGCGGGCGGCGCACAGTGGTGCGCAGATCTGGAGATTTGGTCGTTCAAGGCAACCGGCAACAGCAACCCGACCATGATCGAGTTGTGGCGCTCGCTGGAGAAGGATGTGCCGTGATCGGACCTGACCGAGCCGCATAGCGTCGGGTATGATGCGCCCCTCATCACTCCAAGAGGCCTGCCCCATGTCCCTGAGCGCTGCACAGATTGGCGAATTCCGCGCCTTTGCCGAACAGTTGGCCGATGCCGCCGCTGCGGCGATCCAGCCGTATTTCCGAGCCAGCCTGGACGTCGAGGACAAAGGCGGACGCCTGTACGACCCCGTGACCGTGGCCGACAAAGCGGCAGAAGACGCCATGCGTGCGTTGATCCAGGCGCGCTATCCCGAGCACGGCATTCTTGGCGAAGAGCAGGGCGTGGCAGTAGGCAGCAGCCCCTTGACCTGGGTCCTGGACCCGATCGACGGCACCCGCGCGTTCATTACCGGCCTGCCGCTGTGGGGCACGCTGATAGCCTTGAACGACGGTGAGCGCCCGCGCGTGGGGGTGATGAACCAGCCGTTTACCGGCGAGCGCTTCGTCGGTACCCCTGAAGGCGCTTGGCTGGGCAACGCTGCACTGAAGACCCGCGCCTGTAGCGACCTGGCCTCGGCGACCTTGATGTGCACCACGCCGGACATGTTCGATACCCCGGCGCGCAAGGCGGCCTTCGAAGCGGTGGCTGGCCAGGCGCGCTTGATGCGCTATGGCGGTGATTGCTACGCCTACTGCATGCTCGCCTCGGGTTTTGTCGATGTGATCGTCGAGGCCAGCCTGCAGCCGTATGACGTGCAGGCACTGATGCCGATCATCGAAGGGGCGGGTGGGGTGATTACCGCCTGGGACGGTAGCTCGGCGCAGAACGGCGGGTGTGTGGTGGCCTGTGGTGATCCGGTGTTGCATGCCCAGGTGCTGGAGATGTTGCGCCACGCGATGTGATGCGTGGCCTTCACTGCACTTTTTCAACTTTCCGCGCTCTATGTCTGGTCAGGCTGAGCCGATCCCCGGCCCCGTCGTTGATCTCAGACCCCGGTGCCAATGGTTGTCCCAGTCTCCCGACATTGCTCGCGCCTGCTGCTGGCAGGCGCCCTGATCGCCCTGTGCGCGTGCACCCAGCAACAGGGGCGCGACATCGTCAGCCAGTTCGGTGACGGCAAGCCCAGCGAGTTGTTCCAGACCAGCGTCGACCGCATGGCCACGCTGTCGATGCGCGACAATCTGCAGAGTTTGTACCTGCTGATGAACAAGCTCTACCTGCGCAATCCCAGCCAGTGGAAACAGTCCGGCTACCTCGATGCCGCTACCGCCGAGCGGCAGATTCGAGTGGCGATCGAGCAGCGCCAGCCCTTGGCGCAGTTGGGCGAACGGCGTGACCTGGCGGCCTTGAGCTATGCCTTGAGCCCCGAGTTCCGGGGCGATCGGGTGGGTGCCTTCATCTACGCCATTGGCAGCATGATCATCACTGCCCACGGCGGGCGCACCGAGTTCTACATGACCGATGCGATTGACCCGCTGTTCGTCAACAACGCCGCCCGCAACATCGAAAAAGCTACCTGGATGCTCAGCCAACGCCAGGATGCCAATGGCGTGTTGCTGCTGTTTTCCAATGAGATTTCCGAGGTGGGCAGTAACCTGAGTTTTGCCGTGGAGTTCGGCAAGATCGTCGCGCGCCTGGATCTGCTGGCACAGATGCTCGACGAGCGCTATCGGCGGATCGGCCTGAATTATGCGCAGAGCTTGTTGCTGATGAATTTCTTGCCGGTTCAGTGAGAGCTCAAAGGCCCTCGAATCGCTATCAAAGCAGTCCACGAATCGCCTGCTGATAGCGCTGCCCAGCCAAACGCATGCTGTTGTTATGGCTCGCCCCCGGCACCAGCAACAAGCTCTTGGGCTCCTGCGCCGCTTCATACAACTGCTCACTAAAGCGCGGCGGGACAAATCGGTCATCTTGCCCATGCACCAACAACACCGGCATGCCGACATCCTTGATCTTGTCGATCGAGTCGAACTTCTGCGACAGCAACCAACGCACCGGCAGCGCGGTGTCAGCCACTGCGGCGGCGACATCGCCCAGGGAGGTGAAGGTCGACTCCAGGATCAAACCACGAGCGGCGGAGGGAGCACCGGCGCTCTGCGCCTGGCGCGCCAGTTCTGCGGCCAGCTCAACGGCCACCGCGCCGCCCAGCGAGTGGCCGAAGATCAGCCGCTTGTCGCGGTCTGGCTGCAGTTGCGCGAAGCGCTCCCAAGCGATGCGCGCATCCTCGTAGACGGTCGCCTCCGACGGCAGATCGCCCCGGCTCTGGCCGAAGCCGCGGTAATCCACGGCTAATACCGAATAGCCCATGGCATGCAGTTGTTCGATACGAAACAGCTGCCCGGTGAGGTTCCAGCGCACTCCGTGCAGGTAGAGGATGGCGGGGGCATCGGCGCGCCGCGCCGGCCACCACCAAGCGTGCAGGCTTTGATTGTCGGCAAAGCTGCGCGGGCGCAATTGGAGTTCCTGGACGCCTGCCGGCAGGCCGTGGAACCAGCTAGCGTTACCGGGTTCGATGCGAAACACCAGTTCGCGCTCTTTGTGTTGCAGCACGGCGCAGCCGGTCGGTAGGCCGACCAACAGCAGGGCCACGCACAGCCAGCTGAGCCAGCGGCGTTTGAGATGATCGAGCAGGGGAGTTGGCATGAGGGGCGTTTTATCAGAAGCCGTAGTGGGTTTGTCGGGGAAATTGCCCAGTGGCGTATTCGGATGATTTCAGGTTGTGTCAGTCAGCGCCTCAGAGGCAACTAACCCGCTTGTTGCTCCCCAGGCTGCTGGTACTGCCCCAACAACCAATCGCGCAAGCGCCGGCAACTGGAGTCATGCTCCTTCTCTTCGTTGAACGCCAGGTAGTGGAAGGTATCCTTGAGCACCAGCTCATGCGGCACCGGCCGCACCAACAGGCCGCGCTCGACCAGGGTTGCAACCAGATGATGCCAGCCCAGCGCCACCCCTTGATGATTCTGCGCAAGCTGCACCAGCAGGTTGTAGTCGTTGGCGTTGAAGTAGTGCGGCGCCTGGCTGGCGCGGCGCTTGAGGTCGATATTGTGAAAGGCCAGCCAAACGTCCCAGTCGACATGCTCGGCCACTTGCGAGCGGCCGTAGGGGCTGAGGTTGAGCAGTGCGGCATCGCGGATGTTGTCCAGCGTGCACAGCTCAGGGTGTTGTTCCAGGTACTGCGGTGAGCAGATCGGGTAGACCACATCATGGTTGAGCGCCAGGCAGCGGTAGCCGTCGTGGATCTTGCCCAGCTTGGTGATGAAGATATCCGGACGCACCCCTGGTTCCATCGACAGGAAGTTCTGGGTGGTGATCAGGTTGATGTCGATGTCTGGATGTTGTTCGAAGAACAGTGGCAGGCGCGGTGCAAGCCAGAGGTTGGCGAACGCCGGCGAGCAGCACAGGGTCACCACGTGCTTGGTGGTGGTGTTGCTGCGAATGCGCTCGGCCGCCTGGGAAATATTGACGAACGATAACTGCACCGCATCGAAGAAGATCGAACCGGCCACGGTCAGCTCAACGGCGCGGCCTACCCGGGTGAACAGCTGCGCGCCAAGGTGCGCTTCCAGCTCGCGAATCTGCCGGCTCACGGCGGCCTGGGTCACGCACAACGCTTCGGCGGCACGGGTGAAGTTCTGATACTTGGCGGCCGCGACGAACACCTTCACGGCGCGTAGCGACGGCATCTTGATCAGGGTCTGATCGGGCTCGGTGTGTTTGACCATGAGGGCAGATCAGATCCTTGCTGTCAGCGGGGCGGGCTGACCACTGTAGCGATTAAGCAGTGAGGTGGTAAACCACGATCACCACCCTGGCCATATTGATAACCCCAGGTAATGGTTTGCGCCCTACAAATGTCGTTGGACCCGCTATTCGCCGAGGCCTAACGTTAACTCAACGGCGCGGCATTGAAGCGATCGATGTCGATAATTTTACAGCAGGAATTTCTGCGTGCCGGGTTGACTCCACGTTCCGATTTGAACGACTGCCAAGCGTCCTCGTACTGACATTCAACGCCTGCACGGCGTGCCAGTGCGAAGTGTGAATTTGGTTATAAAGATAATAAAAGAGGGTCGTATGAAGCAGGCCGATGAAATTCTCTCGGTGAACAACATCTTCAAGGTGTTTGGTCCCAACCCGGACCTGGCCATGCAGATGTTGCGCAAAGGCGCCGACAAGCATGAGATCTTCAGCAAGACCGGCCATGTGGTCGGCGTGTTCGATGCAAGCTTTGCCGTCAAGCGTGGCGAGATCTTCGTCATCATGGGCCTCTCCGGCTCCGGTAAGTCGACCATGGTGCGGCTGTTCAACCGCCTGATCGAGCCTACCTCTGGCAGCATTCACCTCAACGGCCGGGAAATCACCGGGCTATCCGACAAGGAACTGCTCGATGTACGCCGCAAGGAAATGGGCATGGTGTTCCAATCCTTTGCCTTGATGCCCCACATGAGCGTGCTGCAAAACACCGCCTTTGGCCTGGAAATCGCCGGGGTCGCCGAGCAGGAGCGCACTCGCCGTGCTCGCGAAGCGCTCAGCCAGGTCGGCTTGGCCGGGCACGAGCACAGTTACCCGCACCAGCTGTCCGGCGGCATGCAGCAACGCGTTGGCCTGGCCCGGGCACTGGCCAACGATCCGACCATCTTGCTCATGGACGAGGCCTTCTCCGCCCTCGACCCGCTGATCCGCAGTGAAATGCAAGGCGAGCTGATCCGCCTGCAGGCCGAGCAACAACGCACCATCATCTTCATTTCCCACGACATCGAAGAAGCCATCCGCATCGGCCATCGCATCGCGATCATGGAAGGCGGCAAAGTCGTGCAGATCGGCACCCCGCAAGAGCTGATCAACCAGCCCGCCAACGACTACGTGCGCACCTTCTTCAAGGGCTTTGACAGCTCGCGCGTGCTCAAAGCCGGCGATGTCGCCGAGTTCGACCCAGAGCTGGTCTGCCGGGTCAACGGCAAGGCGCCACGCTTCAGGGCCGGGGTGCCGTTCGGCTACCTGGTAGACGAGTGCGGGCAACTGCTGGGTGTGGTCGATACCGCTGCCGACGGCGCCGCGGCCACGGATCGCTACAGCCTGCACGAACGGCAACCGGTATACACCGACACGCCGCTGCACGAGGTGCTGGATATCGCCGCCACGCTGCCGTACCCGGTGCCGGTCCTCGACCGCGAGGGAGCGCTCAAGGGCACCTTGTCGAAGAACCAGCTGCTGCAGACCCTGAGCCGCCACTAAGCGTCAGCGACCCTTGCCGAGGTAAGCCCTAATGTCCGAATTCAGTCTGCTCGACCCGTTCCAGTCGGCCACCATACCGCTGGGTGACTGGGTGCAAGCCACCCTTAACTTCCTGGTGCACAACTTTCGCGATGTGTTCCGCGCCATTCGCTGGCCGATCGACCAAGTGCTCAATGGCATCGAGATGATCTTGCAGAGCATCCCGCCGAGCATCGGCATCCTGCTTTCGTCCCTGCTGGGTTGGCAGCTGGCGGGCAAGCGCATGGCCCTGTTGTGTTTTGTGACCTTGACCCTGCTTGGCCTGATCGGCGTGTGGTCGGCGTCGATGACCACCCTGGCGCTGGTGTTGACCTCGGTGTTCTTCTGCGCCGTGATCGGCATTCCGCTGGGCATCTTCTGTGCGCGCAGCAATCGCCTGGAGCAGGTGGTGCGGCCGGTGCTCGATGCGATGCAGACGCTGCCGGCGTTCGTCTACCTGGTGCCGGTGGTGATGCTGTTTGGCATCGGCAACGTGCCTGGGGTGTTGGTCACCATCGTATTTGCCTTGCCGCCCTTGGTACGCCTGACCAACCTGGGGATTCGCCAGGTGCCGGAAGACAAGATCGAAGCCGCCCGTGCCTTTGGCTGCACGCCCCGGCAGATGCTGACCCGGGTACAACTGCCGCTGGCCACCTCGACCATCATGGCCGGCCTCAACCAGACCCTGATGCTGTCGCTGTCGATGGTGGTGATCGCCTCGATGATTTCGGTCGGCGGTTTGGGGCAGATGGTCTTGCGCGGCATTGGCCGGCTGGACATGGGCCTGGCCACGGTCGGGGGCATGGGCCTGGTGTTGCTGGCGATCTTCCTCGACCGCCTGACCCAGGCCATGGGCGCCCGCAGCAGTGCCGACCCGAGCCTGCGCTGGTACCACACAGGGCCAGTGGGCCTGGTCCTGCGCCTGTTTGGTGCAGGACACGCAGAGCGGCGCAAGACCGCCTGAGACAAACACATTCGAACTGCCGCACGTGAACATAACAAGCAGAAAAAGGTACGCGACGATGTACGAATCGAAGTTCTCCCGCAGCATCCTGCAATGCGCCTGCGCGCTGTCTCTGGTCGCCACCGCCCTGTGCGCCAACGCCTCGGCCGAGCGGCCGGGCGAGGGGGTCAAGGTGACGCCGATCTTCCCCTCGATCGCCGAAGAGCGCTTCCGTGGCGAAGTCGCCATGCAAGGCCTGCGCGAGCTGGGCTACAAGGTCCAGGAGCCGAAAGAAACCGAGTACGGGGTGATGATGGTCGCCCTGGCCAACGGCGATGCCGATTTCACCGTGCACCTGTGGGACAAGCTGCACGACAAGTTCTACCAGCAGGCCGGTGGCGATCAGGTGATGGTCAAGGCCGGCGACATCATGCCCGGCGTGCTCCAGGGTTACCTGATCGACAAGAAAACCGCCCAAGCGCACAACATCAAGTACATCACCGACCTGAACAAGCCCGAAATCGCCAAGCTGTTCGACACTGACGGCGACGGCAAGGCCAACCTGACTGGCTGCAACCCAGGCTGGGGCTGCGAGCTGGTGATCTCCCACCACATCAAAGCCTATGACCTGGACAAAACCGTACATGTCGACCAGGGCTCCTACTTCGCCCTGATGGCCGACACCATCACCCGCTACAAGGAAGGCAAACCGATCCTCTATTTCACCTGGGTGCCGCAGTGGATCTCCACGGTGTTGGTGGAAGACAAGGACGTGGTCTGGCTGGAAGTCCCGAAAACCGATCTGCCCGATGGCAACAACGCGGTCGACACCATGTACCAAGGCAAGAACCTCGGTTTTGCCGTGGACAAGGTTGAAGCGGTGCTCAACAAAGACTTCGCCGAGGAAAATCCGGCGGCTGCCAAGTTCCTCTCGCAGATGCAGCTCACTACCGCTGACGAGAGTGCGCAGAACTTGAAGATGCAGCAGGGCGAGAAGAAACCCGCCGACATCGAGCGTCACGCCAAGGAGTGGGTCGCAGCCCATCGCCAGCAGTTCGACCAATGGCTGTCGGCCGCCCGCGGCGCCGCCAGCCAGGCGAGCAATTAACGGTCGTTTCCATCCGCCCCGGTAATGCCGGGGCACAGGCTGGCGGTGGAGTTGAGCCATGAGTCATTTCGAAAGCGTATTGAAGAACAGCAACCTGGCCCACCTCGATCCGGCTGGCCGCACGGCCTTGGCCCTGCCATGTCGGCGGGTGGCGTTTGTCTTGCGTGAGCACTTTTCCATGATGGCCTTCACAGCGGCCATGGACACCTTGGTCACCGCCAACCTGATGAGCTCCACGCCGCTGTTCCAGATCCTGGTGGTGGGCGAGGGCGCCCAGGTCATGAGCGACCTGGGAATTGCCCTGCCAGTCAATACTGCCCTGGCCGATCTCGAAGGGCAGGGTCTGGATGTACTGCTGGTGTGTGGTGGTTTTCGGGTTCGCTTGGAAAGCAGCTCCCTGCTGCGCGGCAAACTGCGCCAGGCCGATCTGCATGGGGCGCTGTTGGGCGGTTTGTGGAACGGGGCGTACTTTCTGGCCGAGGCTGGCCTGCTCAACGACCACGACTGCGCGTTTCACCCCGATGGTCGGGCGATGCTCAACGAGCTGTTCCCGCAGGTGCGGGTCAGCCGCCAGGCGCATGTGCTGGATCGGCGGCGCATGAGCTGCGCGGGGGCCAGCAGTGCGCTGGACATGATGCTTGGCTTGCTCGAACACAGTGGCGGCGAAGGCTTGCGCCGGGCGGTGGAGCAAATGCTGGCTTGCGACCGTTCGCGGGTGTTGAGTGATATGCCGGCTGCTGCGCCGGATATCGACCCAACGCTTCCGCGTGGCGTGCGATTGGCGCTGGAGTTGATGCATGCCAACATCGAAGACCCTATCGGCATCGATGAGATTGCGCAGCATGCAGGGCTGTCACGGCGCCACCTGGAGCGGTTGTTCCGCCGCCATGTGCAGGCAACGCCGCCCCGGTATTATCTGGAGCTGCGCCTGACCCATGCGCGGCAGCTGTTGCAGCATACGAGCAAGTCGCTGACTGAAGTGGCGGTGGCCAGCGGCTTTGTCAGTTTTCCGCATTTTTACCGGCGCTTCCGTGAGTTGTTCGCCATTGCGCCGAGGCAGTTTCGCGCCCGCAGCCAGGGCTGGGCGGGTCGGCCAGAGGGCGCTGTGCACTGATAGATGGGTATGCTCGGCTGGCCTCTTCGCGGGCAAGCCCGCTCCCACAGGGATCCATGTTGCAGTGGGTTTTTTGCTGTGCCAGCACAGCCCCTTGGGGCCGCGGGCCGCGAAGAGGCCAGGACACCCCGCAAAGTCAGATATACACACAGCGACATCTATCTACAGGCCCGCACTCGTGGGAGCGGGCTTGCCCCGCGAAAAGGCCGGTACTGCTGCAGCGCAATAGCGTTCGATAATCGGACAATCACATGCCCTATGCTGTCCGCTATCCGCCCGCCCTTCGCCTAGGTCGCATTGCCTAACCCCCGCCATATTGCTTAGTGTGTGAGCAAGCCACCGGTTGTCACTTGCCCGCTGTCACCTGCAACCGGCCCTATAGAATGACCGTGAACGACCGCGACCACGGGCCATGTGCCTGTAGGAAGCGGCGACCAGAACAATAACGAGCCGAGTGCCTTGCCTATGGAAAGCCGCCTGTTGAGCGAGCGCAGCAGCGTGTTCCATCATGCTGATCCTTATGCTGTATCCGATTATGTCAATCGACATGTCGGCCAGCACTGCATCGGCCTGTCGCGCTCCACCCATCCCCAGGCCAGTCTGAGCCATCGCAAATTCGCCGAGCTGGACCTGTGCCGGATCAGCTATGGCGGCAGTGTGCGGGTTACCTCACCGGCGCTGGAAACCATCTACCACCTGCAGGTGCTGCTCAACGGCAACTGCCTGTGGCGCGGGCCGCAGCGCGAGCATCACCTGGTGCCGGGCGAGCTGCTGCTGATCAACCCGGATGATCCCGTTGACCTGACGTACTCGCAAGACTGCGAGAAATTCATTCTCAAGGTGCCGACGCGGTTGCTCGATTCGATTTGCGATGAGCAGCGTTGGTATCGGCCCAGTGGTGGGGTACGGTTCTTGCGCAACCATTATCGGTTGGAAGAGCTCGATGGCTTCGTCAATTTGCTGGCGATGGTGTGTCATGAGGCTGAGGTCAGTGACTCGTTACCGCGGGTGCAGGGGCACTACAGCCAGATCGTGGCGAGCAAATTATTGACTTTGATGAGTACCAACATCCGCCGTGAGAGCCTTGGGGCGCCGGGGGCTAGCCTGGAGCGGATCTTGGATTACATCGAGCGTAACCTGAAGCTTGAGTTGCCGGCTGAGGCGTTGGCGGAGCAGGCTTGCATGAGTTTGCGGTCGTTCTATGTGTTGTTTGATCGGCATTTGGGGACTACCCCTAAGCAGTATGTGCGCCAGCGTAAGTTGGAGCGGGTGCATGAGTGTTTGAGTGATTCGAGTTGCTCGGTGCGCAGTGTGACTGAGTTGGCGATGGATTATGGGTTTATGCATTTGGGGCGGTTTTCGGAGAGTTATCGGCAGCGGTTTGGGGAGTTGCCGTCTGAGACGTTGCGGCGGCGGTAGTTTTGGTTTTTGAGCATATCCATTTTTGTGGTCGACGCTGATTCACCTTTCCGCCCTTACGGCGGCTTACTTTTCTCTTGGGAAAAGTAAGCAAAACCGCTCGCTCCTACATACGGCCCTGCGCTGCGCTTCGGGTCCCTTCGCGCCGGCGCCTTCCGGACCCGCGCGGCCTACGATTTGCTGCGCAAATCTACATCTCGCGCCTTCGGCTGCGCCGAAGGGTGCTGGCGCACCTGGCCCTCCAGGCACCTCTGCTCAGCCTCCTGAAGTCGCGAATCTGCGGCGCCTGAACTTGCGCGTACGAAGATCAAGAGCAGTGAATCGCTACGCTCTCGCCAAAGCCAAAGCCAAAGCCAAAGTCAAAGCCAAAGCCAAAGCCAAGGTCTGAATTTTTCTTTTGTGTTGTTTGTTCCGGCCTCTTCGCGGCGGTTCGGCGCCCCGACAAGCCCGCGAAGAGGCCGGAATATCCACCAAACCTGCCACAGATACCGCTCCGCACTTACGGCTGGCGGTACCCGTGGGAGCGGGCTTGCCCCGCGATGACGTCCGACAATCCACCCCATTTGTCACTATCGCCAGATAACGCCAGCCCAGGCGCCGCCACTAACTTCGCGCCTTCAGGAACCCGAAGCGCAGCGTAGGGCCGGATGGTGGAGCGCAGAATTTTTTGGTTACTTTTTTTTCGCCTGAAACAAAGTAACCCGCCGTAAGGGCGGAAGGTGCCAGTGGCATCGCCACATCCAATGGATAAGCTCGCAGCCCAAGAGTCCAAGAGCGTGCAAGACCATTACCCCAAACGTCTAACTAAAGACGATGCTTTTAAATATCTACTGCGAAAGTGAGAATTATTCCGCCACCTACTTTGGTCGTATTGAGTTGCACGCTTAGTTACAGGGTTGAGCGATTTCTTGATCCAGATCAATACAGTCAGCACTTATTTTAGCTAATCAGCCCGTTGATCGATAAAACTTATCAAATGATCGAACGGGTCAATTGGCTCACTTGTTGTAGGGTCATTACAATGGCGGGCGCGTGCTGATTTGACGCATGGGGCGGGTAGAAAATTAGCCGGCCTCTTCGCGGAAAAGCCCGGCCTACTGGGGTTGTAGCGTCAATGAACGCTACGCGACCTTTGTGGGAGCAATCCGGCCCGCGAAAAGTAAACCGCCGATTTCGACAACTAACGCCGCGTCGGCCTAACACTCCGTCCACGGACTTTTTCACACTTCATAACAGAGTGGCCCACGCCACCGCGCCTACTTGCCTGTGATTAACCCGGGCCTGCATGAGGAGAAATTCATGGCACTTGGCAGACGACAGTTCTTCAAACTTTGTACCGCCGGTGCGGCGGCAGCCACCACTGTTTCGCTCGGCTTCGGCCCGGCAGTGGCCAATGCCAGCCAATCTCGCCAGTACAAACTGCTGCGCGCCAAGGAAACCCGCAACAACTGCACCTATTGCTCGGTCGGTTGCGGCATCCTGATGTACAGCCTGGGCGATGGCGCGAAAAACGCCAAGGCGCGGATCTTCCACATCGAAGGCGACCCCGATCATCCCGTAAGCCGCGGCTCGCTATGCCCAAAAGGCGCTGGCCTGGTCGACTACATCCATAGCGAGCAACGCCTGCTGTACCCCGAGTACCGCGCCCCAGGCTCGGACAAATGGCAGCGGATCAGCTGGGACTATGCCATCGACCGCATCGCCCGGCTGATGAAGGATGACCGCGACGCCAACTTCATCGAGAAGAACGCCAAGGGCGTCACGGTCAACCGTTGGCTGTCGACCGGCATGCTCTGCTCTTCGGCAGCCAGCAGCGAAACCGGCTCGCTCGACCAGCGCTTCACCCGTGCCCTGGGCATCCTCGGCACCGATAGCCAGGCGCGGGTGTGTCACGCGCCGACCGTTTCCGCCCTGGCGCCGACCTTCGGCCGTGGCGCGATGACCAACAACTGGGTCGACATCAAGAACGCCAACGTGGTGCTGATCATGGGTGGCAATCCGGCCGAGGCGCACCCGGTGGGCTTCAAGTGGGTGATCGAGGCGAAGATTCGCAACGGCGCCAAGGTCATCGTCGTCGACCCACGGTTCAACCGCAGCGCCTCGGTGGCGGACATCTACTCGCCCGTACGCGCCGGCTCCGACATCACCTTCCTGATGGGCATGGTCAACTACCTGCTGACCCACGACCGCATCCAGCACGAATACGTGCGCGCCTACACCAACGCCTCGTTGATTGTGCGCAGCGACTACAGCTTCGATGATGGCCTGTTCAGCGGCTACGACGCCAAGAGCAAACGCTACGACCGCAGCTCCTGGGCCTATGAATTGGACGAGCACGGCCACGCCCGCCGCGACCTGAGCCTGAGCCACCCGCGCTGCGTGTTCAACCTGCTCAAGCAACACGTCAGCCGCTACACCCCAGAAGTGGTCAGCCAGATCTGCGGCACGCCCATGGACGACTTCCTGGAAATCTGCGAGATCATGGCCAGCACCAGCGCGCCGGACAAGACCGCGACCTTCCTCTATGCCCTTGGCTGGACCCACCACACCACCGGCGCGCAGATGATCCGCGGTTCGGGGATGATCCAGTTGCTGCTGGGCAACATCGGCATGGCCGGCGGCGGCGTCAACGCCCTGCGCGGGCACTCCAACATCCAGGGCTACACCGACCTGGGCCTGCTCTCGCAGCGCCTGCCGGGCTACATGAACCTGCCGTCCGATGAGCAGACCACGCTTGCCACATACCTCAAGCAGACCACGCCCAGTGCCCAGCTGCCCGACCAGGTCAACTACTACCAGCACACGCCCAAGTTCTTCATCAGCCTGATGAAGAGCCTGTACGGCGACAAAGCTACCCGCGACAACGACTGGGGCTTTGACTGGCTGCCCAAGTGGGACGACAGCTATGACGTGCTGAACTTCTCCAACCGCATGTACGAGGGCAAGGTCAACGGCTACATTGCCCAAGGCTTCAACCCGATTGCCGCTTTCCCGGACAAGAACAAGGCTGCCCAGGCGCTGGCCAAGCTCAAGTTCCTGGTGATCATCGATCCGCTGGCCACCGAGACTTCGAGCTTCTGGCAGAACCACGGTGAGTCCAACGATGTCGATCCTGGGCAGATCCAGACCGAAGTGTTCCGCCTGCCATCGAGTTGCTTTGCCGAGGAGAATGGCTCGATCGTCAACTCCGGGCGCTGGCTGCAATGGCACTGGGCAGGCGCCGCGCCACCCGGCGAGGCCTGGCATGATGGCAAGATCCTCGGCCACCTGTTCATGAAGCTGCGCGAGCTGTACCGCACTGAAGGCGGCGCGTGCCCCGAGCAGGTGCTGAACATGGCCTGGGACTACAAGAATCCCTACGACCCTGACCCGGAAGAAGTGGCCAAGGAGTCCAATGGCTACGCCCTGGCCGACCTGCGCGACGACAAGGGCAACCTGATCTTGCGCAAGGGCCAGTTACTGGACAACTTCGGCCAGCTGCGCGACGACGGCAGCACCATGTGCTTCAACTGGGTCTTTGCCGGCTCCTGGACCGAGGCTGGCAACCAGATGGCCCGGCGCGACAATGCCGACAGCGGTTTGGGCTGCACCCCGGGCTGGGCGTGGGCCTGGCCGCAGAACCGGCGGATTCTCTACAACCGTGCCTCGGCCGACCCGCAGGGCAAGCCGTGGGATGCCAAGCGCAAGGTCATCGGTTGGGACGGCAGTCGCTGGAGCGGCATCGACGTGCCCGACTTCCCGGTCAACATCGCCCCGGGCACCCAGACCAACCCGTTCATCATGCTCCCCGAGGGCGTGGGCCGGCTGTTCTCGGTCGGCGCCATGAACGATGGGCCGTTCCCGGAACACTACGAGCCGACCGAAAGCCCGCTGGCGCAAAACCCGCTGCACCCCAATGTCAGCAAGAGCCCCACGGCGCGGCTGTACGACAGTGACCGGGCGCGCATGGGCGACCGTAAAGAATTCCCTTACGTGGCGACCACCTACTCGATCACCGAGCTGTTCCGTCACTGGACCAAGCACTCCAAGCTCAACGCGATCATCCAGCCCGAGCAGTTCATCGAGATCGGTGAACTGCTGGCCAAGGAAAAGGGCATCGTCCAAGGCGACCTGGTGCGGGTCACTACCAAGCGGGGCTATATCAAGGCCAAGGCGGTAGTGACCAAGCGGATCCGCCGCCTGCAAATCGACGGGCAGCCGGTCGACACCATCGGCATCCCGTGCCACTGGGGCTATGAAGGCGCGACCCGCAAGGGCTTCCTGGCCAATACCCTGACCCCTGGCATCGGTGATTCCAACACCAACACCCCGGAATACAAGGCGTTCCTGGTGAACGTGGAAAAGGCCTGACGGAGCGACTGACATGTCCCTGCAATCCCAAGACATCATCCGCCGTTCGGCGACCCACGCGTTCACCCCGGCGCCGCGCGCGCGCGATCACCAGGCCGAAGTGGCCAAGCTGATCGATGTGAGCATCTGCATCGGCTGCAAGGCCTGCCAGGTCGCGTGCAATGAATGGAACGACCTGCGCGATGAAGTCGGCCATAACGTCGGTGTCTACGACAACCCGGCCGACCTCACCGCCGATACCTGGACCTTGATGCGCTTTGATGAGCACGAGAACGAGGCGGGCAAACTCGAGTGGCTGATCCGCAAGGATGGCTGCATGCACTGCGCCGACCCTGGCTGCCTGAAAGCCTGCCCACAACCGGGCGCGATCATCCAGTACGCCAATGGCATCGTCGATTTCCAGTCCGAGCACTGTATTGGCTGCGGTTACTGCGTGGCCGGTTGCCCGTTCGATGTGCCGCGCATCAGCAAGAAGGACAACAAGGCCTACAAATGCACGCTGTGCGTCGACCGGGTGACGGTCGGCCAGGAGCCCGCCTGCGTCAAGACCTGCCCGACCGGTGCGATCAACTTCGGCAGCAAGGCCGACATGCTGGTGCAGGCCGAGGAGCGCGTTACCGAGCTGCACGGCCGCGGCTTTGCCGGCGCGGGTATCTATGACCCGCAAGCGGTGGGCGGCACCCATGTGTTCTATGTGTTGCAACACGCCGACAAGCCGCAGCTGTACCACAAGCTCAACCCAGATCCGCGCATCAGCGGCGCCATCGAAGGCTGGAAAGGCTGGCTCAAGCCAGTGGCTGCGGCAGCGTTCTTCGCCACCCTCGCCGGTACGGTGTTCCACTACATCGGCGTTGGCCCTAACGAAGTCGAAGAAGATGAGAAGGAGAGCGCATGATGAACAAGGACAAACTGATCCTGCGGACCCGCTTCATCGACCGCGCCAGCCACTGGTTCATGGTCATCTGCTTCTTCATGGTGGCGCTGTCGGGGCTGTCGTGGTTCTTCCCGTCGCTGAACTGGCTCAACGGCGTGTTCGGCACGCCACAGCTGGCGCGCATCCTCCACCCGTTCCTGGGGGTGGTAGTGTTCGTGGTGTTGATGTTCCTGTTCGTGCGCTTTGTGAAGTACAACCTGCCCGAGCGCCAGGACGCGATCTGGTTTCGTAACGTCAAGACGGTGCTGGCGGGCGATCACAGCAAGCCCTTGCAGATCGGTAAATACAACGCCGGGCAGAAGATTCTGTTCTGGGGAATCATGGGCCTGATCAGCCTGTTGATGCTCAGTGGCGTGGTGATCTGGCGGCCGTGGTTTGCCGACTATTTCAGCATCCCGTTGATTCGCATCGCGCTGTTCACCCATGCCGTGGCCGGGATCTCGCTGATCTTGCTGATTATTGGCCACGCCTACCTGGCGTTCTGGGTCAAGGGTTCGATCCGCGGCATGGTTACCGGTTACGTGTCGCGTAGCTGGGCCAAATCGCACCACGACCGCTGGTACCAGCAGATTTCCAAGAGTGACAAGAAATGAGCAGCATCAAGTTAACCCCCGTGGAGCAGGCCAGCGGCGGCGTGGGCGAGATCAGCGCCTTGTTGCTGCCGCAGCTGCGCAACCACTACGGCCAGCGTGCGGCGCGTTTGCGCCAGTTGGCCGAGGGCCATGATCAGGCTGCGTACCTGGCATTCGCCGCGCGCATTGCCCAGGCCCAGCAGGCGCTGTTGGACAACCTGCCGGTGCCCGACGAAGAGCTGCAGACCCTGGCAGGGCGGGTAGGCGAGGGCGCGCCACTGGATGTGCGCAGCCTGCCGCGTTCGGCCTATTGGCAGGCGCTGCTCAAGCAGTTGCTGGAGCACCTCACGGCCGATGCCAGCGCGCCCGTGGCGGCCGCATTGCGGAGCATTGCCAGCATGACTGCCGAGCAGCGTGAAACCTGCGCAGAGCATTTGCTGCACGGTCGCTACGACCAGGTTGGCAGTGGCCAGGCGGTGTTCTTCTGGGCGGCGCTGATGCTCTACTTCAGCCAGCTTGCCGCCGCCTTGCCGGCCAGCGCCCAGGCGGCTGTCGGCGAGCAGCGCCAGTATTGCCCGGTGTGCAGCAGTGCGCCGCTGGCCAGCGTGATCCTCACCGGCAAGCGGGCCGGCCTGCGTTACCTGCAGTGTGGATTGTGCGAAAGCCGCTGGCATATGGTGCGGGCCAAGTGCAGCAACTGTGAAAGTACGGGCAAGCTCGACTACTGGTCGCTGGATCGCCAGGACAGCGCGGTGAAGGCCGAGAGCTGTGGCGACTGCGAAAGTTACCTGAAGGTGTTTTATTACCAGCATGATCAGGGGCTGGAGCCGGTCGCCGATGACCTTGCATCCTTGCTCCTGGATGCTGAGCTTGAGCGCGAAGGGTATGCCCGCAGCAGTATCAATCCGTTTTTGTTCCCGGGTTGAAGGGTTGACCGATTCATCGCTATCGCGGGCAAGCCCCTACAGGGTTTGAGGTATTCGGGTAGAGGCGGGCTTGCGCCGCGGTGGCGAGGGTGCGGCATAATGCTGACTTTTCGGCCGATCAGTCTGATCGCCACGGAGGGCATGCTGCATGCTGGCTTCGCTGTTCGCTGTTCTGGCTCCGGTGTTCATCGTCGCAGGCATCGGCTATGCCTGGGCCCGCAGCGGTATCGACTACCCGACCGAATTCATCGCCCGCATCGTCATGACCGTCGGTACCCCAGCCTTGGTATTGTCGACCCTCAGCCGGACCAAACTGGACCAGAGCGCCTTCACCAGCATGGCCCTGGCCTGTGTGCTGTGCATGGCAGGCATGGCCCTGGCGGGTGTCATTGTCAGCCGTCTGTGCGGGCGGGACTGGCGGGTGCTGCTACCGGCGTTCATGTATCCCAACACCGGCAACATGGGCTTGCCGGTCAGCTTGTATGCGTTTGGCGAGCACGGCCTGGCGCTGGCGGTGGCGTTCTTCCTGACCTTGTCGATCTTCCAGTTCACCCTGGGTATTGTGCTTTCCGGCAACGCCAGCTCGGTCAAGGCGATGCTGCGCAACCCGATCGTGATCAGCCTGGCCGGGGCGATGCCGATCATCTTCTTCAACCTGGAGCTGCCGCGCTGGCTGGCCAATACCGCAGATCTGCTGGGGGGCATGACCATCCCGCTGATGCTGCTGACCTTGGGGGTGTCGCTGGCCAGCATTCGCCTGCATCACGTCGGCAGCGGCATGCTGCTCGGCGGCCTGCGCATCGTGCTGGGTGGGGCAGTGGGCTGGGGCGTCGGTGCGCTGCTGGGGCTTGAGCACATGGAAAAGGCGGTGCTGATGGTGCAGTCGTCGATGCCGGTGGCGGTGTTCAACTACCTGCTGGCGGTGCGCGCCAACCGCTCGCCGGAGCAGGTGGCGAACCTGGTGATGTGTTCGACGGTGTTGTCGTTTGTCTGGTTGCCGGTGGTGCTGGCCTGGTGGCTCTGAGGGAGGGCGTTGCCCTGTGCTCAAAAAACGCTTCGCTCCACCATCAGTCCCGCCGTGGCGGGATCCCCTCGCGCCGGCGCGAAGGGACCCGTAGCGCAGCGCAGGGCCGTATGTAGGAGCGAGCGGTTTTGCTTACTTCTCCCAAGAGAAAAGTAAGCCGCCGTAAAGGCGGAAGGGGCCAGTAGCGCCGCCACCTCAAACGGATAAGTTCGCAAGCGGCCCTGGGCATCACTTGGCAATCAATCGCTCATGCACCCAGCCGTTGTTGGTCAGCACCATCGCGCGGGTTTCCTTCAAGGGTGCCTGGGCACTGGCAACCACTTTGTCCAACCCAGAGAGGTTGGCCTTGACGCCATCATTGGCCGTCCACGGCGGCAGGTCGGTGATCGTGTAGGCGTAGGTCACTCGCGAGATTTTCTGCCCCATCATCTCGCCCGGTTCAGTGTACTGATCGATCCCGGTCACTTGCGCCTTGCCAAAACACAGCCCCCCGACGGTCTTGCCATTCATCAGCTTCTGGCCATCGGCCTTGTAGTACTTGCGACCTTCGTCAGTCAGGTCATAGGCGTAGTAGATGTCGGTACGCGCTGGCTGCCAGAGGCGCTCGGGGACTTCAGTGCGAGAGATCTCTTTCTCGCTGACCACACCCACCTGGGCCAGGGCATGCAGGGCCTTGTTGGTGCCGTTGACGTCGAAGTCCTTGGTTTTGGTCGGGAACGAGCTGACCACGAAACAATGCGGGTACTGGGTGTCGAGGTAGGCTTGGGCGGCTTGCCGGAAGTTGGCTTCGGTGGCGTCCTTGGTGTCCGAGCAACCGGCCAGGGTGGCCAATAGCGCCAGCGGTACGAGCGTCCTGTACATGGTCGTGCGTCCTTGAATAGCGGAGTGCGAAAAGATGCCGGAATGACCGGTGGGTCGGGATTAAAACCCACGCGCTAGAGGGGCGCAATCGTGGCAAGACGGCATCGGGACGCAGTTGGCAAAGCGTTGCTGCGCGCAGTGCAGGGTAGTTTTGTGGCTAACCCTAGCCTCATTCATACCCACACCCGCAGTTCACTCGGCACCCGTGCGCTGCAGCGCTTGAATCAGCGCCCCAAGGCACTGCTCAGGATCAGGCTCAGGACGCCCGCCAGCTCAAGGCGAACAAGGTCTGGGCAGGGACTTGGAAGTGAATCTGTCCGCCTGTGCAATCGACCGCTGCCGGGCGGCTGCGGCTGTCGGGGCCGAACAGACTCAGTGAAGGACAGGCGCGACCGACACCTTGCAGGGTCACGTGTTGCTGACGCTCAGCCTTGTTCACGCCGAGCACGCTGCGTTGGCGGTCGCGGGCCATGGCCAGGACATCTACCTCGAAGGCGCTGTTGTCCATCCGTTGCACCTGATCGAGCCAGTGCGCCTGGATGAACTGCTGGGCAAGGCCGACGGGTTTCAATTCGAAGCGGTCTGGGCCGGGCAGGCGAATCATGCCCTTCATGTGGTCGGGATCATCTGCCGCCTGGAACCAGTTGAGCATGTCGAGCAGGCCATCCTGAGCCGAATTGATCGCCACCGAGGCCCACCATAACGAGGCGAAGTGGGTTTCCTGTTCGTAGGGGCTGACACTGGGGCCTGGGGAAATGTTGGTCTGGTCGAGCAGCAGCGCCTTGCGTGGCCGGCCCTCGGCGTTGATACCGACCACTTCAGCGGCGCGCCGCACGCTGTCGCGGTAGACGCGGGTGGCCAGCAGGTCGCGCACCATCCATTCGTGCCAGGCCAGGGCGTCGATCTGCGGCTCGGACTCCTTGAGCATGCGCCGCGCCCAGTCGATCCCGCGGTGCTGCTCACCGCGTGCGGTGAACGGGCCGTTGACGAAGCGCGAGCTGGCTGGCATGGCGATCCGCACCCCGGCCTCGCGCGCGCCCGGGTAGGCGCGTACGTGGCGGTCCATGGCGTCGAAGTAGCGCTTGTAGGTGGCGTAGTCGGGGTAGTTGTAGTTGGGCTCGTCGGCAAACGACAGGTAGTGGGTGCCCTTGCCGCCCAAGGCTACGGTGGCCGCCAGCCAGGCGTCCAGGCCGGCCAGGCTCTGGCTGTTGGCTTGCAGGTCGTTACGGCGCTGGCTGGCGACCATCAGGGTGATGTTCAGGTCGATGCCGGCTTGCTCCAGGTAGAAGCGTCTGAAGGCATCTTCGTAGTGCGGGCGGTTGGCGAGGATGTCCACTGCGGTATAGAAACCGCCAGCGCGTGGCTTGAGCGTGTCCAGGGCGCCCCGGCTGGCCGGCGGTGGTAACAGGTAGGGCAGGGCCAGGCCCAAGCGCGGGGTGGGGCCAAGCATGTCCTTGTGCAGCTGCAGTTCGGCACGTCCTGGATCTTGGCGCAGTGGCTGCAAATGTTGCGCACGTTGGGCGAACAGGTTGGCCGTGCCGTCCAGCCAGAACGCTGCCTTGCCGCTGCCGTGAAGGCGCAAGCGCCAGACCTGTTCGGTGGCGCTGACTGGCAAGGCGGTCTGGTCGTAGCGTGGATAGTCCTTGTAGGGCTTGAGCTTGAGGGTGACCTGGGTGCGGTCGCCCAGGCGCTCGGCCTGCAGGCTGTTGACCCCGCCGAAGTACTTGCCTGCCAGCACCGCCCGCTCACCGGCAGCGACTTTGAAGTACAGCTCGACGCCATTGGGCGTTTCGGCGCTGAAGTGCACCTTGGTCGGGGCGAACAGCGCTACGGTGTTGTCATCGTGTTCGACGCGATAGCTGCGAAAACTGTAGCCAGGTACCTCCAGGCGGTAGGCGGCGGCGCTGGCCGGCAGCGCCCAGACCTGCTGGCCACGGCCTTCGCTGGCGGCAATGAAGCGTTCGCCACGCAAGCGCCCCTGGCCATCGAGCAGGTACAGCCGCTCTTCGTTGGCGTTGGTCTGCCAGGCCGGCACCCAGCTGACCCGCACGCTATCGTCGCGTGCCGGCTGCAGGTACAGGCTGCCATCGCGAATATCGCCCCAACGCATGGGGGCCGCCTGGGCCAGGGTGCTGAATGCGCAGATCAAAACCGCCAGCGTTCGTTTCATACGAGCCCTTGCCTGGATGGGTTACCCATTAGTGAAATGGCCTTGGGCCATTATCTGCTGCACAACAATAGCCGGGTTAACCTTCAATGGTGTAACGCCGGTGTTGCATGCGATAAACGGTAGGCGCTTTACGCCAGCGCTGAAGGGCTGCTTTTATATTTAATTGTTGGATTTGATTTCAGTTTTTTACGCCGCGTTTTTTTGACGCGTTAAAGCGTCAAATTAACTTGGCATGAGCGGTCCTTGCTCTTTATTAGCGTGATGCTAACGTGACATCGTCTAACGAAATTTACGTGATCAACCGCGATGCCAAAAGCCTGGCGCCGGTTTTTTTCAAGGCTTCGTTAGACCTGATCCAGAAGGGGTAATCAAGGAAAGGGCTTGGCTATGAGCGCGCAAGGGCGTTTCCATTCGCTGGACAGCTTCCGCGGCCTGTTTGCCCTGTCGGTGGTCGGCTATCACCTGCGGGTCAGTGGCAGTTTTACCGAGCTGGCGTTCTTTCGCCATGCCGAAGTGTTCGTGGCATTCTTCTTTGTGCTCAGTGGATTTGTCCTGGCGCACGCTTACGGCAATAGCGCGCAGTTCAACTTTCGCCGGTTCTTTATTTCGCGCACCTTCCGCTTGTTGCCCCTGCACCTGTTCATGCTGGCGGTATTCATTGTTTTGGAAGGCGGTCGTTATATTGCTTTTCAACAGGGCATGGAGTTCAACAATGCGCCGTTTACCGAGCGCTATGCGCCTGCTGAAATTCTGCCCAATGCACTGTTGCTGCAGTCCTGGACCCATTGGACCAACCCCTTGTCGTTCAACTACCCGTCCTGGAGCATCAGCATCGAGTACTACACCTACATGATCTTCGCCTCGCTCTTGAGCATTGCCGCTGGCCTGCGCCAATGGGTGTGGGCGGCATTGGTGGTGGCAGCACTGGGGCTGATGCATGTGGGTAATGGCTTGTTCACTATCGAGGCATTGCGCGGCTTGGCTTACTTTTTCACCGGCTGCCTGATCTACACCCTGTACCTCAAGCTTGCCCACTTCGAACGCCCCGGCTTCTGGCTGATGTCGCTGCTGGAGGTGATTGCCGTGGCGGCCGCCTTGCTGTTCGTGGTCAGCGACTTTGAAGCCAAGGCCTTGGTCGCCAGCCCGCTGTTCGGCAGCATCATCCTGATCTACGCCTTTGACGGTGGCGCAGTATCACGCGTGTTGACCGGGCGCTGGTTTGCCTTGTTCGGCAAGTTGTCCTACTCCATTTACCTCACCCACGCGGCGATCCTGTTTTGCGTGGTGTCGGCGTTCATGCTGATCAAGAAGCTGATCGGCATCGATATCGCGCCGATGATCGACGGCACGCGTTACCTGGATACCGGCAGTGCACTGCTGAACAACCTGGTGGCGTTGCTGGTAGTGGCGATGGTGGTGCTGGTGTCGATGTTCACTTACCGCTACGTGGAAATGACCGGCCAGAACCTTGGCCGCGCACTTGCCAACAGACACGCGAATAAAAGCCCGGTGCTGGAGTCGTAAACCGGCTACGTCGCGCTACCGCCTCCCGAGGCTGACTGAAAGGATGTGGCCATGACCTCCGTTGCCCAGGCTCCGGCTGACAAGCTGGACAGTATCCAAATGCTGCGCGCCATCGCCGCGCTGGCGGTGGTGTTCTTCCACCTGCCGCTGTTTCGCAATGGCGATTGGGGCGTAGATATCTTCTTTGTCATCAGTGGCTTCATCATGGCCATGGTCACCACCCAGTCAGGCAGCCATTTCTTTACCAAGCGCCTGATTCGGGTGGTGCCGTTGTATTGGTTGGGCACGATCGGGGTGTTTTGCGTGGCGTTGGTATTGCCCAGCCTGCTGGACAATACCCGAGCGGACTTGACCGGCCTGGTCAAGTCGTTGCTGTTCATTCCCTACCAGAAGGGCGAGTTCGTGCAGCCGCTGCTGTACCTGGGCTGGACGCTGAACTTCGAGATGTTCTTCTACGCCGTATTCGCCCTGTCCATGGCGATCAGTCATCGTTATCGGTTGTTGATCTGTTCGGGCTTGCTGCTGGGGCTGGTCATGCTCGGTCAATGGCTGACCTTCGAGAGCCTGTTGGCCAGGTTCTATACCCAGCAGATTCTGCTCGAGTTCGTCCTGGGCATGGGCTGCTATGCGTTGTATGCACGCACCGCGCCCTGGCGTGCAGCGCCGGGCGGCTCGACTGGGCGCGCCGCGCTGGTATTGATTGGCTTGCTCGCCCTGGCCTACATGCCGTTGTCGGCAAGCCTGGGCGAGGACATCGGGCGCGGCGTGGGGCGCGGGATACCGGCTGCGCTCATCGTCATCAGCCTGGTGCTGGGCTTGTCGCGAACCAGCTTGCCCAAGCTGCTGGTGCTGATCGGGGACGCCAGTTACTCGCTCTACCTGTTTCACCCGTACGTACTGAAGGTGTTCAACAAGGTGTTCCATGTATTCGATGCGCCGGGCGTGCTGGCTTATGTGATGGTGCCGGTGAGCATTGGCCTGTGCTGCGTGGTGGCAATCGCGGTCTATCGGCTGGTCGAGTTGCCACTGACCCGCTGGTTGCGCGTGCGCCTGATCGACCGCCGCACAGTGCGTGGCGCTACGCCGGTAGCGCCAGCGGGCAATGCTCAATCGTGAGCGGGATGCGCCTGTTCTGCGTGCTCGCGGGTATCGATGCTGACCACCACCGACATCCCCGGGCGCAGCCGCCGCGCCTCGGGCTGATCGGCGTCGACCGTGATCCGCACCGGGATCCGCTGGGCGATCTTGACGAAGTTGCCGGTGGCATTGTCAGCCTGCAACAGGGCGAACTCTGAGCCGGAGGCTGGCGAGATCTGCTGCACGTGGCCGTAGAGTTTCAGGTGGTCCAGGGCATCCACGGTAAAGCTCACCGGTTGGCCGATGCGCACCTTGGCCATCTGCGTTTCCTTCATGTTGGCGATCACCCAGCGCGCGTCGGGCACCAGCGCCATCAACTGCGCCCCGGAATTGACATAGGCCCCCAGACGCGTGCCGATCTGCCCCAGCTGGCCATCACGCGGCGCGGTTACCCGGGTGTTGTCCAGATCGATGCGCGCCAGCTCCACGGCGGCCTTGGCGTTCTCTACCGAAGCCTCTAGCGCTGCGCGGTTGACGATCACGGTTTGCAGGTCCTGGCGGGCGATCTCCAGGGCGGCCTTGGCTTGCGCCAGGCTCGCTTGGGCAGCGGCGTGACTGGCGCGGCTGACGTCCAGCTCGCGGCGCGACACCGACCCGTCGCTGACCAGCGCCTGGTTACGGCGCAAGTCGGCCTGGCTCTTGTCGGCCTGCGCTGCGGCATCGGCGATCGCCGCCTGGCGTTGGGCGATGGTGGCCTGGGCGCTGTTGCGCTGTTGCAGGTTATTGGCCAACGCCGCTTGCTGTTGTTGCAGTTGGGCAATCGATTGGGCCAGGCGCTGTTTGTAGATGCGGTCGTCCAGGCGCACCAGCAGGTCGCCGGCCTTGACGAATTGGAAGTCATGCACTGGCACTTCGACGACGTAGCCGGCCAGTTGCGGGCCGATGATCGTCACCTGGCCGCGCACCAACGCGTTCTCGGTGCTTTCGATGGCGCTGCTGAAGGGTGGCAGGCGCCAGGCGTAGAGCACCAGCAGGATGCCGGCCAGGGCCACGCCGGCAAAGGTCATCGAGGACAGCACGCGCACCCGCCGCGAACGTGCGGGGCTGCTCGGTTCGTTGGGCGGGGTGAGGCCTTCCGGGGTTTCGGCGATGGCGGTGGTAGAGGTGGTCGGTGTCTCTTGAGTCATCAGGTTCAAGCGCCGCTGGTGGTGTCGGAAGGGCGTGCTGTGCGAGTCGTGTACCAGACCCAGAGGCTGCGTAGCAAGATCCACAGCATGGTCAGCACGGCAATCGTGCCGATCAACATGAACACATCGTTGTAGGCCAGCACATTGGCTTCGCGGGTGGCGGCATTGGCCAACAGGCGGGTGCCGACTTCGCTGCGCAGGCCGGGGGCGGCGACGATCCCGGCATAGCCGCTGCCGCCGCTCTGCACCCTGGCGTTGACCAGCGGTTCAAGGCGGCTCAACTGCTCGGCGAGGTTGCTCGAATGAAACTTCTCGCGCACGGTCTGGAAGGTGCCCAGCAAGGCCGCGCCGATCAAGCCGCCGAGGTTGTTACAGATGCCGAACATCACCGAAAAACTGACCAGGTTGCGTGGGTTGGCGCGCACATGGCTGATGCCCAAGGCCATCGAGGGGCCGAGAAAAAACGTGCTGCCGAAGGCCAGCATGAATTGGCTCAGGTACATCTGCGCAGGTCGGGTCAGGTTGCTTGAGCTGCTGTCCATGAACGCCCCGCTGGCCATTAGCGCGAGCGAGACGAACAGCGGCATCACCAGGTGCTTGGGGTTGATGGTCAGGGCACTGGTGGCAAGCCCGGCGACCGCGCCGAGCAACATCACCCAGTACAGGCTGCGCAGTTGTTCGTTGCCCAGGTTCAGGGTTTGCAGAAAGCCCACCGCGCCGGTCGATTGCTCGGAGGTGACCATGCGGATCAGGATCACGCACAAGGCCAGGCGGATCACTGCCGCGCTGCCTAGCCAGCGGGTCATCAGCAGCGGGTTGCTGCGGTTGTGCTCGATCGCCAGGCCCGCGCAGATCAAACCGATCGCCGCTGCCAGGGCGACGCCGATCCATGGCGCATCCAACCACCAGTCGATACGCCCCAACGACAGGGCGGCGCAGAGCAGGGCGGTGCCGCTGGCCATCAGCGAGAAGGTGAGAAAATCCAGCGGCTCGAAGGTTTTGAACCGGTCACCCGGGGGCAATTTGAGCAGCAACACGCAGCCCAATGCGGCCAATGCCAAGCCCAACTCGAACATGTACAACCCGCGCCATTCGGCGATTTGCAGTAAATCTTCGGAGAACACCCGGGCCAGCGGTACGGCCAACTGCGAGGCGCCCAGGCCTAGTACCATGGCCTTCAAGCGCCACTGCGCAGGGAAGGCCTGGATCATGTAGTACAGGCCCAGTGAGCTCAGCGCGGCCCCGACCATACCGTGCGCGGCGCGCACGGCAATCGCCGAGTTGAGGTCGTTGACGAACAGGTGGGCGAAGGTCACCAGTGCGTAGAGCACCAGGAACACCTCGGTGAAGGCGCGCAGGCCGAACTGCTGGCGGAACTTCACCAGCAACAGGTTCATCGACACGTTGGTCATGACGAATGCCGCCGGTAGCCAGGCCATCTCGGCGGTGGTGGCGCCCAGTGCGCCCTGCAGGAAGGTCAGGTTGGCGGTGACCAGCGCGTTGCCCAGGCCGCCGGTGATCGCCACCAGCAAACCGACGGCGCCGTAGGCCAGGCGTGTGCCTGGGGCGTGCAGGGGCGTCGACGGAGAGCCGGGCAGGGTGGGTTTTTCGTGAGGCAGCCACTGGCGGGGGGTGTATTTGTCCATTGCAGGTGCGGGGGCCTGGTTCGCGTAGGCAAACTCTACGCGAGCGGCCTGGCAAAGGAAATTTTCAGATGGGCGATTGATCCTGAGAGGATGGGCTTAGTTCCGGCCTCTTCGCGGGCAAGCCCGCTCCCACAGGGTTCCGGTTGTTCTCGGGGGCAGTGGGTGCTCAGGTACAGGCTGCTGCACTCAGGTCTCTTGGCAGGTCAGTATTTTATTAGGTTCAACCGGACCCCTTTGGGGGGCCGGCTGTTCTCGGGTTCAGTGGGTATCCAGGTGCAGGCTGCTGTATTGAGGACCCTTGGCAGGTCAGCATTTTATTAGGTTCAACCGGGCCCCTGTGGGAGCAGGCTGTTCTCGGGGTCAGTGGGTGTTCAGGGACAGGCTGCTGCACTCAGGTCTCTTGGCAGGTCAACACTTTTCAGGTCCAGCCGGGCCCTTTGGGAGCAGGTTATTGCCGGGTTAGGTGGATATCCAGTGCCAGGCTGCTGTACTCGGGTTCCTTGGCAGGACAGCACTTTTCAGGTCCAACCAGGACCCTGTGGGAGCGGGCTTGCCCGCGAAAAGTACGACGCCGCTTTCAGCCGGCAAGCAATTGCCGCTCCTTGGCTCGCTTGGCATGGGTCACCGACACTTCGCCGGGCAACGCCACGTTGTTCTTTACCGCAAGAATCTCGGCCATGACGCTCACGGCAATCTCCGCCGGGGTCTTGCTGCCGATGTAGATGCCAATAGGTCCGTGCAGGCGCTTGAGCGAGGCTTGGGTCTCACCAAAGTGCTCGATCAAGCGCTCGCGGCGTTGCTGACTGTTGCGCCGCGAGCCTATGGCGCCAATGTAGAACGCCGGGCTATGCAGTGCTTCGAGCAAGGCCAGGTCGTCGAGCTTGGGGTCGTGGCTCAAGGCCAGAATGCAGGTGCGCACATCAGGCCGGAAGGCCCGCACCACATCGTCCGGCATGCCGACCAACTGCTCGACCCCGGCAACGTTGCAGGCCCCCATGTACTCGGGCCGGGGGTCGCAGACGCTGACTTTGAAGCCATTGAACTGGGCCATGGTGGCGACGTACTCGGCCAATGCCCCGGCGCCGATCAACAGCATGCGATAACCGGGGCCAAGGGTGCTGATCATGTACCGACCATCAAAGCTGAACTGATCCGGGCTGGCGCTAGGCTCAAGGCGCACTTCACCGCGGGACAGATCCAGCGTGCGCCGCGCCAGCTCGCCGGCATCGAGCCGAGCCAACAGCTGCTCGAGCAACTGCTGGCAAGGATTGAACTCCAGGATCAGCTCCAGGGTACCGCCACACGGCAACCCGAAACGGTGCGCCTCATCCGCGCTGACCCCGTACCGCACCACCTGGGGCAACCCTGGGGCAATACCCGCGCCGCCATAAACTCGGGTGTAGCGGTGGATCAGATCATCTTCGATGCAGCCGCCCGACACGCTACCGACCACCCGGCCGTCCTCGCGCAGCACCATCATCGAGCCTACCGGCCGTGGCGAGGAACCCCAGGTGCGCGCCACCGTAGCCAACAACACCCGCTCGCCGGCAGCCAGCCAGTCGCGGGCGCTACGCAGGACCATCAGGTCAATGCTCTCCATCCCGTCGCCTCCTGTTCAGCGCATCTGCAAAATGATCGGGCTGGCACTGGCAGGCCCGGTGTGTTCGCGCAGCTTGGCTACCTCTTGCGCCTGCACAGCGCCGCCATGATTGCCCCAGGTGCTGCGCACGAAGCTCAGCACATCGGCGATCTCGCGGTCGCTCAACTGCTCACGAAACGCCGGCATGCGGTAAGCGTCCGGTACCCCGGCAGTGACCACCCGTTGCGAGCCATTGAGGGTGATGTTGATGGCCGAGGCAGTTTCCTTGGCCAGGGCTGAGGTGGCACCGGCAAGCGGCGGCATCCACTCGGCCTGGCCACGGCCCTCCAGGCCATGACAGGAGGCGCAGACGGTGACATAGGTATGTGCACCCGGCGCTTGCAGGCGGGTAGCCGCCGACACCGCCTGGTACTGCCAGGGTTGCCCATCACGCTGGGGATCGCCGGGCAAGGATTTCAGGTAACGGGCGATGGCCGCCAGATCATCGTCGCTCATGAACTGGGTCGAGTTGTTGAACGCCTCGGTCATCGAGCCATAGACCACCGCATGCTGGTTACGACCGGTCTTGAGAAAGCGCACGATGTCCGCCTCGCTCCAGCGCCCCAGGCCGGTATTGGGGTCATTGCGCAGGCTGGGCGCGTACCAGCCATCGAGCAAGGCCCCGGCGACGAACGCGCTGCCATGCTCGCTCAGGGCCTTTTCGTTGAACGCCAGGCCGCGCGGTGTATGGCAACTGCCGCAGTGGCCGGGGCCTTGGACGATGTAGGCGCCACGGTTCCACAGCGGGTCTTGCTCGGTTTTTGCCGCGTACGGGGCAGCATCGGTGAAAACGCCATTCCACAGGGCAATTGGCCAGCGCAGGTTGAGTGGCCAGGGGATTTCCCCCGGTTTATTGGGCTGCTCGGCTGCCCGCACGCCTTTCATGAAGAAGGCATACAGGGCACGCACATCATCGTCACTGAGCTTGGCGTAGGAGGGGTAGGGCATTGCCGGATACAGCCGGCGCCCTCCAGGCGCGACCCCGTGCCGAACCGCCCTGTCGAAGTCCGCCAGGCTGTAAGCGCCAATGCCATGGCTGGCGTCGGGGGTGATGTTGGTGGCATAGATCGCCCCCAACGGCGTCGCCATCTTCAGCCCGCCGGCAAAGGGTGCGCCTTCGGGCAGGCTGTGACAGGCCACGCAGTCGCTGAGCCTGGCCACGTATTCGCCGCGTTGGATCAGGGCTTGATCCACAGTGGCCTGGCTGCTGGCTTGCGCATCGAACGGTGAGCCAGGCTCACGGGTGACAGACCAGGCCAGCAGGCCCGCCGCGATCAGGCACGGTACGGCCAGCAAGCCTAGGGTTCTTGCAGTTGATTTTTGCGTCATGTGCAGGTCGTCCTGGCCAGCTAGCTGAAGGTATAGCGCGACAGCGGCATGCTACGGATGCGCTGGCCCGTCAGCCGCGCCACCGCATTGGCCACCGCCGGGGCTACGGCAGGCAAAGGCGGCTCACCGATCCCGCCCATCTTCTCGCCGCTTTCGACAATGCGCACATGCACCCGCGCCATACGCGCTGCAGGCAGGATTGGGTAGAGGTCGTAGTTGCGCGCGCGCGGCTTGCCGTCGACATACACCGCTTCCTCCAGCAGCACCTGGGACAGGCCCAGGGCCACTGCACCATTGACCTGCGCCTCGACAATCGCCGGGTTGACGATGCTGCCGGGGTCGATCGCCTGCCAGATGTCGTGGACCCGGACCTGGCCGTTTTCAATCGACACCTCGGCAATCACTGCCGCCTCGGAGCCGAACGGCGAGGCCATGGCCACGCCGCGGGCGCGCTTGCTGCCATCCTCGGCCGTGAACGGGCCGCGCTTCCAGCCGCCCGACAGCTCGCCCA
The DNA here is from genome assembly GCF_014268815.2 of Pseudomonas urmiensis. Lineage (NCBI taxonomy): Bacteria > Pseudomonadati > Pseudomonadota > Gammaproteobacteria > Pseudomonadales > Pseudomonadaceae > Pseudomonas > Pseudomonas urmiensis. The sequence continues at coordinate 2,138,673 of NZ_JABWRE020000001.1, forward strand.
CCGCTTCGAGCAGGGTGCTCAAGCGTTGGTTGTCGCGCAGCAGGCGTCGGCGCAGTTCGAACGGATCCTGGCCGCCTTTATCGGCCAGTTCATCGAGGAAGGCTTCGTAGAAGAAGTCGTTCATCGAGTTGCCCACCGAACGCCAGTAACCGAGCATCGCCGGGCCTTTGACATAGACCTGCGCGATGCGCCGGTTGGCGATGGCGTAGGCTTTACCAGACAAACCTTCCAGGGCAGTGGGGTCGATCTTCTCGGCTTGCTTGCCAGCGATCGCCTCGGTCGGCCCTTCGGTGGCGCTGACTGCCTCAATGGCTACCGGCAGGCCATCGGCATCGAGCCCGGCGCGGAACTTGACCACGGCCATGGGCCGCAGCACATCGCGCAAAAACTCTTCCTCGCGGCTCCAGATCAACTTGATCGGCCGGCCGACCGCCTTGGCCAGGGCGATGGCTTGCGGGTAGGGGTTGGCGCTGTCGTAGAGGAAGTGCCGACCAAAGAAGCCGCCCAGCAGTGGTGAGTGCAGGGTGATCTGCGCCGGATCCAGGCCGGTACGCTTGGCGATGTCGGCGCGGAACATGTCTGGCGCCTGGTTGGGCAGCCAGACCTCCAGCGAGCCATCGGCGTTGAAGCGTGCCAAGGCGGAGGGCGGCTCCAGTTGCGCGTGGTTGAGAAACTGGTTGTGGTAGGTCGCCTCGACCTTGGTCTTGGCGCCGTCCAACGCTTTGGCGAAGTCGCCTTGTACTTCTTCGTCACGCGCAGGGCTGGTCGCGCTGCTTAGTCGTTCACGGAAACCCTCGGTGGAAAAATCTGCCGGCATGGGTCGCACCGGGGTGTCGGCGGCCGGCTCCTGCCACTGCACCTGGATCGCCTCCACCGCACGCTTGGCATGCCACCAGCGCTCGGCGACCACGGCCACCGCGCCGGGGAGTTGATGAATCGAATGCACCCCTGGCATGGCCTTGACCTGGGCTTCATTGCGCAGCTCGCCCACCTTCATGCCCAGGCGCGGGGCGTGTTGCACGGCGGCATGCAGCATGCCGTCGAGTTTCAGGTCGATGCAGTACAGCGCCTTGCCGGTGGATTTGTCGTAGGCGTCGACGCGCTTGACCGGCTTGCCGATCCAGCGGAATTGGCTGGGGGCACGCAGTTGGATGCTGGCCGGGTCGGGCACTGGCAGGTCCATCGCCTGGCTGGCCAGCTCGCCGTAGCTCAGCGACCGGCCTGAAGCTGCATGCAGCACCCGGCCCGGTTCGGTGCTCAGCTCGCTGACCGGCACTCCCAGCCGCTCGGCGCCGGCCTGCAGCAGCATGGCCCGCGCCAAGGCGCCGAGGCGGCGCATGGTGGGATAGCTCATGCGCACCGACATGCTGCCGCCGGTGATGCGCATGCCGTTCTCCATCACCACGTAGGCCTCGCCAGGCGGCGCGGCCTCGACCAGGAAGGTCGCAGGATCGGCGTCGAGCTCTTCGCCGACGATCTGCGCCATGGCGGTGAAGGTGCCTTGGCCACCCTCCATGAACGGGCTGAGCAGGCGAATGCTGTTGTCCGGGCGAATCTCCAGGAACGCCGGTACCTGGGTACCCTGGGCCGGTGCTGTAGCGGCCGCGGCCTGAACCCGCGAGACGCCAATCGGCAGGCCAAAGCCCAGCACCAACGCGCCGATTGCGCTGCCAGCCAGAAAGCGCCGCCGCGAGAGGTTGACCGGCTGATCCAACTGCAACAGGTCGGCCGGGTAATCGACGGGCGTGTTCATCAGGCATTCTCCTGTTGAGCAGGCTGTTCGGCCAAGGCGTGCACGGCGCTGTGGATCGCGTTGTAGGTGCCGCAGCGGCACAGGTTGACCATCGCCGCGGCAATTTGCTCATCGCTGGGCTTGGGGTTGTGCTTGAGCAGCGCGGTGGCCGCCATGACTTGCCCGGACTGGCAGTAGCCGCATTGGGCAACTTGCTTTTCTACCCAGGTCGCGACCACCCGCTTGCCAACCTCGTCCGCTTCGATGGCCTCGATGGTGGTGATCTCGCGCCCAACCACCCCGGCCACCGGGGTGACGCAGGCACGCACCACATTACCGTCGACCAGCACCGAACAGGCGCCGCATTGGGCCAGGCCGCAGCCGTATTTGGTGCCGGTCATGCCCAGATCATCGCGGATCACCCAGAGCAGGGGGGTATCCGCTTCTGCATCGACCTCGTAGGTCTTTTGGTTGATTCGAAGCTGCATGGCTCACCCGTAATCAGTCGGTTGGTTGATCGATCTTTAGTTTTTATCGGTCGCGCCGCGCAGCTGGCTCTGCGCGCACCCTGCAGAAAACCTAGCACAGGGCCAGACGTGCAGGTTTGCACGATCCTGCCGAGATCCGGTCAATCGGCACGGGACTGTGAAGTTGGGCTAATTTGGTTGAGTGCTTCAAACACTCAGGAGAACCGCCATGACATCCGCTACCAGCACCCGCCCGCCATTGCCGCCGTTCACCCGCGAATCGGCTATCGAAAAAGTGCGAATGGCCGAGGATGGCTGGAACAGCCGTGATCCGAAGAAGGTGGCCACGGCCTATACCCTCGACACCCAGTGGCGCAACCGCGCTGAGTTCATTCATGGCCGAGACGAGGTCGAGGCGTTTCTGACCCGTAAATGGAATAAAGAACTCGACTACCGCCTGATCAAGGAACTGTGGGCCTTCAGCGCCAATCGTATTGCCGTGCGTTATGCCTATGAATGGCACGATGATTCGGGGAACTGGTTTCGCTCTTACGGCAACGAGAACTGGGAGTTTGCCGACGATGGGCTGATGGCGGTGCGCTTTGCGTGTATCAATGATCTGCCCATTCATCCCTCGGATCGCAAGTACCTCTGGCCGCTGGGGCGGCGGCCGGATGGTCATCCGGGGTTGTCTGAGTTGGGGCTGTAGAATGGGCGATTGTTGTTGTGCATTCTGGCCTTATCGCGCGACGAGTCGCAGCGCGTTAAGGGGCGTGCAGACAACAAACGCTCAATGGCCCTTGTACTGGCGCGGATCGATCCCCCACTTTTTCAGGCGCGAGGCCAGCGTGGTGGGCTTGAGCCCCAGCAGCTGCGCAGCCCCGTGCGCGCCCGATATCTTGCCTGCCGTGCGTTTGAGGACGCTGATGACATTGAGCTGGATCTGTCGTTGCCACTCTTGATCGGCAGTCGGTTCAGCATCGGCCGTAGCTGGGGTTGGCTGGCTGCGATGAGCTTGACCGCTGCTTGCCAGTAATTCGTCGAAGCTGACCCGCCCCTCGCGGGCGACGATGGTCTGGCGTTCGATGACGTTTTGCAGTTCGCGGATATTGCCCGGCCAGGGGTACTGCTTGAGCACCTCGACCTGCGTCAGGGGCATGCGCACATCGGGTTTGTTGAAGGCCTGACTGGCCCGCTTGAGGAAGTGGCTGGCGAGCAGGGGGATGTCTTCAAGCCGCTCACGCAGCGGCACCGAGCGGATCGGAAACACATTCAGACGAAAATACAGGTCTTCGCGGAAACTGCCCTGGGCGACCATTTCGCGCAGATCACGGTTGGTCGCGGCGATCACCCGCACATCCACCGCCCGGGTGCGGTTATCGCCAACCGCCTCGAACTGGCGATCCTGCAGTACGCGTAGCAGCTTACTCTGCAGCTCAAGGGGGATTTCACCCACCTCGTCGAGGAACAACGTACCGCCGTCGGCCAGTTCGAAGCGGCCGACGCGGTTGCTCACGGCGCCGGTGAATGCGCCCTTGAGATGACCGAAAAACTCGCTTTCGAACAGTTCGCGAGGGATTGCCGCGCAGTTGACCCGGATCAGTGGGCGGTCAGCGCGGCGACTGCTGGCATGGATGGCACGGGCAATCAGCTCCTTGCCGGTGCCGGATTCGCCGCTGACCAGCACGTTGGCATCGGTGGCGGCGACCAGCTCGATCTGCTGGATCAGGTGGCGCACGGCCGGGCTCTTACCAACGATTTCGTGGTGGTTGGCCTGGGCGTTGATCTCTTCTTGCAGGTACTGGTTTTCCATTTCCAGCCGGCGCTGCAATTGCTCGACCTCAGTGAGCGCTTCACGCAGTCGCGCCTCGGTACGCTGGCGCTGGCGAATATCGCGAAACAGCACCACGGCGCCGACCAGCCTGCCCATCTCGAAAATCGGTGTGCTGGTGTATTCGACGGCGATCGGCTCGCCATTCTTGTGCCAGAACACCTCGTGGTCGACCCGATGCACCTGGCCATCGCTGAACGAGGCATGAATGGGGCACTGGTTGACGGCAAACACCCGGCCGTCGCTGTGGCTGTGATGGAACAGTTGGTGGGCGTCCTGGCCGATCATGTCGGCAGCGCTCCAGCCCAGAATACGTTCGGCCGCAGGGTTGATGAAGGTGGTCTGGCCGCGGGTATCCAGGCCGTAAATGCCTTCCCCGACGGCGCCAAGGATCAGCCGGTTCTGTTGCTGGATGCGCTCGAAGACCTGGCTGATGCGTTCCCAGCCGACATGGCCAAGGCGATGTTGCCGGCGCGCCTCGGCGCGGTTGCGGCGCTGCTCGAGCAGGTCGCGACGCTGGATCATCATCAGGATGCGCTGCTGATCCATGGCCCGGGCGGTGATCTCGACCGCTTGTTGGCGGTGCAGCAGGTCGACCAGGGTCAAATCGTCCGACCACGCCTGGCCTTGGGTCAGGACTTCATCGCTGAAGCTCACCCATAGCGAAATGGCACCGCGCAAGAACTGGCTGAACGCAAGCTCATCTGCCGCCTGCGCCGAGCAGGCCAGCAGCTCTAGCGCGGCGAGGTTGGCTTGCACGATGCGGTCCTCGACAGCATCGACCAGCAACATGGCAATGGGCGCATCGGCGCAAATCTGCGGCGCCAGAGGGGCGGGCATGGGCGTTTTCCTGTGGGTTCGATTTAACGAAACTTCGTCAGTAGAGTCCCGATATTTCGTTATTAACGAACTATCGTCAATCCGCGTCTCGGTACGTAGAGGAAAATATCAATAAATTCAACGATCTATAGATTAAGCACAATTGGCACATCTCTCGCTATAGAGCGTTTAGTCCTAACCGCTAACCCGAGAGATAAACATGATGAACAAAGTTGAAATGCACCACCTGATCATGGCCGCCAAAGCGCGTAAAGGCTTTAGCTGGGATGACCTCAGCGCTGCCGTGGGTAAGGCGCCGGTGTGGTTGGCGTCAGTCTGCTACGGCATGAACAGCGCGCCCCAGGAGGTGGCCGCGCATCTGTGTGAAGTGCTCGAACTGGACGCCGAAGTCGCCACGGCAATGACCGCTTACCCGGTCAAGGGCTGGGACCAGGCCATCCCTCAGGACCCTTTGATCTATCGCTTGTACGAAGTGGTCGGGGTGTACGGCCCGACCCTTAAAGACGTGATTCAGGAGAAGTTCGGCGACGGCATCATGAGCGCGATCGACTTCTCGATGCATGTCGAAAAAATCGAGGACCCCAAGGGCGACCGCGTGCTGCTGACCCTCAATGGCAAGTTTTTGCCGTACCGCTCCTGGTAATCGATCTGCCATTCTGGCGCCTCAGTGATGGGGCGTCCTTGACCGCTTTGTGCCGAGGGAAACTGCAATGTCCTATCTACTACCCGCCGAGTTCGTCACCAAGATGCTCGATGCCGGCGCCTCGAAGATCCACATGTCGACCCGCGACACCCTGATCCGCAGCTACATGGCTGGCGCCATTCTGGCGCTGGCTGCGGTGTTCGCCGTCACCATCGCAGTACAGACCGGTTCGGCCCTGCTTGGCGCAGTGCTGTTCCCGGTCGGCTTTTCGATGCTGTACCTGATGGGCTTCGACCTGCTTACCGGGGTGTTCATGCTCACGCCCCTGGCGCTGCTGGATAAACGCCCGGGAGTCACGGTGCAGGGCATCCTGCGCAACTGGGGGCTGGTGTTCGTCGGCAACTTTGCCGGCGCCTTGACCGTCGCGTTGATGATGGCCTTTGTCTTCACCTATGGCTTCAACGCCTCCCCAGGCGCCGTGGGGGAAAAGATCGCCAGCATCGGCGAGGCGAGGACCTTGGGCTATGAGCAATACGGACTTGCCGGCTGGCTGACGATTTTCCTGCGCGGGGTACTGTGCAACTGGATGGTGTCGATGGGGGTGGTCGGGGCGATGATTTCCACCTCAGTGAGCGGCAAGGTGATCGCCATGTGGATGCCGATCATGCTGTTCTTCTACATGGGTTTCGAGCATTCGGTGGTGAACATGTTCCTGTTCCCGTCGGCGATGATCATGGGCGGCGGCTTCTCGGTCATGGATTACCTGGTGTGGAACGAGATCCCCACCGTGCTGGGTAACCTGGTCGGTGGCTTGGCCTTCACCGGGCTGACCTTGTATGGCACGCACATCCGCACTGCCGGCAAGGCGGCCCAGGTCGTGCGGCCTTAACCGGCCAAGGTCAGTCGGTCGTTGCGTCGTTGTCGGTTAGCAGGCAAGTGGCGGTGCCGGTCAGGCCGCTGGCATGCACGCTGACGTGGCGTACCGAAAAGCCGGGTTTACCGACCCTCTGCGCCGCAGTCCAGCCATCGCCATTATCAACCTGGTAGCTAATCGCGCCATCGCGGTGCCAGCTCAGGCGCAGGCCGAAGGCGTCATCGTTGTTGGGGGCGCGCAGCACCGCGGCGTCGATGATTGGCTTGGCGCGGTTGAAGGTGCGCAGGTGGAAGCGGCGCTGGTCACTGCCTGCGACCGGATCGCTGGAGAGAAACAAGGTGTCGTCTTCAGCATCGTCTTCGGCGGCGGCGAGAATCACCGAGGGCACCCATTTGGGGCCTGTGTGGTTCTGTTTGATCTTGACCTTGCAGCTCAGTTGGCCTTGCTGGCCGACTGCCTCACGCAGGACGGTTTGGTACCGGCCGTACTCGACGTCGAACTGCAGCTCTTTTTCGTTTGGTGTGCAACCGAGCAACGGGGCGAGGGCGAGCAGCGCCAAGCAGGGTTTGATGCGATTCACTGAAAAACGGTCCTTGTCCATCCTGGCGATCTGCCGGGGGCGTCAGGCTACCGACGCTGCGTAAGCAATGCAAACCCTGCCAAAAGCCAGCAAGGAGTACAGATGTACTCCTTGCGTGGCTGCCTCAGCCAATGACCGGGTTGGTCGCTTACGCTCAGGGTGTCGCCTAAAGTGCTACCGCCGCGGTCAAGGGCGCAGGCTCACGGCGAATGCTGGCCAGCGGTACGCTCACCAGCAGCAAGGTCAACACCACGGTCACGCCGATTCCCCACGCCGCGAGGGTGAAGCCGCCCAGGGAGATCAGCCCACCGGAGATCGCCGGGCCTACCGCCAGGCCCAGGCTCAGGAAGCTGCTGGCGGCGGCTACCACGCGACCTTCGCGATCCAGCGCTGCGGCCAGGCCAGTCAGGTAGCTCAGGGCATAGAAATAGGTCACGCAGATGGTCATCACGCCTGCGGTGTAGAGGGTCTTGGAGTGCTCGCCAAGCACGTAGCTCAGGCTGGTTGCGCCGGTCAGCAGGATCGCCAGGATCACCGGGGTGCTCATGCCGAAGCGTTTACCGACCATGGCCGCGATCAGCGGACCGATCAGGCCGACGAACGACTGGAACGACAACAGTACGCCCAGCTCATCGCCGCTGTAGCCGACCATCGTGCCGATCCGTTCGACGAAGGCCCAGCCCATGGTGTCGCGGGCCTGGAACACGAACATCGCCAGCATCATGCAGATCGCCGGCAGGCTGAGCAGGATATTGCCGCCGCCCTTGCCGCTGCCAAGGCTCACGGGTGCAGCGTCGGCCACTGGCGCACGTTGGGCCATTGCCGGGATGGCCAACAGCATCACCGCCATGGTCGCGGCCATGGCGTAGTACAAGCCCGACAGACCGTATAGGGCCATGACCTTGGCGTAGCCGAGCATCACCACGATCATCAGGACCACCGAAAGCACGTTCATGTGCCCGGCGATCCGGTCAGGGTGCTTGGCGCTGGACACCGCCGCATTGCCACAGGCCAGGGCCAGGCCGGCGCCGATACCCGCGACGCAGCGGACTGCGGCCAGGCCATAGAGGCTGTCGACATTGGCACTGACCAGGTTGGCGGCGATCGCCAGCACGGTGCCGAGCAAGGCCAGGGTGCGCCGTGGTGCGCGGCCCATGAACGGCGCGACCAGCAATGAGGCGAGCATGGTGAAGCCAAATTCTGCCGACATCAGCAGCCCGGCCTGGGCCTCGTTGAGCTGCAGGTCATGAATGATTGCACTGATCAGGAACGGCAAGGCCCACAGGCCAAGCAAACCGACCCCGTAGGCGGAACCGGCGGCAGAGAACACCAGGCTCCAGCTTTCGGGCAAGACGTTGCGTATTGTTTTCATGGGTGAACCCTTGTTAGAAGCACGTCGTGGGGTAATGGCGCGCCCTCATCGGCGCGCCTGCGGGTTTGCATTTATTGCTGGCTTTCGTCGACCGGGGTGCCGTCGTCGTATTGCGCCAGCCAGCTGACCATGGCATCGCGGTAGCGGGTAAAGCCCTTGTAATCCACCAACTCCTGGTCGAGGTCGCGGATCACCCGGTGCATGCGCTTGGCCCATTGCGGGGCAAACTCGGCCAGTTGCGCGAGGCTGACCAGGTAGGTGCGCACCGGGAACAGCACGGCGTTGCTGCGCGGCAGGCGGTGCAGCGGCTGCAGTTCGACCCGCAGGTTGACCAGCTCGCCGGCGTTTTCTGGGGTGACGATGGTGCGATCAGGCGCCCAGTCCGGCAGGGTTTCGGCGGAGGTTTCCAGGCGCGGATTGACCGTGATCGACCAGTTGGTCCGGCGTACCGGGTGGCCTGGCCGCAGGCGCAGGAGGAACTTCAGCGCGCGCTGCAAGATGCCCATCTCGTGCAACTTGGGCACCGGGCCGTGGAACTCCATGAAGCTCATGCCCAGGTTGAAGCGCAGCGAGTAGTCGGCGCGCTGGGTGGCCATGCCGGCGCCCATCACCAAGGTGTCGTCACGTTCTTCGAGGAGGATGAACTCGCCCTGGGCCTGGCGGGTGATGTACTCCATCGGCTCCATCGGCAGGGTGCTGGCGTCGCCGAAGGTGAAGGTGTCGTCGATTTGCAGCGGGCGGTTGACCCAGTGCCACTGGCTGCCGTTCTTCTCCAGGCTGAAGTGCTCGGGGAAGTCCCGTGAATACGACTCCATCAACAGTTCGAGCAAGTCCCACTGGGCTTCCATCATGTGCGGCAGGGCGGCGTAGTGCACCCCTGGCTGGCTGTCGAGGGTCTGCGCGCGGTGATGGCATTCGGAGATGTAGTGCTCGTCGATGTCGAACTGCGCGCGCAGGGCGCCGTTGCCAAACGGTACATGCGGCTCGACGTTCATCGAGTACATGTACTGGTCTTCCGGATAAGGGAAGGGCAAGCGCAGGATCGCTTCGCGGCTGTTGCTGTAGGTGTGGCCGGCGCCAACGTCGGCGTAGGTTTCGATAGGCTTGAATACGGTCATGTTGTTGTTTTCCTGTCTCAGAGGTCTACGACCAGGCGGCTGCAATTGGCGCGGGATACGCAAGGCATGAATTTGCGATTGCTCAGCTTGTCTTCATCGCTGAGCCAGTCGTCGCGATGGTCGAGCTCGCCATCGACATGCAGGACTTCGGTCTCGCAGTAGCCACAGGCGCCGCCGCGGCACAGGTAGGGCACCTTGTAGCCGGCCTGCTCGGCGGCTTCGAGCAGCGACTGCTCGGCCGGCACTTCGAGGGTGACGCCCTGGCGCGCCAGGGTGACGCTGAACGGCTGGCCGCTGGAGCCTTGCTCGACGAAACGCTCGTAGTGGATGTGGCTGTCGGTCCAGCCCAGGGCGTGGGCGCTGTCGAGGGTGTCGTCGATCATGCTGTCCGGGCCACAGACGTAGACATGACTGCCCAGCGGGCGAGCGGCGAGGATGGTGCGGATGTCCATGCGCGTGTCCTGGCCCTGCACATACAAGTGCACTCGATCGCCATAGCGCGCTTGCAGTTCATGGCCCAGGGCGGTGTGCTGCGGGCCGCGCACGGCCAGATGCAGCTCGAAGGTCGACTGCTTGAGCTGCAGCTCCTCGAGTTGCGAATACACCGGTGTGATGCCCACGCCGCCAGCGATGAACAGGTGCTGACGAGCGTGCTTGGCCAGGGGGAACAGGTTGGCCGGCTGCAGGATCTGCAGCAGCGCGCCTTCGCTGACGTGCTCATGCAGGTAGCGTGAACCGCCACGACCGTCGCTGACCCGGCGTACGGCGATCTGGTAGGCGCTGGAGTCGTAGGGCGAGCTCATCAGCGAGTAGGCATTGCGGTGGGTCTTGTCGCCGTCTTCCATTACCACCACCACATGGCTGCCGCCGGAGAACGCTGGCAAGTGCTTGCCATCCGGGTCGACCAGGGTGAAGCGCTTGATCTCAGGGGTCAGTTGCTCGATGCGGGCAACCCGCACGCTGAGCGTGCCGTTATGGGTATTCATGTGTCGAGCTCCTCGGCTGCGGGAAGTTCGCCTGGGACTTCGCCATCGGCCTTGATGCCCTGGAAGGCGGCCAGGCGACGGGAATAGTGGTCACGCACCACCAGGTCGAGCTGGCAGCCCGGGCAGCTGAAGACCCTTTGCGTTACGTTTTCGGTGTAGGTGTCGCAGTGCGCGCACCAGACTCGGCGGACCAAGGTGCCGCTGTGTTCGCGTAGCACTTCGTCGCGGTTCAGGTCGACGGCGTTGGCCGCTTGCATGGCGGTGCCGATGAAGCTTTCCGAGCCGCTGAGATACAGCCTAGTGCCCATGCACGCCACGCCGAGCTGCGCACGCAGGGCGTCGAGCAGCGCCTGGTTGCTGGGGAACGCTTGCAGGTCGGCAACCTGCGCCGCTTGCAGGGCCTGCAAGTGGTCGTGGCCAGAGAATGACTCGCTGGAATAGAGCACGGTGCTGTGCTGGCGTTGGCCGGGGGTCATGTCTGCGATCAAGCGCAGCATGGCCGCACCGCCGCTACCCTGGCCCGCGATCAAATGGCGCAGGCCACCTGTCATGGGTTGCAGCCGGTCGTAGACCGGACGGCTCTTGATGCCGGTAATAAGCATGGTGACACACCTCGTAAGCCGTTACCCCGGTTGTGCCGGGAAGTAACAAAGACGGCTGGTTTCAGGCTCGAGCAGGGTGCATAGCAGAACCCATGCCATATTGCCTATGGTTTTATATGTTTTATGTCGAGGACGCGTTTGTAGCGTTTTCCATCAGGATTGTTTGGGTAATGCTGCTGCTCGGTAGTGCGCGCCGCCCCGATCAGGTGCGCCGCGCATACCGGGGTCAGTGCTTGAACATGACGTGGCGCACGCAGGTGTAGTCTTCCAGGCCGTACATGGACATGTCCTTGCCGTAGCCGGACTGCTTCATGCCGCCATGGGGCATTTCGCTGACCAGCATGAAGTGCGTATTGACCCAGGTGCAGCCGTATTGCAGGCGCGCAGCGAGGCGGTTGGCGCGGCCAACGTCGCGGGTCCAGACCGAGGAGGCCAGGCCGTAGTCGGAGTCATTGGCATAGGCCAGGGCCTGGGCTTCATCAGTGAACGGGGTGATGCTCAGCACTGGCCCGAACACCTCGCGCTGTACGATCTCATCGTCCTGGCGGGCATCGGCCAGCACGGTCGGCTCGAAGAAGAAACCCGGCCCAGGGCCGCGCTTGCCGCCGGTGATCACACGGATGTGCGGCTGCGCCTTGGCGCGTTCGACAAAGCCTTCGACGCGTTCCAGGTGTTCACGGGTGATCAGCGGCCCCAATTCGGTCTCAGGATCGTCCTGCAGGCCCATGCGCAGGCTGCCAACCGCCTCGCCAAGCTTGCTGACGAACTGCTCGTAGACGCCTTGCTGCACATACAGGCGGCAGGCGGCGGTGCAGTCTTGGCCGGCGTTGTAGAAGCCAAAGGCGCGAATACCCTCGACGGCGGCGTCGATGTCGGCATCGTCGAAGATCAGGACCGGTGCCTTGCCGCCCAGTTCCATGTGCGTGCGTTTGACGCTGCTGGCAGTGCTGGAGATGATCCGCGAGCCGGTGGCCACCGAACCGGTCAGCGATACCAGGCGCACCTTGGGGTGGTTGACCAGTGGCTCACCAACGTTGGCGCCGCGACCAAAGAGGACATTGACGACGCCAGCGGGGAACAGCTCGGCCATGATCGCGGCCAGGGCCAGGGCGGTCAGCGGGGTCTGCTCGGATGGTTTGAGGACCACGCAATTGCCAGCCGCCAGGGCAGGGGCGAGCTTCCAGGCGACCATCATCAGTGGGTAGTTCCACGGTGCGATCGAGGCGACCACGCCGAGCGGGTCGCGGCGGATCATCGAGGTGTGCCCCGGCAGGTACTCGCCACCTGCAGAGCCCGACAGACAGCGGCTGGCCCCAGCGAAGAAGCGGAATACGTCGGCAATCGCCGGAATCTCGTCATTGAGCGCAGCCTGATAGGGCTTGCCGCAATTCTGCGACTCCAGACGGGCCAGGTGCTCAGCTTCAGCTTCGATGCGATCGGCGAGTTTGAGCAGCAGCTGCGCGCGTTCCTTGGGCGGGGTCTGCGACCAACTGTCGAAGGCCTGGTCGGCAGCTTGCACGGCGGCATCGACCTGGGCCGTGCAGGCTTCTGGGATGTGCACCAGCACTTCGCCCAGGGACGGGTTGTATACGGCGTAGGGCTCGCCTTGGCCCTCGACCAACTGGCCGTTGATCAGGAGTTTGGTTTGCATGGCGTATTCCTTGGTCGGTCTTATTGGTGGAAGTCGCTTGACGCAGGTCGCGCAGAACCCTGTTGCGGCCCGCTGAATCTCTAAACCTATGAAACCATATCTTAATGTTTGAAGTTTGCCAATATCTTCGAAAAGCTCCTTTTGCCCGGTAGAATGAGAAATTCATTGGTATCGGACGGGCGGCCGTTCGCTATAAGATGCGAAACTGAACCTTTTCGCCGAGGCCCCCGCCACGCCTTGCAATGCTTGTTAGGGAGAGGCAATGACTGCCCTGAATACTGCTCGAAATACCGCGTTCATACGGCTGCGCCAGGAAGGGCGTACCGATGAGGTGGCGCGGCGGCTGGTCGAAGCCATCGAGCTCGGACTGTTCGCCGAGGGTCAGCAACTGCCCAGCGAGTCGGAGCTGGCCCTGCAGCTGGGGGTTGCCACAGTGACCCTGCGCGAGGCTTTGGTGGTGCTGCGTCAGCGCGGCCTGATCGAGACCCGCCGGGGTCGCAATGGCGGCAGTTTCGTCTGCACCCCGGTCGAGTTGCCCGAGGCGTTGCTGATGCAGCGCCTGCGCGAGATGAGTGGCCCCGATCTGCGCGACCTGGGCGATGAGCAAACTGCTATTTCGGGCACTGCGGCGCGCCTGGCAGCCAAGCGCAGTTCACCCGAGCAGCAAGCGCGCATCGCCCAGCATATCGAAACCCTCAGGCAGGCGGGCTCGCGCCTGGCCCGCCACCGCGCCGACGCGCGCTTTCATATCGAAGTGGCGGCTGCTGCGCAGTCGTTGCGTTTGACCCACGCCGAGATGCGCTTGCAATCGGAAGTCGGGGAGTTGCTGTGGATGGAAGCCGCTGGTGGCGGCGATGTGAGCGTGGTCGAACACGAGCACCAGGCGATTCTGCAGGCGTTGGTCGCAGGTGACGCGGTGTTGGCTGGAGCGTTGGCCGAGGCCCATGTCAGCCGCGGTATCAAGCGCTTGATCAGCTTGCGCCTGGAGCTGCTGGCCCAGGCCGAGGAGCACTGACGCCCCTTACCGCTGTGCCATCGCCCTATAACAAGAAAGCCGAAACCTGCGTGAGGTAATGCCATGTTTGCCCTGAGCGATAACGACCCCTTGTCGGCCTGTGCCGAGCAGCTCGACACCACCCTGGGGACCATCTTCAGCCAGGTGCGCCTGTTGGTCGAAGAAACCCGAGCGCTGTGGCAACGGGTCCTGGCCGAAGGGCGCCAGCCGCTCGCCAAAGACCTGGCCACCTTGCGTCCAGCCATCGACCAGCAATTGCTGGCCACCGGCGCCTTTGGCTGTGGCGGCGGGGTGATTGTCGAGCCCAATTGCCTGGCCGACCGCGAGATGCACCTGGAATGGTGGTACTTGGCTGATGGCGGCAAAACCCTGCCACTGCGGCCGAACTTCGACCGTCGCCGGGAGAACTTCTACGACTACACCGCAATGCCCTGGTACCGCCGCCCGCGCGATACCGGCAAAAGCGTGGTGGAAGGTCCGTACGTGGATCTGTACGGTACCAACATGTATGTGCTGACCTTCACCATGCCGATCGTGGTAGAGGGGCGCTTCATTGGCGTTGCCGGGCTGGATTTGTCGTTGCACAACCTTGAGCGCTTGCTGGTACGCAGCCTGATGCGCCTGGACCACGAAGCGGTGCTGATTTCCGCCGATGGCCGGGTGATCGCCTCCAATACCGCCAACTGGATGGTCGGTGATTTGGCTCAGGCCTTGTTGAACACGGTACCGCAGAATGGCGTGCGGTTGGCGTTGGCTGAGTCGCAAGCGGGCTGGTCGCTGGTACGCTTGCCGGCGCTGCGCAAAGCGCCTTGACCTGCGCCAAGCACTCAGCCGTTGTTGCGCTGCTCCAGGCGCTGGGCAAACTGGCCAATCACCTGCACCACTTGCTGGGCGCCTTGATGGATGTCGCCAATCACCGCGCCTGCCTGGTTCGCCAAGGCAACGCCTTGCTCGGTTTTCAGGGTGCTGGAGTGCATGCTGGCAACCGCCTGTTGCGCCAGTTGGCGGTTTTTCCCGACCACCTCACTGATTGCCACGGTTGCCTTGCTGGTACGTTGGGCAAGATTACGCACTTCGTCAGCGACCACGGCAAAACCCCGCCCTTGCTCGCCCGCACGGGCGGCTTCGATGGCGGCGTTGAGGGCCAGCAGGTTGGTCTGCTCGGCGATGCTGCCAATCGCATCGACAATGCTGCCGATCTGTTCGGATTGCGCGCTCAGGGCGCTGACCCCGCTGGCCATCTGCTCAAGCTCGTCGGCAATGCTCTGCACCACGGTCACGGTCTGTTGGACCACCGCAGCACCGCGCTGGGTATGTTCATCGGTCGCTCGGGAGGTCTCGAACGCCAGCAGCGCCGCGTGTGATTCGGCCTGGCGCTGCTCGACATCGGGGGTCACGTTGGTGGCGAACTTGACCACCCCATAGAGTTTGCCTTGGTCGTCGTAGAGCGGGTTGTAGCTGGCCTGTAACCAGATGCTGACGCCGCGGCTGTCGACACGCTGGAACAGCCCTGTTTTGTATACGCCGCGGTTGAGCTCAGACCAGAACGCTTGATAGCCGGCACTGTGGGTTTCACTGGGCAAGCAGAACATCTGATGATACTTGCCGCGCACCTGGTCCAGGCGATAGCCCATCACCTTGAGGAAATTTGCGTTGGCGTTGATCACCACGCCATCCAGGTCAAACTCGATCACCGCCATCGAGCGATCGATTGCAGTGCTGTAGCTGGATTGCTTGTGCGCCCGCAGCTTATAGCCGTCGATCTCCCGTTCAAGGCTCGCCAGCGATTCCCGCAGGGCGGCCAACTCACCTTCCAGCGCGGTCTGCTGTGCCTGAGACTTTTGCAAAAGCTGCTGGTGGATGCGGGTGCGCATGAACATCTAGGAGGCTCCGAGGGAGGATGCTGCGCGTCGGTAATCATAAAGGGGAGGGCAGCAGGTGGCGCTATTAAGCCATCACCCGCCGAATAATTGTACAAAAATATATTCTTGTACAACTCTACGCGCTACTGCCATTCGATCAACCACTGATTGGGGGACGTGCCTGTACGGTCTCGGCAACCGTTTCAGCGCGGCCGGCGCGTAGGATCGACGCTCTGCGCTGCTCATATTGTTCCAGCGTCAGGCCTTGACGGGCCAGGGCTTCAAGCTGCAACTGGCGGGTTTCTTCGGCGCTGTAGGGGCGCAGTTCGGGATGATTGGCACAGCCGCTTAGCACACTAAGGCCAATGGCGATCAAGGTAGCGAAGAGCAGGCGGGCTGTGATGGTCATTGAAGGTGGCTCCTTGTTTTGCGCGGGATTGGTGAGTGGCGAGTCAATGACGCAAGGTTAAGGAGGGGGTGTATTTAGTTGAAATTGCTTTGGTCGATAGTGGGTATTGGTTTTGCCTAAGGGTAGATTCGGCGCCGCTTGCGCGGCGCCACGCTAGCGGGAGGCAGAAGCCGTTCGATTATCGAGCACACATCGCCTGTTAGCGCTAAACCTTCCGCGATCAATTCCGAACGTAATGGGTAGTACATTTTGCTGCCACTCGGATGCGTCGCCATGTCACTACGCCACTTCAACATCGCCACTCGCTCTTACTTGAGCTTCAGCCTGATCGCCGCCCTGGTGGTGGTGCTCGGGCTGTTTTCCATCGACAAGATCTCCAGCATGCGCGAAGCGGTGGTGTACACCGAGCAGGTGACCAACGTCGGCACTCGCTACCTGGGCGAGGTGCGCAGCCACATGCTCGGCCTGCGGGTCATCACCCTGCGTATGGCCATCGCCCGCGATCCTGCCCAGCTGGCGCCAACCGTGGCGCGCCTGGAAGTGCTCAAGGGGCTGCTCGACAAAGGCGTCCAAGGTTACGGCGCAGTGTTGCCGGCAGCGGGCAAACCGGCATTTGCCGAAATGCAGCAACTGATCGACCAGTACCGGGTGCTGCTCGACCAGTACAAGGACTTGTCCGATGGCAACCAGTTGGCGTCGATGCAGACCATGCTCAGCGGCGCCATGCAGGACATCTCCAACCGCATCGGTGAGCTGTACGACAGCCTGGTCAGGTTCAGCAGCGAAGCCGCCGAGCAGCACACCGCTCAGGCCCGCGCCGATTACCAGCGGGCGCTGTACCTGACCTTCAGCGTCATTGGCTTGGTGCTGGTGCTGACCATTGCCCTGGCCTGGCTGCTGACCCGCAGTATCGTCAGCCCACTGCGCGAAGCCATCCGCGTCGCGCAGAATATCGCCGATGGTGATCTCTCACATGCCGTACAGGCCACTGGCCGTGACGAGGCGACCCAGCTGATGCATGCCCTGGCGGCGATGCAGGCTAGTCTCAAGGATGCCCTGTGGCTGATCGGCGATTCCTCGCATCAGCTGGCGGCAGCCAGTGAACAGATGTCGGCGATTACCCAGCAGACCTCCGGCGACCTCAATCGACAGAGCGACGAGATCCAGCAAGCCGCCACCGCTGTGACCGAAATGAGCGTTGCGGTGGAAGAAGTGGCGCGCAACACGGTGAGCACCTCTGAGATCTCCCGCCAGTCGGAGGACGCTGCACGGCGCGGGCGTGAGCGGGTGGGCGAGGCAATCAATTCGATCAGCAAGATGAGCCACAATGTGCATGAGGCATCGCGGCAGATCGAGGCCCTGGCATTGTTATCGCAGCAGGTAGGCAAGGTGCTCGATGTGATTGGCGCGATTGCCGGGCAGACCAACCTGCTGGCGCTCAATGCGGCAATCGAGGCGGCGCGGGCGGGTGAAGCCGGACGGGGCTTTGCCGTAGTGGCCGATGAGGTCAGGGCGCTGGCGGCACGGACCCAGAGCTCGACGTTGGAGATCGAGGAGATGGTCAATGCCATTCGCGAGGGCACGGCGCGGGTCGTCGAGTCGATGCACAGCAACAGCCAGCAGGTCGGTCATACCCTGCAGGTGGCTGAGCTTGCCGGGCAAGCGCTGGATGAAATCACCAACGGCGCAACCACCATCCATGAGCGCAACCTGGTGGTGGCCAGCGCCACTGAAGAGCAGGCTCAAGTTGCCCGCGAGGTGGACCGCAACCTGCTCAACATCCGCGATCTGGCGGTGCAGACCTCCGAGGGCGCGGATCAGATCAGTGCGGCAAGCCAGGAATTGGCCAGCCTGTCGATTGGCTTGAGCGGCATGATGAAGCGGTTCCGCCTCTGAGCTGCGCTCAAGCGTGGCGACTAGGCAAGAAACTCAGACTCCGCAGGGCAAGCGGCCTGCTTGTCCTGCTGGATACTGGTGTACACCGCGAGACTGCACACCCCGACCAGCCCCACACTGGCTAGCAGGATATCGCCCAGCAGCATACCGACCAGCAGCAGCAATACGGTGATGCGAAAGAGGGTGGTCATGACTGCCTCCGATGCAGATGCGATGGTCTCCAGAGCCTCACCATAACGTCCTGCCCGCCAGAGTGCAGCCCGCTTGAGCGGAGCTGGCACACCTTCCCTCTGATTTGGCAGATCGAGCGTCGCTGGCGCTGCCTCAGGGTGTGTAGGAGCGGGCTTACCCCACGATGAGGCCAGACCCGCCACCCCCAACGCCGTAGCAATTAGCTCCCGGCATAGCCGACCGATTTCCCCGCCAACCGGCCACGCATCACGAAATACGCCGCCACCACAATCAACGACGTCACCGTGGTGAACCAGAACTGGAACCGCGACCCCGGATCGAATGCCTGGGTAACGATCACCGCCAACAGGGCGAACAGCGCAACGATGTTGGCGTACGGGAAGAACCACGCGCGGAACGCGCTCGGGTCCACCGGCTCATGCCGGGTTTTCCAGCGCATGGCCAAGTGGGCAATGATGATGAAGATCCACACGATCATCACGAACGTACCGCTGCTTTTGGCCAGGGTCATGAACAGGTCACCACCGCTGACGAAGTGAACGGTCAGGATCAACAAGCAGATACTCAAGCTGAGCAACAACGCGTTCAGCGGCACCCCTTTGGAGGTAGTGCGCGAGAACAACTTCGGCGCATGGCCACGCTGGCTCAGCGAGAACAGCATGCGCGAGTTGGAGAACATGAACGAGTTCATCACCGACATGAACGAGACGAACAACACGATCTTCATCGCCACCGCGGCACCGCTGAAGCCAGCCAGGGTGAACAACGAGACATACGGTGAGGCCAGGTTGGCGGTGTCGGTCCATGGCAGGCACAGGATCAGGATAGACACGGAGCCCACATAGAACAGCATCACCCGCAGGATCACGCTCTTGATCGCGCGAATGACGTTCTTGCGAGGATTTTCCGATTCACCGGCCGCCACGGCGGCGATTTCACTGCCGCCCAGCGAGAAGATCACCACCACCACACCTGCCATGACTGGCGACAGGCCATTGGGCATGAAGCCGTCGTGAGCAGTCAGGTTGACCCAGCCAGGGGAGGGGATGTCGCTGTGCAGACCAAGCAGGATCGAGATGCCCAGCGCCATGAAGATGACAATTGTGGCCACCTTCATCGCCGCCAGCCAGTACTCCACTTCGGCGAAGGATCTGACCGAGTAGGCGTTACTCGCCATCAGTGTCACGAGCATGATGAAAGCGCCTGCCCAGATCGGTAGCCCAGGCAGGAAATCATTCAGGATTGCGCCTAGTAGCACTGCTTCCAAGGTGATGGTCAACATCGACTTGAACCAGTACAACCAGCCGACAGCAAAGCCTGCCCATTCACCGAGGTAGGTGTTGGCGTAGGTGGAGAACGAGCCGGCATCTGGGTTGCGACAGGCCATCTCGCCCAGCATGAACATCACCAAGGTGACCACTATGCCGCCGATGAAGTACGACAGAATCGCGGCAGGCCCGGCCGAGGCAATCAGTTTGCCCGAGCCCATGAACAGCCCCGCGCCGATCACCCCGCCCAGCGCGATCATGGTGATATGCCGTTGTTTGAGGCTTTGCTTCAGACTGTTGGAATGCATTTCCTTGTCCTCTCTTATTATTCGGGAGGAGTCGGCGACAGTTGCGCAGCGCACCCAATCGGTGTCGCCCGCAGAGACTGTCGCCCCCCAACGCAAGCATCGTCGTGCGCCTGCGTCCACGCCCTGTAGCCTTTCTTTAGGCAATGGCTATCAGGCTGGCCACCTTGGACAAGGCTGGCGTGCATCTCAAGCGAATTCTGCGCACAACATCCTGCGAATTTTTCTTGAGGGCGGTGCTTGCAAAGCGGCGGCGACAGTCGATCCAGCTAGGGGAACTTGATCGGGTAGTTCGATCAGGCAATTGCCATTGCCATCGTATTGACGGCTGCCTGCCAGGCTTGTCGGCGCTATTCTTAAACCTCGAACCATCGAGGTATCTATCATGAACAGGTTGCTGCTAGGGCTAGCAATAACGCTGGTTGCTGGCTGTCAGACGCCGATGCCCGTCGCCAATCCGCAGATGGCCTGGGTCGATTTCTCGACGCCATTTCCCAACGACAGAGTGCTGATGGCCGAACGCTTGGATAAACAGCGCCTGCGCGATGGGCGGTTTTTTCAAGTGACCCCGGGTCGTCATGAACTGGTGGTCAGGTTCGATTACGAAGTCAACGGTGGCGCAGGCATCAGCCTGATGGGTGGCACCACGGTTCGCCAATGCTACCTGACCGTCAACTACCCGCATTTCCAGGCGGGCCAACGCTATGTTCTTGAGGCGCGCTCGATGGCACTGACGCCGGAAGCGCGGTTGTACGATGCCAAGGGCGAGGTGGTTGCAGAGGTTAGCGAGTTTTATTGCTTGATGTGATGCCTGCCGGCAGAGCGCTGGCAAACCAGGTCTTTGCCAAGCGCTGCAGTTCACCGTTAGCTTGCTCAGCCACCTTTCATGCGCCGTGCCATCAGAAATATCCCAAGGCCTATCAACGCGGTAACAGCACCGATGTAGCCAGTACTTGTCCACCCTAAACCGGCCGTGATCGCCATACCGCCAAGCCAGGGGCCGAGTGCATTGGCCAGGTTGAAGGCAGCGTGGTTGGACGCAGCAGCCAGGCTTGGAGCCTCGTGTGCAATGTCCATCAGGCGAATCTGCAACGGCGCGGCCAATGCGATCATCGTACCGACCAGCCCAATCCCGAAAAGGATCGACCAAAGCGAGTTAGCTGCGACGGTAAAGAACAGCAGCACGGCGATCGACCACACCAGGACGTATCCCACCGCGCGAAACTGGAATCGGTCGAATAGCTTGCCGCCTGCGATGTTGCCAATGATGCCGCCGATCCCGAATGCTGCCAGGCCGAATGGAATCCACTCGGGAGAAACTTTGGTCACCTCGAGCATCGTTGGCGCCAAGTAGCTGAAAACGGTGAACATGCCCGCAAAGCCAATGGACGCTATCGCAAGTGCCATCCAGACTTGCGGAAGACGAAACGCCTGAAGCTCCTTGCGCGGATCACTCCGGACTTCATCCTGAGGCTGAGGTACCAAGCGCCAGATCAGGGCAACGGTGCAAACGGCGATGGCCCCAACCAGCACGAATGCCGAGCGCCAGCCGAATAATTGACCAAGGAACGTGGCGACTGGATTGCCTAGGAGCATGGCGAGGGTCAACCCCATCATTACCCTGGCGACGGCGCCAGCGCGTTGGTTGGTCGGCACTATGCTTGAGGCCACCACCGCGGCGATACCGAAGTACGCGCCATGAGGCAGGCCACTGATGAAACGGAACGTGACCAGCCCACCGAAGGATGGCGCAAAGGCTGTGGCAAGGTTGCCGATAGCGTAGAGCGCCATTAGCAGGAGCAGCATGTGTTTGCGCAGAAGTTTGGCGCCCAGTATCGCGAGCACAGGTGCCCCAACCATTACGCCCAGAGCATAGGCACTGATCGCATGACCAACTTGAGGCTCACTCAGCTGCAAGTTCCGGGCAATTTCGGGCATCAGGCCCATGATGGCAAACTCGCCGGTGCCGATTGCAAAACTCCCCAGAGCCATTGCCGCTTCCATCTTGGCAGCAGTGCTTCTGGCGGGCAGGGCAGGTGGCACTTGATGAACAGACATCTAAATCCTTAGCGAAACACGCTGAAGCGTTAAAGCTGCAGATGGTAGACAATACGCCATAGTCGCGTCGAGGGTAGTCGTCGCTGATTCTTTGAAGGCAGTATGCTTTTGCTGTGTATCAGCGTAGATAGAATGGCGACGGTGGCATCGAGGTTGACAATGTTATCCATGGGCTAATGGCCCAAGGCTTCGACAAGAGGACGTTATGGAGCGCCAACCCCCTGGCCCTATGCATGGCATGGATGTTCCGGCATCACACAATCAAGGCCATGCCTTTGCAACGGATGCATCAGAGCGTTTGCAGTTGGCACTCGATGCTGGCGCGATTGTCGGTACCTGGGTGTGGGATATCCCGGCTAACCGTGTGACCGCTGACGAGCGCTTTTCCAGATCCTTTGGACTGCCTGCGCACAAGTGCATGGCCGGCATTCCTATCGAGGAGGCGTTTTCGTCTATTCATCCAAACGACCGTGATCGCGTCTCGACCGACATCCAGGAAGCCATGCGTCGCGGCGGTGCCTACCGGTGTGAATACCGCGTTCGACAGCACGACGGTAGCTACCGTTGGATCGAAGCCAATGGCCGGGCGGAGCTCGATGAACAGGGCAGGGCGATCAGGTTTCCCGGGGTTCTCATGAATATTGAGTCCCGTCGCTCAGCTGAGGCTGAGCGTGACAGGATGTCGGCATTGCTGCGCACATTCACTGCCGCCGTGCCCGGTGTTGTCTACGCCAAGGATCTGGAGGGCAGGCTACTTGTAGCGAACCATGGCGCCACGCAACTGATCGGCAAACCGCCAGAGTTTTACCTGGGCAAAACCGATCTGGAGTTTCTTGAGGACAAAGCCCAGGCACGTCAGGTCATGGAAACCGATCAGCGCGTGATGCAGGGTGGCAAAGCGGTGCAGATCGAAGAGCGGGTCGATATGCCGGACGGTACAGCGACCTACTGGTTATCAATGAAAGCGCCACTTTGCGACGATGCGGGGGAGGTCATTGGGCTGATCGGCTCGTCCATTGACGTGACTGCGCGCAAGAATGCCGAGTCGCAGCTTGTAGAACTCAATCGCACCTTGGAAGCACGGATCGAGGAGGCTGTGGCCGAGCGGGAAGCGGTTCAAGCGGCGCTTCGACAATCTCAAAAGATGGAAGCGGTTGGCCAGCTGACAGGAGGGATCGCTCACGATTTCAACAATCTATTGGCGGGGATCACAGGTAGCCTGGATCTGGTCAAGCGCCGTTTGAAGCAGCGGCGCATTGCCGATGTTGAACGTTATCTTGGGGTGGCCCAAGGCGCCGCCCAGAGAGCGGCATCGCTGACGCATCGGCTCCTGGCATTCTCTCGTCGCCAAACGCTGATGCCTCTTCATATCGACGTGAACAGCCTGATCAGCGATATGCAAGAGCTGATCAGCCGCACAGTAGGGCCCTCGATCAAATTGAAGGTGGAACTGAGCGCGAAATCGAGTATTTGCCTGGTCGACCCGGCACAAGTAGAGAACTCGCTGTTGAACCTGTGTATCAACGCCCGCGACGCATTAGCCAGCAGCGGCTGCATTGCCATTACCACGTTCAACCAAGAGTTGGTACTAGGGCCAGAATTGGATCCTGAACTGCCTCCCGGAAATTATTTGACGATTTGTGTCGCTGACGACGGAATTGGCATGAGCGCCCAGACGCTTTCCCGCGCATTCGAGCCGTTCTTCACCACCAAACCAGTCGGGGCCGGTACTGGTCTTGGCTTATCGATGATCTATGGCTTTGCCAAACAATCAGGAGGCCAGGTCAGGATCGAGTCAGTTGAGGATCACGGCACCCGTGTTTATCTTCAGTTGCCTAGCCAAACGGCCCGAATCACGGCGCCGGAGCGTATGGAGCCACTGGATGAGACGACATTATCTGCATCAGGTGAGACAGTGTTGGTCGTCGATGACGAGCCATCAGTGCGCATGTTTGTGAGCGAAATGCTAGATAACTGTGGGTACCGGGTTGTCGAAGCCGCCGACAGCCTCGCTGGCCTTCAGTTACTTTGTTCAGACACTCAAATCGACTTGCTCGTGACGGACATAGGCCTGCCGGGTGGTATCGACGGTAGACAAATGGCAGATGAGGGGCGTAGAGCCAGGCCTGGATTGCCAATTTTGTTCATGACGGGCTATGCGCAGCCAAATGTGCTCGACAGCGTCCAGCTTGAACCTTGCACTGCGGTGCTGACCAAGCCTTTTTCACTTGAGGCGCTAATGCTGAATATCAGGGCATTGCTCAGGAAAAACGACTGCTAGATCGTGAGGATGTTGAGCGCCTGTGGGCGCGGGAGCGCCCGCGAAGTGGCCGGTCCAGTTAATCGGTCACGTGTCGAGACAGGCAACGGCGCTGCAGCGAGTGGGCTGCGTGAGGATATTACTAGATTTAACATAATATACATTATGCGTAGTTTCGCATTAAGGCGCGGCCCTGGTTCCCACCAGATCCAAAGCCACGCCGCAGCCATCTACTGCTTCTGATCCAGCGCCTTACTCACTGCATTCACGAACAACGCCTGTTCGTCATACAACGAGCTCGGTGTCTCGGCATTCTTCCAGGTCGACCATTGCACCATCACCAGATGCTCAACCGGATTGATCGCGATCGTCTGACCGTAGATGCCCAGCGCCCAGAATGTTTGCTCGCTGGTAGCGGTCTTCTTCGGTTCGGCATCTGCATCCGGTGCCGGCGCGTTGTACCACCATTGGTAGCCGTACTGACCATTAGGTGCGGCTTTGGTTACCGAGCCTTTGGCTGTAGTCCAGTGCGTCGAGCGTGCAAGCCAATCGTTGGGCAGCAACTTTTCGCCGTTCGGCAATTGGCCGCCGCTGAGCACGAACTGGCCGAAGCGCCCCCAGTCACGCAGCGTGGCATTGAAGCCGTGACCACCCATGTCGACCTTACCCGGTACCAGTGCGTGCCAGACGCCATCTTGCTGCATGCCATAGCGGCTCCAGATCTGGCTTTCCAGGTACTTGGCGATGGTCTGGCCAGTGGCGTTCTCCAGCACGCGGCCGACCAGCCAGGCGCCGCCGGTGTTGTATGACCAGACTTCGCCAGGCTTCACCCCGGGCTTGCGCTTGACCGATTTGACCAGGTTGAGCACGCAATCGTAAGGGTCTGGCTTGGCCTCGCATTGGGTCATGTGGGAGAAATCAGAGTCTGGCGATGCGTAATTCTCATCCCAGACCACACCTGAGGTATGTTGCATCAGCTGATGCAGGGTTACATCCTGCCACTCGGTGCCTTTGAGTTCGGGGATATACGCGGTGATCTTGTCGTCTACCGACTTGATCTTGCCGGCTTTTATAGCAACCCCCACCAGCACGCTGACTACCGACTTGGCAACTGAGCGTGAAGTCCACAGGGTCTGGGCAGTGTTGCCTTTGCCGTAGTATTCGTAGGCAATTTTGCCGTCTTTGAGCACCAACAGCCCGGTTACGCTCTGGTTTTCCAGGTAGTCGGCAAGTCCCTGGCGCTTGCCCTCCAGGCTGTATTGAACGTTGCTGAGCAGATGATCCGCTGCTGGTAACGGACTTGGGGTGGCGCCCTGGGTAGAAAATACATCCCCTTCGTACAGGCGGTAGGTATTACGGAACCCCACTACTCGGGTGTCTTGATCCCAGGTCAGCATGTTCTTGGCTGCCGGCAGCACTTTGTCGAACGGCTGCGGGCATGTGTGCAGATTGGGTACGCCGCACGGGCTCTTACTATCGGCAGCCTGAGCGGTGCTGGCTGCCAGGGCTAGCGCAAGGATGGAAAATACAGTGGACGGCTTGATTGTTATTGGTGTTGCCCGCATGGGGTTTTCCTCAAGTTTTGCTGTGCGTGGGACACTTCACGGGGCTAGCCCGCGCCCACCGTGAGTCTCAGCAACTTGAACGGCGCGGAAAAGAACAATAAATTGACTGCCACTAATACAAAAACTAATACCCCGAGGCGCGCATGGCCATCGACCGGCTTCCCCCACTCAATGCAATCCGGGCTTTCGAGGCTGCGGCGCGGCTTGGCAGTTATGTAGCGGCGTCAGAAGCTTTGCATGTGACTCAGCCTGCGATCGGTCGCCATGTGAAGAATCTGGAAGACTGGCTGGGTGTGCGTCTGCTTGAGCGCGGCCCGCGCGGCGTCACCCTGACGTTGCTAGGTGCGCACTATTACCAAGCGGTATCGCAGGCACTGCAGATCCTTGCCGACGCCAGTGCCCGCCTGGCCAGGCACGACAACCAGCGTTGGCTGCGCATCCTGTGCGTACCGGCCTTCGCTTCACGCTGGTTGACCCCGCGGATCGACAGTCTGCGCAAGCTGCGACCTGACCTGAAGATCGCCATCGAGCCCAATGCCTCGTTTACTGCAGTGGATGCCAGGCAAGCTGACCTGGGTATAGCCTATGGCTTGCCTGGCGAGCTATCGGGCGTGCGTGAGGTCTTGATTCGCCCGGCAGTGTTTGCCGTCTGCTCGCCCAGCTTTCTTGCGCAGTTGCCAGGGCCGCTGACGATTGCCGATTTGCCCCCAAACAAGCTGATTCACGTCGATGACGGCACATGGTGGAACAGCTGGTTCGCCGCCAATGGCCTGCGTGTGCGGGTCAAGTCCGATGCTTCGCACATGAGCAATGACATTGTGCTCAACCTCGCAGAACGTGGCCATGGCATCGCGCTGGCAACCGAGGTACTGGTTCAGCGCGAGCTTGAGCAAGGTACGCTGATACGCTGCCTGGATCAGGCAGCGCCGCTGGAAAGTTATCAGGTTCTCACGCCGTCCCAGGCACCAAACGAGGATGCGCTGTGGTTCATCAATTGGCTTAAATCCAGCCTGCGCGAGGCATTTCCCCAGGCCAGAGTTGAATCCGTGGGCGTTCTCCCATAAGGTACTGCCCTGCCCTATATTATAAGTTTAAGTGATAACTCAACTAAATATTCATTTAGTTGAGTTATATAATATTCAAAAGCACCCCATCCCTACTGAAACGCTCTCTACAAGGACGTCCATGAAGCTTCAATCGCTGTGCTGGCCTTTTTGGGCGCTCAGTACGCTAGCCTGCGCCGCAGTGCCCGATGACGGTCTGGTCTTCTCCCACAAGGACTGGGACCTCGCCTGCAACAAGTCTGGCCAGTGCATCGCGATGGGTTACTCCCCGGGCGATGGCATCGATGGCATCAGCCTGGGCCTGCAACGCGAGGCTGGCCCCAACACCGCTGTCACTGGCACGTTGATGTTCGCCAACCTCGGTGGCGAGCCCCCTGTCCCGCCGGTACAACTGGTGATCGACGAGGTGGTCGTGGGTACCCTGCGCGATGATGCTTCGGATTTTCATATCGAGCACGACCAGGTCTTGGCCCTGCTCGCTGCGCTGCCTGGCAGCACGCAGATCAAGGTGGTCGACTCCCGTGGGGCTGTGCGCACCCTCTCGGATGCCGGCGCTGCGGCAGTGCTGCTGAAAATGGATGAAGTTCAGGAACGGCTCGGCACGCCAGGCGCGCTGGTCAGCCGCGGCGCTGAGGATGAGCAGCTGGTACCAGGGCCAAGGCGCGCAGCGCCGCCTATCGAGCGCCTGCCCTTGGTTGACAATCGCCCTGAAGACCAGGCCTTAGCGCAACTCCCGGTCTTGCCCCAAGCCCTGCGCCAGACCTTGACCGGCCCTCGCCAGTGCCCCGATCTACAAGACTCCAGCCGTGCGCTGCCACTGACCGTGGAGCGGCTCGATGAGCAGCGTGTGCTGGTCGCCACGCAATGCCGGGCCAACAGCTTCAACACGGCCAACGGTTACTGGGTGGTCCAGGATCAGCCGCCCTACGCTGCGCAATTGGTCACCACTGAAGCCACACAATTCGAACGGCGCATGGCCCAGATCAGTTCCTGGCAAAAGAAGCGCGCCCTGGATGACTGCTCCACGCTGTCGTTCTGGGTTTGGAACGGTGCGCAGTTCGAGCTGTGGTACCGCAACGGTTACAACCGCTGCCGAGGCTTCAGATACGGCGCTTGGGGGATGCCGACCTACGTACGCTGAGCTTCAGGCCAAGCCGCCGAAACGCTTGTAGAAGCTCTCGTTGACATCCGGCAACGGCCCGTCGGCGGTCTCCAGGGCGCTGTTCAGCCACTCCTCGGCCTTGGCGCACACCAGTCGATACAGGTTGCGGCACAGCTGGCGGGCAGCCCTGCCCTCCCAATCGCCCGGCAGCAACTCATCTGGCAGTTGTGGGTCACGCAGCAGTAGCCGGCGATATTCATGGATCAGCAGTGTGCGCGCCAGGAAGCAGTCCTGGGCGTCAAGCGCTTGCTGTTCCTTGAGGGCTTGCCACAGCGGCCGGAACAGGCGGATGAACTCGCTGTAATGCTCGCCCAGCTCCTCGATCCGCCAGCTTTCGCGAACCTGGGCGCGCATGGCTTTAGAGGCCAGCACTTCCTGGGTGTGGGTTTCAAAGACGATGCTGTCGTCGGTGGCGTCCAGCTCACGCAAGGTTGCGGCAAGATCACTGCGGTCGGCGCGTGGGCAGCCCAGCACGTTCGGCGCGATCGCACCATAACCTTGCCACTCCAGCTCTTCGCGAACGGCCTTGCGCTTGCTGGCTTCCAGCTGCGACAGCAAGACCAGTGTCCAGGCGCCATCCCAGGCCGGCAGGCTTGGGCTGTAGACCCGCTTGAAGGCCTTTTCGAAACGCCGCCGGCCAGTGCCGGTGAGGCTGTAGTAGCTGCGTCGGCCGACTTTTTCGGCGGTCAACCACCCTTCTTTGCTCAAGCGGAAGATCGAGGTACGGATCAGCCGCTCATTGATGCCGATTGGCTCGAGCAGATTGATCAAGCTGCCCAGCCACACCGTGCCGCCATGCGGCTCGATGGCGTCGCCATACAGGGTGATGATCAGCGAACTGGCGCGGATTGGCGTCTGTTCCTGGAAACGGGTGATCAGCGTATTAAGGGGGGCAAGGCTGCTCATGGGAGAACTGGAAGCGGATGGAACCCCGACTATACCTGCACGCCGCCCTGCCTGGCCATTACGTGGCAACGCTTGGTTCATGCCCCCTGCTCCGCTTTTGGCCGCAAGCCCGAGTCACCCATGCGCGGTCGCAGCGCTTGGACTTCGGTCAGCGGCGGGCACTCGACCAGCGCGGCCATGCAGCGCTTGGCCAGCAGCTGATATTCGGCGGTACCCCGTTGCTTCCAGGCGATTTCCTGGTCGCTGAGCGTGCGTTTGGCCTGGGCCGGTGAGCCGACCACCAGGCTTTGCTCAGGGCATTGGAAACCTGCCTTGACGAACGCCGTGGCGGCGACGATGCAGCGTGGCGCGATGTAGGCGCCATCCATCACCACGGCGTTCATGCCCACCAGGGCGTCCTCACCTACCCGGCAACCGTGCAGCACCGCGCCGTGGCCGACATGCCCGTTGCGCTCGATGACCGTATCGCCGCCAGGGAAGCCATGCATCACGCAGGTGTCCTGCAGATTGGCGCCCTCCTCCAGCACGATGCGGCCAAAGTCGCCGCGCAGTGAGGCCAATGGCCCTACGTAGCAGTGTGGACCAATGATCACGTCGCCAATCAGCACAGCGCTTGGGTGTACGTAGGCAGTGGGATGGATTACCGGTGTCAGGCCGTCCAGTCGATAGCAAGGCATGTCACACCTCTCCACATGATTCGAAATGTGTACCGATCATGTATCACAATAAAACTGATCGTCAATCTCGAATTTCCTGTATCGCTTTCAAGCGCTGGATGGGTCGATCAGCAAAACCCTTATTTTGCGGGCGTTAGGCTGATAAAGACTGAGCCTAGTCAAAATCACTTACCTACTACGGGACACAGAAAACAAATTATGATGTTGCAGTTATGTATCGCATAAGGCATATACTTGGCGCACCTGAGCAGGCGTCGCGCTGCGCCCCCTGCTCCTGCAGACAATTCCAATAAATGCCGGCCTCAAGGCCGTGCGTGCAGCCTGAGGAACCCAACATGCCTCGCTACCTCGTTGTGCAGGCGCCTGAGGACGGCGTCCGTCTGATCACCCTGCAACGGCCCGAAGCGCTCAATGCGCTGAATACCGAACTGCTCGCGGAACTCGCCGCCGAGCTGGACAGCGCCGACCGCGACCCGGCGATCGCTGTGGTGGTAATAACCGGCAACCGGAAAGCGTTCGCCGCCGGTGCCGACATCCGCGAGATGGCCGAGCGCGACCTGGTCGGCATCCTCAATGACCCGCGGGTCGCCCATTGGCAGCGGATCGCTGCCTTCTCCAAGCCGTTGATCGCCGCCGTCAACGGCTTCGCCCTGGGTGGCGGTTGTGAGCTAGTGATGTGCGCCGACATCGTCATCGCTGGCGAAGATGCACGTTTCGGCCAGCCGGAAATCAACCTGGGCATCATCCCCGGCGCCGGCGGCACCCAACGTTTGTTGCGCGCAGTCGGCAAGCCGCTGGCGATGCAGATGGTGCTGACCGGCGAGCCGATCAGCGCCCGCCACGCCCAGCAGGCCGGGCTGGTCAGTGAAGTCAGCCAACCCGAGCTGACCGTTGAGCGCGCCATGCAGATTGGCGCGGCGATTGCCCGCAAGGCGCCGCTGGCGGTGCGTTTGGCCAAGGAAGCGCTGCTCAAGGCCGCAGACACCGACCTTGCCACCGGCCTGCGCTTGGAGCGCCACGCGTTCACCCTGCTGGCCGGCACCGCCGACCGCGCCGAAGGCATTCGCGCCTTCCAGGAAAAACGCCCGGCCCATTTCCAGGGCCAGTAATCGGCCCCTTCCCATCGACTGACGGAGCGAGTCTGCAATGACTTTCGAGCACATCCTGTTTTCCATCGAGGACGGTGTCGCCCTCCTCTCGCTGAATCGGCCCGACCAGCTGAACAGCTTCAATACCCAGATGCACAAGGAAGTGCGCGAGGCCCTCAAACAGGTGCGCCAGGCCCCGCAAGTGCGAGTGCTGCTGTTGACGGGTGAAGGCCGCGGTTTCTGCGCCGGCCAAGATCTGTCGGATCGCAATGTCGCACCAGGCGCGCAGATGCCCGACCTGGGCGAGTCGATCGAGCAGTTCTACAACCCGATGATCCGCACCCTGCGCGAGCTACCGATGCCGGTGATCTGCGCAGTCAACGGCGTGGCGGCGGGGGCCGGGGCGAATATCCCGCTGGCCTGCGATCTGGTCCTGGCAGCGCGCTCGGCAAGCTTCATCCAAGCCTTCCGCAAGATCGGCCTGGTGCCCGATTCTGGGGGCACCTGGCAATTGCCGCGGCTGATCGGCATGGCCCGGGCCAAGGCGTTGGCCCTGCTCGGTGAGCGATTAAGCGCGGAGCAAGCCGAACACTGGGGGCTGATCAACCGGGTGGTCGATGATGCTGCGCTGCGCGACGAGGCCCTGAGCTTGGCACGGCACCTGGCAACCCAGCCGACCTACGGCCTGGCCCTGATCAAGCGCGCCCTGAATGCCAGCTTCGACAACCGCTTCGACCAGCAGTTGGAGCTGGAGCGGGACCTGCAACGCCTGGCCGGGCGCAGCGAGGACTACCGCGAAGGCGTCGCTGCGTTCATGGACAAACGCCAGCCAGCATTCAAGGGGTGCTGACATGAGTGTGTTCAACACTAATACCCGGGTTGCAGTGATCGGCGCCGGTGCCATGGGCGCCGGCATCGCTCAGGTGGCGGCCCAGGCCGGTCACCCGGTGCAGCTCTACGACAACCGCCCCGGCGCGGCGGCCCAGGCGCTGCAAGGTATCGATCGGCAGCTCGGGCAGCTGGTCGACAAAGGCAAGCTCGACGCCGCCGAGCGCGAGGCGATCAGCGCTCGCCTGCAGCCGGTCGAATCGATAGAAGCATTGGCCGATGCACAGCTGGTGATCGAGGCCATCGTCGAGAACTTGCAGGTCAAGCAGGACTTGCTGCGCCAACTCGAAGCACTGTGCGCCGACGATTGCATCCTCGCCAGCAACACCTCATCGCTGTCGATCACCAGCCTTGCGGCGGGGCTGCGCCGGCCGCAGCGGGTAATTGGCATGCACTTCTTCAACCCCGCGCCGGTCATGGCGCTGGTCGAGGTCGTCAGCGGCCTTGCCACTGATCCGCAATTGGCTGCCCGGCTGTATCAACTGGCCAAGGCCTGGGGCAAGCAGCCGGTCCATACCCGTTCCACCCCTGGTTTTATCGTCAACCGGGTCGCGCGGCCGTTCTACGCCGAAAGCCTGCGTCTGCTCCAGGAAGGCGCGGCGGACTGCGCCACCCTCGATGCGCTGCTGCGCGATGCAGGCGGTTTTCGCATGGGCCCATTCGAGCTGACCGATTTGATCGGCCACGACGTCAACTATGCCGTGACCTGCTCGGTGTTCGATGCGTTCTATGGCGACTTCCGCTTCCAACCTTCGCTGGTGCAAAAAGAGCTGGTCGATGCCGGCCGCTTGGGGCGCAAGAGCGGCCAGGGTTTCTACGACTACCGCGAAGGCGCCGAGCGCCCGCCGGCAGCTGAGCTTCAGAGCACGGCGCGCGTCGATCGTTGTGTAGTGGAAGGTTGCCTGGGGGTGATGCAGCCATTGCTGCAGCGGCTCAAAGCCAGTGGCATCAGTGTCACTGAACGTCCAGGCAATGGCCTGCTGCGCGTGGGCGATGCGACCTTGGCGCTATCCGACGGTCGCCTGGCCAGCCAGCGCGCACGCGAAGATGGCCTGAGCAACCTGCTGCTGGTCGATCTTGCTCTGGACTACACAAGCACAGCGCGCATCGCCATCAGCAAGGCGGCGGACACCACCGACCAAGCGCAGGACCAGGCGATTGCCCTGCTGCGCCAAGCAGGTTTCAGCGTGAGCGAGGTTGCCGACCTACCAGGCCTGGTGGTGCTGCGTACCGTGGCAACCCTTGCCAACGAGGCGGCGGACGCCGTGCTGCAAGGCGTCGGATCAGCCGCTGATATCGATCTGGCCATGCGCGCTGGCGTCAACTACCCCTGCGGCCCGCTGGCCTGGGCTGAGCACATTGGCCTGGGCTACACCCTGCGCGTGCTGCAGAACCTGCAAAACAGCTATGGCGAAACCCGCTATCGCCCTTCCCTGCTGCTGCGTCGCGTGCATGCCCAAGGAGGCCACCTGCATGACTGAAAGCCAACGCACCCCCGATGAACTGGCCCGCGCCTGTAGCGACGCGATGTTCTCCCGCGACCGAGCGACCCAGGCCATGGGCGCTCGCCTGCTCGACAGCGGCCCAGGCCGTGCGCGCCTGAGCATGCAGGTCCGGGCAGACATGATCCAAGGGCACGGCACCTGCCATGGCGGTTACCTGTTTGCCCTGGCCGACTCGGCGTTCGCCTTCGCCTGCAACAGTTACGACGAAGCCACGGTGGCCCAGGGCTGCAGCATCGATTACCTGGCCCCGGCGGTTGAGCACGATGTACTCACTGCCACTGCCAGCGAACTCAGCCGCAAAGGCCGCACCGGCCTGTATGACGTCAGGCTGGAAAACCAGCGGGGTGAGCTGATTGCCCTGTTCCGCGGTAAATCCTACAAAGTGCGCGGCACGGTGCTGGCGCAGGAGAGCAAAGATGACTGACCAGACCCGCAACGATGCGCTGATCATCGACGCCGTGCGTACGCCCATCGGCCGCTAT